>JBFGVE010000032.1:0-24075 GCA_041565275.1 Bacteroidia bacterium
AACTGTATCTGCATTCATGGTTAAATACAGATCACCCTGTTGGGGGGCATCCATTCCAATGATGGTGGGCTGGTCCGCGACAGTGTTATTGGTTACTGTATTCCCTGTTTTGAGAACCGCAACTACAGTAACATCATGTTCATAAGCCATGGGCTTGGGAAAATCCCTAAACTGTAGATATGGATCACCAGGGCCAGGATTGGGGAATCGAATTACACCATTGAAATTGATCTCTCCAGGCTCCCATGTTGGTAAGGGGGTACTACCTGTAGGTTCAACCCTGACACGGAAAGAATCCCGTGGGTAACTCATGTCATAAATTGTTTTACCATCAATAAACACGCAGGTGGTAGACGAATCAGCACATGCAAACCCAGTATCAGCCCTGAGCCAAATAAAATTCCCATCCAGGGATCGACAGTCGGAGATCCCACCCGGAAGTGGGAAAGTGACTGTGGAAGGATTCGTGGTCTCAATCGTAAAATACCTGGTTCCAGGTGCAGCGGTTGCAGGAAATTCCACACTGAATTTTCCTAAGCCGTGATCTACTATTGAAAAGGACTGTGGAGCCGAAAAATTAGGATCACTGTCGATGATCAACTGGTAGGTATTAGGTGGCTGGCCAACTTGTAAGCCTACAAACTCAGTGTTTTTTAAAAATAAAGTAATTGAATCAGATGCTGCATTCATCCCAGTATTTACTGATTTGTAGACCCTGGCCATTCTGGAATTTGGATTAACTCCCAAAGGGCAGGTAAAATCAGTGCCTCCACCATTATGTCCGATGAGAAAATAATTTTGGTCAGTGGGTATGTAAGGATTATCATGCCAATGCGTTGGAACGCCACCAGAAAAGCTATGACCATATGTCAAAATCAATCCTCCCGCGTCCGTGCTGGAAGTAGACATATTCTGGGTAAAGTTCGATCGATTTGTAGCATCTTCCTTACAAATACCAATGATGTTGTAGTCATAGGTACCATCCAAGGAATAAATAGTGGTACCATCAGCGTTAATGTAGTCATTTGGGAGCGTGATCCCGTACTTTATAGCCAAGTAGGTCTGGACTCGCTGAATATCAGCGGCAGTAAGTACTGCATCATATATGATTAACTCTGCAAATTCAGCTGCCAAAGCTCCTTGGGAAATATCAGCATGTCTTCCCAAGCCATATTTATTCGCCGCGTCATGATCTCTATTCGTACCAGTTGGACTAGATTGATCATCTATTGCGTCTACAGAGATGTTAAATGCACCACCACGAATTCGAGTATGGGAAACGATGTGAGCCTTACCGTCATTGTACATACCTGTGCATTCCAAAGACGCGACATTAGAATTATTATCAGTCTGGTGATAATTGATTTTCCCACCATTTATGGTGATGTAATATGCGTCTTCGTTAGACCCATCATCCCTACCACCAAATATAACAGGTTGAGAATCTGGAAGAACATGTGATCCCGTAGAAGATGTCTTGAACACGATGAAAACAGTCCTATCTTGATCCTCCTTGTCCAATTTTGGAATCTCAATGTATGAATCCGTACCGTTTGTCGAAAAGGCTTCCCTGAAATTCATTGAAGGAATTTTGTAAGGAGTATTGCTGCCCCGATTAAGCCTGGCATCTGTCCCTCCCTCTTCATTGTTCCAATTGTTGCCTGCAATACAGTTGTTAACTGGTGGGTTATCATCATAACATGTATTCCCAAGGTCGGCACGATACCACCCCTCTAGGTTAGTGACAATTCCGCCAGGCCCTTGAGAAAATCCCCTTTCCGTAAATCCCAAGAAGGTCACTAAAAAGAATACAGTTAGCAAGGAAGTTGGCAAAACCTGTTGAAAAGTCACTTTATAGTTGATTGGTAGATTCATGTCGGTACAACGTAGGCCTATTCGGTAGATCAAAGGATTAATATTAAGACTTATTTTCAACGGGAGCATTGACATCTTCCTTTCCTTTTCGGCCAATTTTTCGGCGGCGGTAAGGATGAGGGCCAGTACGAAACTCCCTGTAACGGAGATTGGAGGGACTTTTATGATTGAAGGTAATTTGGTCCCCATCTATAAGGGGAACTTTTTCATTGGGTGCTACAGCCTCTCCATTCACTTCAGTAAAGATCTCGGGAACCAGGTAAACAACTTCGTTTCGAAGTTCCAGCTTTGCAAAAGGCTGAGTGATATTTCCTGGAGCATTAAATTGGGGTGTATAAAGCGCCTTTAGCCGAATAGTTGCAGTAGGACCACGCCCGATGACCACATCCTCATTCTTGCGGAGTAAGTCAGTTACATAAGCCGTACCATAACGTTTCCGTCCAGTATAGACATCCAGTTCCGACGCTTCCAAAGCTGGAGCACTACGGGAAAGAATATATCCAATGATCCCACCGAGTACCATAAAAGCAATCATTTTAGGTCCTTCAAAGCTGTTGGCATTGCTGAACCACATTGGCATATAGTAGATGTGAAAGGCAGCAAAACCTCCTACGAGACCCGCCAGCAGCCCTCGACTATTTCTAATACCCGTCCTAGAAGTCAAGGCACGGCCTATGATCGCACCGAGTAATAACAATGCTATCAGGCCAAACAGATAAGGCGAATTTGGCATCAGGAAGTATAGTCCAAATGAAAATGCTGCAAAGACAACCCCTGATAATATCCCTGCTACAATACCTCTGACCAATAACCTTCCGATCATTTTAACAAGCCCAACAGCGCCCCACTTCCCCTTGTTAGAGACCATCTCCATCCCGAGAGCAATTGCAACGGTAATAAAGAAACCCGCAAGAGTACCCAAGAGTACCTGGTAAAAAAGAGGGCCTAAGAATTGCTCTTTAATGAGCCGAATTCCATCCTCCCGGGTTGTTCCTTCTGGAATACCTACTGCATTCTCTACTTCCGGCATAAGGGCCCACCTGCGAATCGTATCATTGATCCACGATGGATCAGCATCTTTGATCATAGCCCAAATAAACCAGCCTACAAAACCACCTGTTACCCCCCAAAAAAGCCACATCAGGTATTTATAGAATTCCTTTTGGGCGAAGAAATCAGAAATGCCACCAGGCCCCTGACCAGATTCGCATTTATGGGGATGGTACATGCACCTTCCTTTCCGCTTTCGGTTGCTTTGACCAGTACTATTTTTCCCGCCACCAGCCTTCTGACCTTCATAGTCCCACGTTTCCAAAGACTGCATATGATCGCACCGAACAACTACCTGATCATCATCTCTGAATGGAAATTTTGTCAGGGGATCGTATCGCAAGGTACCTTCTTTCCTTACTTCCCAATAGAATTTGACATACTTTCCCTTGAAATCTACCCACTGACGCCAAGGTACAATAAAAGCAAAGATGATAAAGAGCAGGAAGCAGATAAGACCACCTAACAGGTAATTCGTCTGCCAAGCAGTTTGTTCATTCCAAGGATCATACAACAATCCTAACTTGTAAGATGTACTGTCAACTGCAGGATCAGCACCTTTGCCTAGTTGTAAAAAGACCTTCCTCTCCTCACCGATGTGCGGATGAAGATCGGATTTCAAGAGGATGGAATGAGTGAACTCCCATTCATCTAAAGATTTCACACCGTCCCAAAACCCCTTTCCCGGAATCCCTAAGGAAACAGAGTCATCATTTCTGGCAGACGAGGCCACGATTTGATCAAGGTTTTGTTTATATATCTGAGGGCCAATTGCTATTGGGAGGATTTGGTAGCTTGAATCCAAACTTTCAATTTTCCGAAGCAAGTCATCCCGGTTTGTCAAAACAGGCAACTTTTTGTTGTGGTCATTTTCACCGTCACCGATAATGATCAGCATCTTTCTACCTTTTGAATCTGCCATCTTCTCAAGGGCAGCATCTACACATTCATACAGGTGAGTATACCTTGCCTCAAGCGGACGCTTTACTTTCTGGATAGAATTTTCACCTTTACCCGTGACCCTGTATAATTTTTCATCATAAGTGTACAAGTTGACCATATAGTCAGCTTCCATCATTCCCAATATGGAGTCACAAATGAATTTGGCGTCATCTACAAATACTCCTCCATTTCCATTTGACCGCCACATTGAAGAACTGATATCCACGATTATGGTAACCATATCAAAGGCCTGAGGAGCAACCTTTTGTGCGTCAAGAAACTCCTCTTTCCCATTGACAATCTCTTTGATCAGAAGACTGTCTTTCAGATACTTGGGGTCTATCACAGTATCCTGAAAAACAGCCTTGATGTTGATATTGAGATATCCTGGAATTCTTGAATCGGAGATAACATAAGAAACTTCCAGAGGAATCCCTGAGCCAGAGCTAAGTTGTGCGGCCAGGAGGGAGTCTCGGTTGACAGCCTTTGATCCAAATGCGGAAACCAGGATGAAAACCAAGCAAATCAGGTCGTGAAGAGCCACCTTTTTCCCATTGGATGAATTCAATATTTTTGTTTTCACACCCATTCCGCCTGGTTCATATTTTTTATTTTGATCGTATCAGTAGCCTGCTTTACAGGTTTCTCCTCATTCTCATAATACCCTGCATACTCAATCTTGTCCCAATCCATCCAGTGATCTACTCCCTCTTTACGATCTTCAGAATTGTTGACCTTGCCTGAGATCGTTCTAGTAAAAAACCCACATAGCTTCTTTTCTTCCTTGAGATCAATTTTCAACAACAACTGGAACAGCTCACTGAATTGCTCATCTTGGAATTGAAGTTCATCTTCGGAAAGCCTCATCGGCTGGTCTTGCACTACCTGTAACCAACCAATTTTAACCAGATCTGGATGGTCTTCCAACAACTCTTTGATCTCAGTCCACTTCTCTCGGTCTGGAGCATCATCATAATGGTCCAGTGACCTGGGATCTATAGACCTGAACCTATCGATCCTGACTTCATATTGTTCGTTTTCAAAATCAAACTTCACAATGGTACCCAAAAGGACACCTTCAATTACAGGCTTTGATCCAGGAGGAATGTCAGGTCTTTCTTTGAGGTAAACGGCAAGCTCATCAATAAAAACTTTGTGCAAAGAAAGATCAGAAATAGCTGTCTCAGTCCAAAAAGACTTCAGGTCCGGCTTTGGTTTTCTCTTCACACGAGGATCTAGTCCCCCCATTCCAGAAATTAGAGCTTCCATCTCTTCAGCCTTCTTTCTTTGACCTCGTGCCCACAGAATATAGCCTAGAACGAAAATCAACAGACCAGTACCAACTATATACCATACAAAAGGAGGTATTGGAGGTGGAGGAACGAGGTGAATAGTTCCAATCCCTGTTTTTCTCAACTGATCAGCATCTTCAACAAAAACCCGATAATCTCCTTCATCGGGGAGGTCAAACGACTTGACAAACCTTTCTTTGGAAAAAACAGTATCTCCGTATACCAATATACCTCCGTCCACATTGACAAACTGATCACCACTTTTTTTCTCCAACTTAAGAGTAAAAGGGGAGGTTCCACCACTGAGTTTGAACTTAACAGACGCTTCCTCAAGTGTATCCTTGTATGCGAAACGGATATAATCTTTGAGACTGTTCAAAATAATATCACTCTTGTTCTCAGGAGTCGCACGAATGTTGGCGATCATCTGGTAATCTCTACCATCACGAGGTGGTCGAACAAATAACCGATCGTCGACCCATTGTGTAAAGGGGCGATTGATACCTTCAAGAGGCTGATCGTTCCTGACAAATGAAATATCTAACTGATCTCGTTTCGGAAGAGCATTGGAAAATTTTTGAAATCTGAGGTCGATCCTGTACTTCATCGAATCCACCAACTCCCTGCGAATAAATATGGCTAAATCTCCTCTTGCATCTTTAACAGACGGCACATCCGGATAGTCTCCAATCAAAGAGATCAAACGATCAGTATCTTCACTTTCTCTGGCGATAGCCACAGCCCGGTCAATATCACTGTAATCTGGTTCTTCCTCTGGGACCTCAGGAGCAACCTCCGTGGTGACGGGAGGAGGAATGAAGGTGTCGATTACTTCTGGTGGAGGCTCTTCAGAGACTGGTGCATCACGGAGCATTCCAGTAACTCGGAATCGGAATTCATAAGGAAATGGCTTTTCCAGTTTGGTTTCAGGGGTCAGTGTTTTGAAACCCATTGTGAAAGTGAAATTCCCGTTCCGGTTTATCTTAAATATAAAGGGTGGCGGAAGTGAATCCCCCTTGACATATTCAACATTCGGGGAATTAATGAACTGACGTTTCAATTGGTCGGGGGTTCTACCCGGCACTCTAATTTCTGTCCATATTGGCGGATTCATATCAACCCAAAGAGAACGTACTATGACTTTAAAGTCTCTGGATCCATCATAGGTTGAATCTATCCAAGTAATCTTGTCGATCTTAAACTTCACATATCCTTCGTTGATATTGCCAAAATTAATGGGCAGACCATCTTCGTCGGCATCCATCATCGCAGGGCTACCAATATCAACGCGTGACTTCAAGATGTAAGCTGATAAATCAATGTTTGCCACAACCGGCGAGCTTTCTTTCCGACGATCCTGCAACTCAATGGTCTTTTTCCAAGCAGATTGAGCCTGTACGATCTCAGGAAAGGAGATCAATAGAAAGAGAATCAGACAGATATGACAGTAACTTTTATGCATGTCCATTCATAATTACTGGTTCAGATCATTGATATCCGTATTTTTTTTTCGTGAGCGACCAGCGATTCCCAATCTGAAGGGATTTCCCAATCAAGAGCGATCCCCACACCTTGCGCTACAATTCCCAAGGGCTCTCCATACTCTCGAACCCATCTGGCAACATTCTCATCTTCAGGATACGGGTCTTTCATTTCTGCATGATATGTTTCGTAGGCCAGCATGGCACGGATCCGCAGAATAAGTTCATCCAATGAATAGTAGGTTCCAAATCCTTCGGTGTTGCCACAAATCCTTCCTACAAAAGGCCCTTCCTCCGATTGGATATTTGGATGCCAAACAGAACTAATCATATAACATACAGGAGGTTCTATGGGGTAGCCAGGGGTAAGGTGGATCTCAAATATGTGATCCAGCCCAAAAATCGGAAGCTGGTCCCGATCAATTCTAACAATGCTTCGAAGTCCATGAAAGGTCACCCGGTAGGCCAGTGGGGGTAATTGATCAGGATAGATCAATTTGTAAGATATCCCGTTTCCCTCAGAACACAACCTATCCACCAACAGGTGCTCATGGGCGAGCCGTTGCTGTAAGGGATCAAAATACCCTCGCTGTTCTTCATATAGACTTTCGAAGTGGTACGTTTCCAAGTGTGACATTACGTTTCATTAAACACCTTGCCCCTAGGGGACTGTGACCATCAATTCGCTGACTTTAAATTCCTTCCAACTGTCAATTACGGCTTTTGACTCAGCCGGGCACATAGATCCGAACCATTTCCAGTTTAGCTTCGTTAAGGATATTTTGTTCCTCAAGAGGCTTGTCTTGGTCAATTTCTATGCGCTTATTCTTTTCCCGTTTAAATAACCTGTAATCAATTGTTTGAGAATCCCCAGAAAGGGAATTAGGATCTTCCTTTGGAATATTTAACTCCTCTTTCTCGAGCAATGTGTTGATAATATCGATCGGTGTTGCAGAAACCGGCAGCTCAACGTCTACATCGGTGCCGATAGAAGGAATAGAAACGTTAACAAGTATGATATCTTCCATGAGTTTCCCTATTTGCGCACGAATCCCAAGAACTGGCGTCTGTATAGCTGGACAGTGCTACCATAAAAATATGAAATTTTCAATGAAATCAACATGGAATAAATAAAAAATAACTTATGCTTAGTCCGTGAGTTCTACATAATGTTTAATTCCAGCACAATTAACCCTGATTACATGTGCAGTAGGAAACCCCAATTCAGCAAAACTCTTTTCAGAATAAGGAAATTTCTCATCAAGCCTGGAGACTAATTTTCCCGGTGGGACTCCAACTCCTTCTCCCGGAAGCCTTCTGAAAGTATTCGAAATCTCATGGGAAAGGTGCAGCAACGGCTTGCCAAAAGGATATATTCTTTTGCTGGTTACGGTGGCAACTTCTAATGCAATGGGATGATCCAACTCTACCCAGCATGGCTCCCCATACCTTTCCTTTAAAAGCTTTAACGCGTAAGAAAGTGAAATTAGGCTATTTAAACCTTGGATTTTTTCAGGATTTGGCCATTGATAATGGCTGAAACAGCTCTGCCTTGGTAGTGCAAGGTCGTAAACAGCGGAATGTAATTTTTGCCCTTCATAAGACCACATTTGTCCATTGAGCCTGTCATGCTCATGGTGGAATAGTAACTTTAGTCCCTCCTGAACCATCACAGCTCCAATGATAGAGGCGGAAATAGGGGTGGTAGGCTGTACGCCCGAATTGAAATAGCGCTGGGCCATGTCGGAACATCCCAATCTTTGGTTAATATCTTTCCAACCCAACTCGTCCAGACTACACTCATAACACGATTCTCCCAATTTATAAAGCGTTGCTTGACCGGAGAGATTCAGGATTCCTCCCCCAATCCAGCCTTTACCCGCTCTGAAAGCCCACCTATTCAGCCATAACCTTGCCAACCTATTGTCCAGACATCCAAAAATGAGATCAGACTCTCGGATCAGCCCAAATCCTACATCACAAAGAACATCTCCATTTATGAAATTAGTTTCGATTAAGGGGTTGATCTCATATACACTTCTGGCTGCAACTTCGGATTTTAACTTGCCGGTATCTGTCTCTCGAAAAAGTACTGACCTGGAAAGGTTGCTGGTTTCAACCCGGTCAAAGTCAACAATTGTAATTTTCCCAACACCCAGTAAAGCAAGGTTTTTTAGTACTTCGTTTCCAAGAGCACCCGCCCCTACCACCAAAATACGGGCACCGCGCAATTTATCCGCATTCCATCCAGGAATATTATCGAATTGGTTCAAATTCTCTGTAGATTCTGTTTGTCAAAGCATTTAAATGGGTTCAAGAAGGCTCCAAAGAGAGTCACGGTACGCCATAAACTCTTCAAGCATCAGTCCACCTAATGGCGGTTGAACTCCTACTCCTCTTTCACGTCGATGGTCCACCTGGCTTCCATTTTTCCAAAAACGGAAGCACACATGGGGTCCAGTAGCCCTGCCAGTCATACCAACATAACCGATGACCTGTCCCTGATCTACCCGGACACCCGGCTCAATTCCTTCTGCGAACGACTGCATATGGAGATATTGAGTCTGAACCTCTTTTGAGTGGAATATTTTGACATAATTCCCATTATTACCCTTGAATTCAGCATGGGTAACAATACCGTCAGCGACCGCCACAATTTCCGTTCCTGCCGGAGCCGCATAATCGGTTCCCAAGTGGGCTCTTGTCTTACCCGTAAAAGGATCAGATCTTTTCAAGTTAAATGGCGAAGAGATGCGAACATAATCAAGTGGAGCTTTTAGAAAGGTGGCCTTCACAGGACGCCCATCGTCATCGTAATAACCTTGGATGTATTTGTTAGTATGGTAAAATGCATATTGGACCTCACCATCCACCATATAACGCACCGCTGAGAGGTTTCCCAGTTCCCGTTTGTGCCCTTCATATTCGTTTATGTCATACAAAAGGATAAACTGGTCTCCTGGGGATAAGTGGAAAAAGTCCACATCCCATTTAAGGGCATCTTGAAGTTGCTGGGTTAGTTTCAAGCCAAACTCACGGTTGTACATGGCCTCGGCTAAATTTTCTTCGATAGTAACTATTTCTCGCTTCCCTTCTTTTGCCAATAGGGGGAGTACATGTCGAAAGACAGTGGGATCACCATCCAGTTTCAATAATGTGTACTCGGTGGCCTTTGACTGGTAGGCAAAAACATAGGGCTCGCTCATATTCCCTTTATGAAGAACCGTAAATATTTGACCTGGACCTATTTCACCCAGTTTTTGAGATTCAAGCTGCTCCTGAAGTGAGATAATGTCCCTGTAACTAATGCCTTGATCCAAAAGCCAGTCAGATATTTCTTTTCCTTCTTCCCAATAGCTTTCAGAACATTCTAATTCATGAAGTTCAAGCTTCCACTCAGGGTTAGGAAATATTCCCAGACAGTTTTCCTGTTGAGGGTCATATCTTGATTCCTCTAGTTGGCGTTCATCGAAGGGGATTAGGATAAATGCTCCAAGAACCACAAAAGCTGTCACCCCAAAAACGATGGACCCCATTAAAAGGCTCTTAGGCGGTTTTAAGTCCTTATCACTTCCTTCAACCTTTGCCTCCTTAACCTTAATTTTCTTTTCAACTCTCTGATCTGGAAGTGTCAGGGTCTTAGCTGGCTTTTCACGTTGATTCGACTTTGCTAATTTTACTTCCCGAAGAGATTCTGAAGGCACAGCGTGTGTTTCAGCCAGTATTTCTTCGGGCTGATCAATAAAAACGATCTTAGGACGTTTTTGGCGGGCCATATTTCTTTTAAAAAAACATCAGATGGTTTTTCCTTCTTTTCGAAATTCGGCTTTTACTGCTTCAATAATATCATCATTGTAGATCAGTCGCTCCGGTCGATCAATTGCATTGAGTACACAAGTACGCAGGATATTGATAATCATACCACCGGAAAGCCTGTAATCTTTGGCAATTTTTCGAAGGTCAATATTGTCATCCATAGGTGCCTTTTCAAATGCTCTTTTCCAAAGGGTAAAACGCTGTGGGGCACTTGGTATAGGAAAATGGACCAACGACTGGAATCGCCTCATAAAAGCTGCATCGATATTTGATCGTAAATTGGTCGATAACAATATAATCCCGGGAAAATCTTCAATTCTTTGCAGGAGATATGCCACTTCCTGGTTGGCATAGCGGTCTTTGGAATCGGAGGTAGCAGTACGCTTTCCAAAAAGAGCATCCGCCTCATCAAAGAATAGAATCCAATTCTTGTTTTCTGCCATGTCAAAGATATTGGATAGATTTTTCTCTGTTTCACCTATGTACTTTGAAGTTACTTTAGAAATATCGATCCTGTAAACTTCAAGGCCTGTCGCTTTACCTAGGAGAGAAGCCGTTAAAGTTTTACCTGTTCCAGGGGGGCCATAAAATAAACTCCGGTACCCGCGTTTTAGAATTTTTTCCAATCCCCACTCCTCGAGAATTACTTTTTGGTATTTTACCCAATTGAGAACCTCTCTTATTTTTTCTTCAGATTCGAACTCCAGAACAAGATCATCCCAATCCAACCTGGTACTTAGCCGCTGGGCGGGAAATTCACTGTTAAACTTGGGGTGAAAACCTCCACCAGTTGTGAGTGTCGTCATCGCTTCCAACCCAATCTTTAAAGGAGCACTCATACTTGGTTCTCTATTGCCTTCTTCATTGAGCGTGATGATCTTTTGCTTCATCAGGAAATAGTCGTCATCAAACATTCTCATTACCCGAAACCGTCGGGTTAGGTCATTTCCTGCCAATAAAAAAGCTGCTGTCTCACCTGTGGGTAAAAAACCCCGGTGAACATTTCCTTTGATCCCCCCGAATTCTGTAAACACCTGACCGTTTATTTCATTTCGGACAAACAAACAGTCAAGTAACTGTGGACAAACAGTTGGTGCCAATGCCAGCAGAACGACCAATCGATCATTGACAGTCATGTTATGCTTCCTGACAGTATACGCATATGGCGAGGGATAAAGCTTAATGTCGGGTACAGGGACTTCGTATATATTCTTAAACAGGGACTCTTGTCCAAAATAATTATTGATTCTGGTATCTAGCACCTGCTTCAACCAGTTCATCTCTGTCTTCAGAACTTGGGCGTTGGCTTCTAACTCAGATGCCTTTTGCTGGGTAGTTACAGTTTCAGCCATTGACCTCCAATTTAATGATTTTTTTCATCACTGCCATTCTACCCTTATGGTAACGCTTGTCCAGGAAGCCTCAAAAAAGGGAATACTGTAGGCCAACCTAGAGAGTAGCAGGTCATAAGCCTTCTGGTCAACCCTCAGGACCCAAGTGGAATACTTATCTGCACTCAATCTTCCCACGCGCTGGTACCATGAGGTCCGCATTGAGTCATTCTTGGTATTTTCCATTCCAGTCCATTTGGATCGCATTTCATCGATCATGCCCTCAGCAATCTCCTTCTCCTTATCCGTAAGCGTAATATCTGCCTGAATAGGAGTAGTCAACTCCCAACCTGTCATCAACTTATTCAGGACCAAATCCGCCTCCAAAGCCTCTTCATCCTTGTGACTCAGGTATGCCAAAAAATAAATTGCTCTCTCTTTCAATTGGTCAGACCTAAACTTACCCTGAACATCTAAAAATTCAAGGTTCTTAAATGCACGGGAAAGCATTGGAACAAATAAGATCAAACCTGCATTCTTAATATAAATTTCTTCTTCTTCAACAACATCTTCTACCGGAGAAGGTAGCTCATGATCATCCACTTCAAGGTAATCTTGTTCATCTTCACTCACTAGATCAATAGGTGGCTCCAATTCTCCTTTTGATGATAGCAGTATTTCTTCCAGGGTAACCGAAATTGAGGTAGGGGTATACCGGTTGGCATCAAGGATCCAATCAATTATTTTGAATTTTGGGAGTTGGACTAACTTTTCTAAAAAATCAACTAAGTCAAAAATATACTCCTCCAGTCTCCTTAGCTTATATCCTCTACTCCCCAAGTATGTGTATGCATGGATTCCAATTTCAACTGGTTTTACAGGAGAACTTCCCGAACTAAATAGCTTCTTTATTCCACGGAAAAATCTCAAAAATTGTTCTTCTTCCGACTTGGGAAGTAGGTGTCGAATGATTGATTCAAAGACAGAGGCTGGTAGATTGGCAATTCGTTTGGCTAAAGCACTAGATCTTGCCTGCTCTTTAAGAACCTGAACAATCTGCTCAGGATTGGCCAAAATCTGCTCTTGTATCATGATCCAGATCGCTGATTCAGACAAGGTCCCTGATTTTGTAGGCAGTGAACCTGTACGCAAATAGTAAATAACCACATCTTCAGGAGTAATCTCAGGATCCTCGCGGATTTGTTGGATCTCTGCTTCAATTTCTTCCATAGTCCCGACCTGGTCTTCGTCTTCTTCTTCACCGACCTGGTCTTCACCTTCTTTTTCACCGACCTGGTCTTCGTCTTCTTCTTCACCGACCTGGTCTTCACCTTCTTTTTCACCGACCCGGTCTTCGTCTTCTACTTCATCGATCCTGTCTTCACCTTCTTCTTCATCGACCCGGTCTTCCCTGAAATCCCTAGCTTCAGAAAATTCTTCAATGGCCAACTCATCTTTATCTGGAGAAACACCCGGTAATTCTTCTCTCTCGAGGTCACCCGGAAGATCAACCTCATCATCAACTTCAGTCAACAATGTCTCAACAGCCTCTTTCTCCAACCGAATGGAAGCCTCTGCCTCCAAAGATCCCAAAATAAAATCCTCCTCAACATCTGGAAGCAAAGTCTGAAACGGAAGAAACCTTATCTCTCCAACCCGCATCGCATCGGAAACCACCTTACTGAACCCTCTGATAACCTCCGAAACTTCCTTGCCGGAAGAAGCCGCAAGTATCTTGATTACATAACGCATCAATTCAGCAGGATCCGGAAGTTCTTCGATATGGTCAAGGAAAAATCGAACGATCGGGTGCCAATCAAACGCTGTGGGATCCCGGAATCTTTCGTTAGTAATGGAAAGATCAGCTGCGTCCCGATAACGGCCAATCAAAATAGAAACGGTTACATAGAGACCAAAAATGTCAGGAACAGCCTGTTTTAAAATCTTTTGAGCACCAGCATGACCGAACATTTTCAGCAGTCGGATAGCAATTAAAGCTCTCTCTGCGACAGTAGCCTCGGTCACTTTCCGTTGAAATTCAACCATGAACAAATCACTTCCTTCTTCGATCAAAGAAGTAAAAACCCGGATAGGATCCGCATCAATCAGATTTTTGCTCCACCGTGGGACTTCACCCGTTTCAAGGATATATAAAACAAAGTCTATTCTGGTCTGCTCACCATCTCCTGTAACACTTTCCAGTTCTATCTCTTCAGATAATACCTGCTCAACTTCGTCTTTCTTTTCTAAGGCTGCCTCTTTCTCCAATCGAATGGAAGCTTCTGCCTCCGAAGATCCCAAAATCAAATCCTCCTCAACACCTGGAAGCAAAGTCTGGAATGGAAGAAACCTCATCTCTCCAACCTGCATCGCATCCGAAACCACCTTACTAAAACCTCTGATAACCTCCGAAACTTCCTTGCCGGAAGAAGCCGCAAGCATCTTGATTACATAACGAGTCAATTCAGCAGGATCCGGAAGTTCTTCGATATGATCAAGGAAAAATCGAACGATCGGGTGCCAACTGAACGTAACGGGATCCCGGAGACTTTCGTTAATAATAGGAAGATCAACTGCGTTCCGATAACGGCCAATCAAAATAGAAACTGTTACATAGAGACCAAAAATATCAGGAACAACCTGTTTTAAAATCTTTTGAGCACCAGCATGACCGAACATTTTCAGCAGCCGGATAGCAATTAAAGCTCTCTCTGCGACAGTAGCCTCGGTCACTTTCCGTTGAAATTCAACCATGAACAAATCACTTCCTTCTTCAATCAAAGAAGCAAAAACCCGGATAGGATCCGCCTCAATCAGATTTTTGCTCCACCATGGGACTTCACCTGTTTCGAAAATATGTAAAACAAAGTCTATTCTGGTCCGCTCACTATCTCCTGCAATACCTTCCAGTTCTATTTCTTCAGCTAATTCAGGTTCATCCTCATATTTCTTTTCTAAATCTTCCTTCTCCGTGGGAAATTCCTCTTTATCTTCCTCAATCTTAGATTTGTCTAAAGGTGCTTCAATCTCTCGACCAAGGATCGAAGCCCAGTTTTCAAGCATTTCCTCCGGGATTTCTTTTTCATCTCCTAAGCTCTCCTTGAGAAATTCAGAAAATGAGTGACCTGATTGACTCTTTGAGGGGGTACTGGAAACATATTGAAAAAGGGATGTGTAGGTGTGGTCCCGAAATAAAGTATCTGAGGCTGTTCCTTTCAGGTAGCGGCTATGTGCTGCAATAGCCCGAACCGCTATCCGCAATAGCTCTCTTCCTTTAGATGGGCTAGCCAATTGGATGTACCGCTGAATTGAGTCCGTTGGAAGAAACTTTATCATGTTTAAAAAGACCGACCTCTCGTTCTTTTTAACTTGAAAAATATTAGCCAAGGCTTCGAAGTGAAATCGGATCAAAACGTCAAATGCATCGACTAAAGCGGACTTCTGGTCAGAACTCAGCTCCCCTGCCACCGCTTTTTGGACCAGACGAATAAGGGATGCATACCGAAGATCCAAGTCACTTTTCTCATCATTACCAGTTCCTCTCTCTGGAAAAGCCAAGCTTAAATCTTGATTGGTTCTCCTTTCAGCAAAGTGCCGAACCATCTTGAAAAAGCTCACTCTGCTAAAAGGTCTGTTTCCGGTTTTTATCAAATAGACCAGCGAAGCTTCTATTAGAATTTTTTTGATCTTCGTCTTATTTAACCCGTACGCTTGGTAAATCCGTTCCACCAATGCTTTATATTCTCTTTGAATAAAGACATAATAAGAATCATTGAATACACGGAACAACTTTTCTATCACCTCATCAGAGAATTGCTCTACCAGACGCAAGGAAACATAATTGTGTTTTCGAAACAATTCTTTAAATCTTTTCCGAACCTCCAGGGGAATTTCTTTGATCAGGTCTTTCAGGATTTCATCAACGCTTTGAGGAAATCTCGAGGCACTAACCGGTAGTCTACCAAATTCTAAAAAATAGGTTAAAACTTCAAGCTTAGCTGGCCAGAGAGGGATCAGTTCTACATTTCGATAATACGATGACGGATAAGCCGCTTTAGCTCTGATCTCGCCAAGTTTTTCTCGAAGAACGGCCCGGAATCGATCAATTAAGTCTGATTCGAGATGAGCTTCAGATAGGTCACCCAAATCCAGCTCCAAAGACTTAACGCGTAAAAGGTGACCATCAACCTGAAATTCATCGAGATGTTCTTGGAGAATCCATTGAAGTTTGGACTGAAAGATTCTGCCTAGTTCATCTTGCGTCTGATTGGCTGTCTTTCGGTCTTCTAACTCAAAATCAAACTTAAAACGATGAATAAAATGACTTTCACTACTCGCCATTTTGGGTAAACTTCATCGAAAGGCCGTGTTTATCTCTCAGAATTGGCATCTCCTTTACAACCAACTCATTACTTGGATTTGAGAAATATTTGAGCATAATAACCATAGCCCATGAAAGTTCGTCCAACCATGGCTGTTTGGGACGTAGTTTAGATTTCTCATTTCTCCACTCGTTGTAAATTTTTTCAAAATCCGACATCTCAGCGAGGTCAATCCAATAAGTCTCAACATGACTGTGGGCTGGAACATTCAGCTTAAGTACTTGCTCAAATAATCCCCGGAACTTATCGTTACGGAAACGAATAGGCCATGCAGGAAGCACGCAACTTAATTGCAATGAATAAAAGTCGTCTGCCAACAAAGCTCCCTTGGGAATATATTGCTCTTCTCGGACTTCAATGCTTGGATCGTCTTCTTCAAGCTGGGGAAGAAGTAGAATGATTTTATCACGCTCTCTCTCGGCAGACATTTCATCAATATAACCCTCCTTAAAAGCAATGATAGACCCATCCTCCTCGGTGAGAACCAATGTATACCCTTCCTCTGAATTCCCAGTGATAACATAATTCTCAGAATCAAAACCTCTCCGAATGAGATTGGCCTTTAAATTTTTACCGTATTCCTCATCCTCCATCACAGGGGTTTCAAGATAAATACGCCCTTCCTGAACAAGGTAAAAAGTGTTCATTACCTTTCCCACTGGTCGAAGAAGAATGTGTTCAACAATGTGGAAACCTTCACTTTCTGAATTAAGTTCTCGAATCCTTTTTATTAAAGCGGTTACAGCCGCATCGCACTGATCATAGCTTTTACCCACAAATACAGGGTCGCTTCCTCCTCCATAGCCGGCCGTTGATCCGAAAAAGACCAGGTATTCACCTTTCTTTTCAGTATTCTCAATAATAGCGAAATTATCTCTGGATAGCCCGTCGCTCAACACAGAATCGAGAATATCCTGATGAGAAGCCTTAAAGGCAAATCCCACCTTTCCCTGATTTTCCTTTGAAATCCTTGTTTTTCCTGAATTAAAGCTTACGCCCTGTGCAGCTCTTATACTTTCAGAAAGCGACATGTTCATATGGTCCTTCATATTAAAAAGAAGGGCCAAGCGTTTTGAGAGAGCATTGGAATGAAAAATGGCATCCTGAGGCGCAGAACCGCCACCAAAAGAAAGATAGTCATTCCCCCTGCCACGATCTTTGGTCAATTCACAAATATTTCGAAGGAACTTGATTTTTGCCTTAATCATTTCCTCCTCGTACTTTACTTGTGTGTCTTCTATCGTATTCCGCGTTAGAGCACTGTACGATTCAGAAAGGAACTCTTCTCCAAAGCGAGCTAAAAGGTGATCGAGAGACCGATTTCTCCGGTCTCCAACCGGATCGAACTGAGCTGATATATTCTCTATGATCTCTCTCAATGCATCCTTATCCTGATCATCCCTCAAAACTAAGTGACGGTTGGGCATGTCAGGAACTTGATGGAAATAAGTACTGCCGATGGTATCTTTCAGTGAAAATAAACGCCAGAACTCAACCAATTGAGTTAAGTAGTCCGCCATTATTTGCTCAAAGAACAATAAATACGCCTTGAGATTTTTGGCGTATGCTCTCCATTCGGGAGGCCGATTCTTACTGACACCAAAACTACCTATCCCGTACACCTCCGGAAAGTGATTCTGAATACTGAAATAGGCAGCTAATTCCTCAGCAGTCCGATTGCTCTTAGGTCGATGAATAGGATATATTATTGGGTGTTGGTACTGAGTTGTTAATTCGGCCTGAAGACGTTCTAAAGTTTTTACCACATTTTCAACCTGATAATCATATTCCAACCCATCAACAGAGGTGCGCACCAATCTCTGATTGAGAATTGCATCTGTATCCAGTTTTGGATAAAATCCATCAGGAATATCCTGTCCTTCAGGCAAAAGATAGAAATCTTCAGGAAGGTCTCGTCTGGGGTGTAGAATATCCTTTACTCTGTGACCACGAGGTAAGTTTTCAAGTATCGTAGTCAAGTAGTAGCCGTCATGCTCTTCTTCCCCTTTAAATTTTTCGATTAATGAAAATCCTGAAGGAAGGGAAAAGTTATCGAGGTAGATACCAATTTCAATCTCATCAACGCCATCAACACCATCGATTTCCCGTACAATGTTGAGTAATTCTGGAGAGGGCGGAACATCCCAGTGAGGTAAAAGACCAGAATTTTTCAAACTCTCAAGACTTACGAACCCATGCTTGGGCATAGGCCCGTCAAAAATGTCACTTACTAAGAGTCCCATCTCCTCTAATTCCTTACGACTTTGGAATAGAACAGGAGGGTTAATAGTGTTGGATAGTTCAAACAAGACTCTCGCCAAAACGTTCTCAACCAAGAAAGCAGGATTTATTCTTAAATGACCTCTAAGGGCCAATCCAAGTGGTATAAGAGCTCGTATAATCTCGTAATCCTCAGATAAATTCCGAAATTTGCTGAGTAATTCATAGACTTTCTCCTTCGCAGTATCAGTATTATCGAAGGCATTGTCATTAAAGATCAGACTTACCTTGTACAGCCCTGACATATTGATGCCGAAGGCGCCACTTTCCAGAGGCTCAAGCCATGCATTTTTCACTAAGGGGTATAGCTGATCCACCAGTACCCGGCGGTAGTCCATTACTGTTAGGGCAGTTCCGGGAAATACTAATTCTGGAGTAAAAAAAGCATTATCCTCTGAGTCAAAGGGCTCTTTTCGATCAGCATAAAGGATGTCCTGAATATCCATCCCAGACTTGTAAGCCAATTCCGTGAGTACAAGGCACAACTGCTCCAAGATGGTAACTCCAGGGTCATGCACATTGTAATCAGTCCAAATCTCACCTGACAACTGTTCTGCATATTCGATCCCCATTTTTTTTAGAAATCGGAAGTCTTTGCTCTCAGGAAGATCGAGATCCTTAGGTATGCTAGCGGGTTCCTTAGCCATTTATTCTCCTGTTTGGGTACAACAGCTGAGTTATCAGTCGTCTGACCTTAGTTGATTTGAATTCCGTATTTTGATACGTTTAGGAATTGTTTGCTTGACGTTTCTCTTCTCTTGATAACCTTCATTTTCAAACTCTTTATCCCAAAGTTTCATAATCCTGAAGAATATCATTTTAGGTTTTCCTGTTACAGAAAAACCATAGTGATCTCTTGCCTTCATTTGAACAACGTCTTTACCGTACTCGCGCCTTATCCGGAATTTAATCCTATTGAGAAAACGCCCCCAAAGATACCGACTTGACACACGGGTAATCTTAATCCGCTCACCCACACGTCCTTTTGCAACGAGAATGACAGCATGTGTCAGGGCATATCTCTCAGTGGAAGAATCGTATATATGAGCAAATATTTCGTATGCTTGACAGTCTGTCAAGCCATCTGTTTCACTAAGGATGGTATGCCATTGCTTGTCCGCTGGAATTGATGAAACCTTAAAGGTGCCGACTCTAGCCTTGGCCCCAATGGTTCCGTCAACATCCAATGTATATTGAGGCTTCATGGTACCAATCCCAACCTTAATGGTGGGTTGGAGTTCCTCGTTCAATTCTTTATCATCAACGGCCAAAAACAATGTTCTGCCTTCTGTTAACTCACTGGAGATATCTAGTCCCCTATTATTGTCTGGATTCAATCTTATGAACCACTCCGCAGAATTGGCAGTACGATCTCCAAAAAGACTGAGAAGCCTTGCATTGTCTTCTTTTGGGGAAAGCCGCAGCCCATCGAAATCATCAATCTCTATCCCATCATCCTTCTTGTTGATGCTGGAATCAATCAAGGCTCGGTACGATTCATAACCGATGTTGGCCGCTTCGAACTTTTTCTTTAGCTGTGCTCTTCCTTCCATATCATTAATCAGTCGGGTACGTCAACAAATATACGTATCGAGTCCTCTTGATCATAACGAATATTTTTGTTGTCCGGAGGCAACTCCGCATTAGGCAATATTTTGATCAAGTGAGGAGAAATTTGAAACCTTCCCTGAAAGTCAACAGGTTCCAGATTGAAATCAGGAGTAACGTGATATTCCCTCTCAGTAAACTCGATTTCATGGTCTCGGTCAGGAATGAGTACCGACCAAGGCTTATTTGTCCGAATATAGGACCTCTCATCTTCACTTAGACGTGGATCGGCAGTACTTTTCAGCTTATATATCCCTGATTCTTCGTCTTCCACAAAAAAGTGCAGAACAACAAACTTGGTAATGAAATCTACATAGGGAAGATTTTGGATGTACACATAGAGATCTGCAACCTTGATACTCCCACCAATCTGGATCTCACCATCCGGAAACTTTAACCATGGACAAATAAAACCTCTGATATCATTTTGAAGCCTCTCTAAAGATTCTCCATCGTTCTTTTGATTAGCAAATTTAACTCTGCAGTTTACCCTTACATACTCGTAGGATGGGTTACTAACCCGAATATTAACAAATGGAGAGGCATGGGATTTCAAAAAATTCTGAATCTCAAATAAATCTCCGTGATTAACTTTTGGAGTTAAAATATCTGTAGCCTGATTCCTTCCTGGAACAACGACTGTCCTGACATTTCCGGGATATATATATTTTGGATGTGTAATGTGAGTCAGGCACTTAACCTGAGAAATCGTATGGTATTCATTCAAAATGATCCTTTCATAATCCCAATGGGTCACAACCCTGTTTTTATGGCGCAATCTTTCAGCTACGCGCTGGAAAAAACTATGATGGTCTTCCTGAGGACGAGCATTGAAAGAAGGATACGGTTGGACAACATCCCGGACCTGAGGGATATTTGTCAACATCCGCTCAATCGTGTATGCTGGTAAAGGTTCTTTCAAACGTTCAAAGTCCATTTCTTCGTCCTGCACCCACTCTGCTCGTACAGCTTGAGCACGGACTTCTAAAGCCCTAGAAACAGCATCGGCATTTCCCCGGATAGATACCCTTAGCCAATGTCTCCCTAGTGGAAGAACTGGGTTGGATTTTGAAATTTCAGAATTTATCCTAAGCCGAACTACACCAGTCTTAGTGAAGTTATCCGTTGTATCGGAAAGTAGATCAATGGTTTTCAATGCTTCCCAATCTGTACCAGTAAGATAACTCCACCCTATTTCAGGTAACTCAGAAGTAAAGTCAACTTTTCCTGCTGCCAGTTGAAACAAAAATGAAACTTCCTGAGGAGGCCGCAGGTCATTTAACCCAATGTACAGATAGCCATCATGCCCATAAGATGGAACTATAGCTGCTACCTTGGTCTGTAGACCGCCACGTGAAAAAATAGGAACAACTCCAAAGGGATGAATATGATAAACCTCATTTCTGCTAAATGGATCATATTTCTCCATTGAAATGAGATCGCTCGCCTTGTAACTTAAGTTAACTGATTTGACAATGGGAGAAAATGGTGGATTTGGATACTCTACCTTCTCTTCTTCATCAGGGTCAGAATTACGCATAGCCACTTCCGACACTCTCTCTTGGAAAAGAGAATGGCCAAAAGCAAGCTTAGGATCAGTCAATTCCAGTTTAAAGAAACCAATAGGAGTTTGGTTATCGAAGTTATCCAAAGCTCCAATATCCGGATCGGGCCGAATTTGAAGACGCCTTGGATCTGTCATCTCAATATAGCTATAGTTCGTTGTCGGATTTGTTGGAAATAATTGGAACGACAAACGGTCATCTTCAAGAGAAGGCTTGAACTCATAACCAGACAAAGCGGTTAGGTTTACTCTAAATTTATCCTCAGATATTTCAACTTCTGAATCAAAATACTCTTTATAATAAGCTCTTAATCCTTCAGCTGGCAAATTTTGCCACTCAATCTGGAACCTCAGGTAGGATAGGTTTTTCCTGAACACCTCCGTACTACCGATCAATACATAGGATCCAATCTGAGGAACTGGCCCAAGGGCCGAAAATGGTTGAGAGGAGTCTACTTGCCCAAAATCATTGAATATTACCAAGTTCTTAACTTTGTCTACATCTACTTCTATCCCTATTTTTTCAAAAAGAAGGGTTTCAAGAAATGTATAGGCAAAAGGCGTTTTCTGGGGGTTCAAAAGGAATTTCAGAACTGGATACTTAGATGAATACCCATCATTGGGCATCATGCTGGTATCAATAGGAACGATTGGAGGGACAGATGCAGGGATCGTGAAGCCAATTTTGATTTTATTCCAATCCCAAGGCCTTGATTCAGCAAAAAGGGTGTTAGAAGCCACACTTGCAACGTCAATCCAGCCTGCTTCTGTACTCAGCATCAACTTAAAAGCAAAGTTCTGCCCTCGGCCAAATACCTCGAACAAGGCATCATGAAGGTGATCTTCATCATTCCCCTCTTTTAAATCTTCAATCAGTTTCTTATAAGTACCAAGCGCTCTGGAATCCTCGGAAAATTCAATCGTTATTCTAACAATCCGTTTCCCCTCAGCAAGCATCAACATAGGACTGGAAATTGCAAAGCCGATGTCCGCATATTCCATTGTGACACGTCCACTTTTATACTGTTCTTCTCCAAACAAAGCCCAATCAGCCATCCCTTCACCAAAAGGAGCCCCTTTTCCATCGAGTGAATTAGCTACAGGTGCACAGTACAATCCAGTTACCAACCGGTAGGTCCAAGTTTGTCCCTCCAAAACCCGGGATATAAACACAGATTTTAGCGATTCAACAGATGTCCTGTTGACTTCAAACTCATCAGTTGTTGCATATCTGATCTCTTTCCCTAATTCATCTCTCCCAGCAAAAAGCAATGCTCCTTTTGGAATCCTACAAGAACTCGCATTCCTGACCAACTCAAAGCAAACATGAACCGAGTCACTAATTGCTTTACGCTGATTTTGTTTTAGAATCTGACGATAATAATATTCCAGATGCCTAAGCGTAATACCATTTAAATCCTTTTGTGCAAACTGGAACAAACGCAGAAAAGATATATAAAGACCAACATCAGGCTGATGATTGTTTTTCTCCGTCATGGAGCGCTCAAACAAGTCTTCGAAATGACTTTTACTGTAAGCGAAACAATTGAAAATGACATGGTAGGCAGAACGAAGTTCCACCATGGCATTTTCAATCTTTGTCATTAAACTTTCGCCCTGAAAGATTTCTGAAAAATCTTCAGGAATGTTGTCTAATCCAAATTCTGAAAAAGGTAGTTCTTTAAAGTGGATCAGTAAGCCTACTTCCTTTGCCTGAAGTACAGTCGCATTAAGCGCAACGAGAGCTTCACGCAATTTTTGGTCAATGACCTTCCATATCTCAATTTCAGCCTCGTATTCAATAGAGTTGGGAAGACCGTTTAAGGACATTATCTCCTTATACCAATTAGGAATCTTTCCCGCCTCATTGATAAGGAAATCAAAAAGTTCCTCGAACCTAATAAGCTTATTCTGAATATCAAATGCGGTGGATACCTTTTGAACATGATACTCAAATGTACGATCTACAGTATCGACATCAATACTTATGACAGCCGCGAGAAGAACTGAAATGTCTTTTGAAAAAAATGGTTCCCAAGATTTTCGGGAATCATTATCGACTTGAGGTTCATGGAAGTCAATCTCTACGGCAAACTGTTTTGTAAAAGCTAACAGTACTGCTAATGACCTCTCATCAACACTAAAGTATTCTGGTAAAAGTTTGTGCGAAAGGCGAGAATATTGAGAAGTTCCTTTTCTTTGGGGAATGAAATTTTGCCTGTTTACACCCATATCCAAAAACGCCCTGATTGGTGAATAAATTTAAGAAATATCCGTGAGTTCCGTACCCTCAAGCTTATAAAAGGGATATACAATATTGGTACGAACGTTAACTGTTCTGATCAAGTACTCCATCCCGACATATACAATACCCTCGGGTTCATCTGTTTCAATATTGATATTCTCAATGTCAATTCTCGGTTCGTAAAATAAGACAGCATGGCGTATAACCTT
>JBFGVE010000033.1:0-23424 GCA_041565275.1 Bacteroidia bacterium
CAAACCATTGAAAAAGGCCATGGTCGGATTGAAACCCGAACCATTTCGGTGATACAGGGCCTTGAATGGCTTGAGTGCAAGGAGGAATGGCGGGATCTTAAGTGTATTGTGAGGATCTCCAGCAAACGTGAATAGGGGCCAAAGGTCGAGCAGGAAGAACGGTATTTTATCAGCAGCCTCCAGACACCGGCCGAGGATTTACTAAAAAGGATCAGAGGACACTGGGCAACAGAGAATAACCTGCACTGGTGCCTGGACGTAGGCTTTAGGGAAGATCAATCACGGGTGAGGACAGGAAATGCACCCGAAAACTTCTCAATCCTCGAAAAATGGGCATTGAACCTCCTAACCCAAGATCAAACTCACAAAGCAGGGATCGAGTCCAAAAGAAATCAGGCAGGGTGAGATGCAAATTATTTGAGCCACCTTTTAGTTGAAGTTGATTTAATGCGATTGCCCTGCTAGAGTAACTCCGAAAAAAATAAACCACTCCAATAAGCTGTAATTACCTCCTGAGTTAAATAATTTTTAGTTTCGTCTTGTGCCTTTTCACCCAGATAATGGGCGACAAGAGGAGAAATCACAGAACAAATTCCAACTCCAACCACTAGAAGAAGAAAAAAACAAGCTATCGGCAAGGGTAGATGCAGCTAACTCCTTGTTCTGGTACTTCGGACTCCAATTCTCTCTAACCCTCTCTTCAATGACAAGATCTGCAAGAGCATTCACAAGTTTGTCATAACCATAGGCTTACATCGTGTGTGAAATATGTTTTCATCGATGTCCAAGCAGTACATAAGCTGAACTAATCCATGAAAATCGTCCTGTAAAAGAGCTTCAACTTTTGGGCGAAGTATTCCTTCCAAGTCTTCTAAACAGAAAGATTTTCTTTCCGATATCCCCCAGTTTCTAGATAGTTCCTGGTGCTGGGATTTCCGGTTATTGCTCATCAGCTAAGCTTGAAGACAGCGATTGACTTAAAATAATGTTCAAAACGGAAGGATTCAATAGAAACATTTTCAGAGGAATACGTGCTATTTGGGGTTTGACATTTTCTATTCATTGCTGTATATTTGGGTCGGATTTAATACTGAAGTCGAAGGGGAGAGAGTTTCACTCTCTTTTTTGTTTTTACATGAAATATATGCAGGGTTTTCAGGCTGTAAAAGCTGAATTGGAACAAATGTTACGAAAGGATTTTCCTGATGTATTCTTAGTGGACATAAGCCTGAAGCGTAGTGTAGGGTCAGTTCTTTCGATTTCTTTGGACACAGATGAGGGTATAAGTGTTGGTACTTGCGCTTTGATTAGCAGAAAATTAAACTTTTTTCTCGAGAAAGAGGATCCATTTGAATTTCCATTTCGTCTTGAGGTCAGTTCTCCGGGGGTTGGGAAACCACTGGTGTTGCAGCGACAATATCTAAAAAATGTGGGAAGAAAGATTAAAGTGATTTTGGCTGATGATGAATTTAAGTGGGGTAAGTTGATTTCGGTGAATGAAGTCGGAATAGTGATCGAACCCTCGAAATCAGGAAAGAAAAGCAAAGAAAAGATCGAAGTTCAGGAGAGCTTAGAGATTTCTTACAGTGATATTAAAGAGTCAATTATTGAAATTTCATTTGACTGAAGATGGCGAGAAGGAAAGTAACGACCAGTAAAGAAAATCTGGTTGAATCGTTTGCGGAATTTGCCCGATTTAAAAATATTGATCGGGCTACACTTATGTCAGTCCTTGAAGAAGTTTTTCGGACCATGATACGTAAAAAGTATGGCTCTGATGAGAACTTCGACGTGATCATTAATGTTGATCAAGGTGACATTCAAGCTTTCCGCGAACGTGAGATTGTAGAGGATGGAGAAGTGGAGGATGAGTCTACCCAGATTTCTCTGAGTGAAGCAATTGCACTTGATCCCGACTCTGAAGTTTCGGAAATGATGGGTGATGAGATTAATTTTGTGGAATTTGGACGTAAATTGATTCAAACTGCAAAGCAGACCCTCACTCAAAAGATTCGTGATCTTGAAAAGCAGAGCATTTTTGAAGGTTATCAGGAATTATTAGGAGAGATCGTTGTAGGAGAAGTATATCAAATTTGGCGGAACGAGATCATGATCATTCATGAAGGCAATGAATTGATCCTACCTAAGTCTGAGCAAATACCCAAAGATCGTTTTCGTAAAGGTGACACGATCCGCGCTGTGATCATGGATGTAACTATGAGGAACGGCAATCCGCACATTTTGGTGTCTCGCGCATCTGGACTTTTCCTCGAAAAGTTGTTCGAGCAGGAAGTGCCGGAAATTTACGACGGACTGATAACAATAAAGGGAATTGTTCGCGAACCTGGAGAACGTGCGAAAGTGGCTGTTGAAAGCTATGATGACCGGATTGATCCTGTTGGTGCGTGTGTCGGCATGAAAGGATCCCGTATTCATGGAATTGTGCGAGAGCTACGTAATGAGAACATTGACGTTATTAATTATACCAGCAATGAACTTCTCTATATCCAACGGGCTTTGAGTCCAGCTAAGATCAGTTCGATTCGGTTGGATAATGTCAACCGAAAAGCGCAAGTATTTCTCAGACCTGATCAGGTGTCTCTTGCTATTGGTAAGAGTGGACAAAATATCAAGTTGGCCAGCCGACTCACCGATTATGAGCTTGATGTCTTTCGCGAAATGGAACATGACGATGAAGACGTTGAATTGGATGAGTTCACCGATGAGATTGATGAATGGATCATCAAAGAGTTGCAGTCCGCTGGATGCGACACTGCAAAAGCAGTGTTGGGACTGAGTGAAGAAGAACTTGAAAGAAGAACAGATCTTGATACGGAAACGATCATTGAAGTGATGTCGATTCTCCGTGCCGAGTTTGAAGACTAAATATCAATACCCAGGAGGCCTGAATCTCTTTATGTCGAAAACCCACCGTCTATTTAAAGTAGCGCGAGAATTAAACACCGGAAGCTCCACATTGGTGGGCTTTCTGAATGAACGGGGTTTTGAGGTGGAAAATAACCTCAACGCAAAACTCTCGGAGGATATGTACTCAATTCTCTTGAAGGAGTTTGCATCAGAAAAAGAACTGAAGAAGAAAGCGGAGTTGATTAAGGAGAAGAAGCGGGAGGAGCGTAACGCAGCGAATGATTTGTCCCCTGCTGAGGAAGAAAAAGAGATTCTCTCTGCAGCTGACCTTAAGAGTGGCATTCTTGAAACCAATCCCAAGCCGAGGATTCGGCCCAAAATTCGGCCTATGCCGAAGGCTGGTTCTAAGTCAATAGAAAAGCCGAAGGTTAATCCTGTTGAACGGAAGGCTGAAGAACCTGATGCTCTGCCCGCAAATAAAACTGAAGAGGGAAAACCAGCCTTGCCGGGGCTGAAGATTCTGGACAAAATTGATCCTTCTCAATTGGAGTCGCGTAAGCGGACCGTTAAATCAAATCCCAAAGCGAAAAAGCAAGAAAAACTTCCCAAGGAAAAAGAAAGTTCTGAACTTTTGGCCGAGGCCCAGACTCGTGAGACTGAAGAGCTTGTTCTGAAAAAGGATAGGGAGTCGTTTGAAGCCATTCCTGTTTCTGAGAGCGAGCCGTCTAAAAAAATTGAATCGGTCTCGTCTGTCCCCTCTACAGAAAAAGTTCCAGAAGTGGTGAATGAGAGGGAAGAAGCATCAACTAAAAGCACTGAATCTGAAGATGGAGAATTAGAGGGTGAGCAAAAGGTTGTTCGTGCTTCTGATCACACGCCAAAGCTGAGTGGTCTTAAGGTATTGGGAAAAGTTAAATTACCCGGAAGTAAAAGTAAGCCCAAAGGCAAAGAAGACGATTCAGATGGTGATGGCGAAAAGAAAAAAAGGAGACGGAAAAGGAGACGGAAAAAGTCTCCTACAGTTGAAAAAACTACTGAGAATAAAAGCTCAGGTAATACCAGAGTAACTCCCAGGTCGAAAACAACAACTGGCCGTGGTCGTGCTGCGACTCCGCGTGCCCGAAAAGAAGAGCCTACCGATAAGGAGATCAAAGAACAAATTAAACGTACGCTGGCTGAAATTGAATCCAGAGCTAGCAGAAGTCGGCAACGAATCCGTCGCGATAAACGTGCAGAAGGAGCTCGTCGCAGAGAAGCTGAGGCTGCTAAGCGAGAAGAAGAGGCAATGATACTTGATGTGACCGAGTTCATTACCGCAAATGAACTCAGTCACTTGATGGATGTCCCTGTCACTAAGTTGATCACCAAGTGTATGGAAATTGGGATGATCATCTCGATTAATCAACGCTTGGATGCTGAGGTGATTGAATTATTGGCTGAAGAATTTGGATTTGAAGTTAACTTCATCGACATAACTGAAAAAGAGTTTGAAGAACAGGAAGAAGAAGATGATCCAGCTGATCTGAAGCCAAGACCTCCAATTGTAACTGTAATGGGTCATGTCGACCATGGTAAGACATCTCTCTTGGACTACATTCGTAATGCCAGTGTAATCGCTGGCGAGGCAGGTGGTATCACCCAGCACATTGGTGCTTACAACGTTACACTCCAGGATGATCAGCAAATTTGTTTTTTGGATACCCCCGGTCATGAAGCATTTACAGCTATGCGGGCCCGAGGAGCCAAGGTTACAGATATTGTTATCATTGTTATAGCAGCTGACGATGCTGTGATGCCCCAAACAAAGGAAGCGATCAATCACGCAGAAGCAGCTGGTGTTCCTATGATTTTTGCCTTCAACAAAATGGACAAACCTGGTGCTGATTCTGATCGGATCAGATCCCAACTATCCGAAATGAATATTCTTTTGGAAGAGTGGGGTGGAAAATATCAATCACAGGAAATTTCGGCAAAGAAGGGAACAGGTATTGATGACTTGCTTGAAAAGGTATTACTTGAAGCAGAGTTACTTGAGCTAAAGGCCAATCCGAACAAATTATCTCGAGGTGCTGTGATTGAATCTCGGTTGGATAAAGGCCGTGGAATTACGGCAACTCTATTGGTACAAGAAGGGGTCTTGAAAGTTGGAGATTCTATGGTTGCAGGTATTCATTACGGACGTGTTCGGGCACTGATGGATGAACGTGGGAATCGCATTAAGTCCGCAGGACCTTCAAGTCCGGTTCAGATTTTGGGTTTGAGCGGATCTCCTCAGGCTGGTGACCGCTTTGTGATATACGAATCCGACAAGGAAGCTAAGGAAGTCGCGAATCGTAGGATGGAAGTCTTTCGCGAACAAGCTATGCGCCAGACTAAACGTCTGTCCCTGGAAGAGATTGCACGCCGATCAGCAATTGGAGATGTCAAGGATCTTAATATTATTGTCAAGGGTGATGTGGATGGTTCGATTGAAGCACTTTCTGACTCTTTGTTGAAACTATCTATAGATGAAGTACAAGTTAATGTAGTGCGGAAGGCAGTTGGACAGATTTCTGAGGCAGATGTTTTATTGGCATCTGCCTCAGACGCAATTATTATCGGTTTCCAGGTGCGTCCTTCCGTCAATGCAAGAAAACTTGCTGAAGACGAAGGGATTGATATCCGTCTATATAGCGTTATTTATGACGCAATTAACGATGTAAGGGATGCTTTGGAAGGAATGCTTTCACCTGATTTGAAAGAAGAAATAACTGGTTCTGCACAAGTCCGGGATACCTTCAGGATTTCCAAAGTGGGAACCATAGCAGGTTGTATGGTTCAGGATGGTGTTATAAATCGGAAAGATCCAGTACGGCTTATTCGCGAGGGTATTGTGATCTATCAAGGTCGTCTCGCCAGCCTAAAACGCTTCAAGGACGATGCAAAAGAAGTTCGTTCGGGTTTTGAATGTGGTATGCAGATAGAAAACTACAACGACGTAAAAGTTGATGATGTGATCGAGCAATTCCATACCAGTGAAGTGAAACGTACCCTCAAATCTTAAATTGGTATTACAATATCAGGATGAGGCTACCTTTTAGGTGGCCTTTTCTTTTTATATTTAGCATCCACCAATAGAGAACATGATCGAAATAATAAAGTCGTGTCTGCTTACCGGTGCTCTTGGAGATGCTTATGGGAGTCATTTCGAACAACGTGACCTTCTAGCAAAAGAGGAAAGCTGGTCTTTCACCAACAATTTGAGTTACACCATAGCTACCTGTGATTCCATTGTTAATGAGCAATCGGTGAGGCCAAAAAGGATTGTGAAAGCAATGAAAGAATGTTATGTAAAACAGCAGTTGGCTGGGTTAGAAGGAGAAACTTTGGCAACACTGAAAGAGCTGTTTGCTACACAACACTGGGAGTCAGTTGGTAAAAAAGGAATGTTGGAAAGGAACAGCCCAGCTCTCAGAGCTGCCCCTCTCGCTTTTGTACTTGACCCTTTGCAAGTAAATCATGTGGAAACCTTACGTGAATTGTGTGAGATAACCCATCCAGATGAGGACGCTTTTTTCGGAGTTCTTGCCGTGCTTTGTTCAATTCGATTCATTCAAAATGACCGTCAGAATTTTATTAAACGTGTTATTCAGGTTTTGCCTGATTCTAAGATCAGGACTCAATTGATACAGTTGGCAGATTCATCAGGTATGAGGATCAGGGATGTAGGACGACAATTTGGATGTAGCGATTTGATGCACGAGTCAGTGTCATTCGCAATATTTGCAGCTCAACAGGCTCCGGAAGTGGGATTATCTACAATGATGAATGAAGTCGTTGCGGCTGGTGGAGACACTAATTCAAATTGTAGTATTGCAGGGTATGTTTCAGGAGCCTATTTGGGCATAGAAGCGATTCCTGAAGCATGGATAAGGAAGTTGAAAGCAACAGAGTTTTTTGATGCTTATTATGGAGCAATCATAAGATTTGCCTCATTTGTCCAGCAACAGTTTGGAATTCAGACATTGTTTTAGAAGGTCAAATGATGTAGAAAATTCATGGAAGCTCTGCCAGCTTAACCATAAGTCCCTCAAACATTTTTCGCATCTGACTTGCCTTACAGGTAAAATTGTTGGCGATCATGGCGAAACAAAGTCTCTTGCCTGATCTCGTATCTACGTAACCTGCGTAGGATTTAACTCTCGATATATACCCACTCTTTGCTCTAATATTTCCTGCCGCGGCTGTATTTTTACACATGTTTCTCAGAGTTCCGGGGTCAGTGGATAGGCCTGCGACGGGGAGAGATTTGTAAAAGGAATTGAACCAGGGTTGCTGGGTATTTATTTGCAACATATGGCAAAGTTGCCGACCTGTCACACCGTTGTATCGACTCAATCCTGAACCATCACTCATGTGGAGCCCGTCTATATTTATCCCTTTTAACTTCCACCATTGAATAACTGCATTTGCTCCTGCTTCGGTACTTCCGCTATTCAATTCTTTTTGTCCTATGGCCTTGAGTAGATGTTCTGCGTAAAGGTTTATACTCTTCTTGTTTAACCAGTATACAATGTCCTTCAGGGGAGGAGATTTATAGGTAGATAGCAGGATGCGGTTTGCTTTTGGAGCTTTGTTTTCCAGTCTGAGAGTCCGCATGGTTTGAGGTTTTTCAGATATCGTTATAGAAGCATTCCTGAGCGCTTGATCCATCCGGTAAGCAGCGTAATTAGCAGGATCTGGTAGAGACCCCTTGATGTAAAACTCTGCTTTTCCCTGGGGAATACTTCCCCTTAGGTATCGCAGAGAAGTGTAGGGAGCACCATAAATATAGCCTTGGTCACCGGACCCTTTTTTCCCGGTTTTCATTTCATTGATAAATTCAATCCCAGGTACCTCTGGCTCTATCCTAAGTATTTTGGCATGATTACCTATGGTATCGTTGGGTTTGAAGTAGAGGTAGTACATATTTTCATGGATAGTCAGACCACAAGCTCCTGCACCATAATAGTTGCCAATGTCATTCCAGACCCAGTTTACGGGTACCATTGCATCCTCAAAAATAGATGCATCTGCAATGACTCTTCCTTCAATGCTGTTTATACCTTTGGCTTTTATGACTTTGACAGCATTGCTTAGTAACTTTTCCAAATCGGTTTTTTCAGCGAACCTTTCAGAACCCAAGGTAGGATCACCACCACCTCTGATAAACAGGTTTCCTCTCAATGTGCCGTCAGCAATTTCTCCGTCATATTCCAGATAAGTAGAAAACTGGTACTCCTCTCCCAAGATGCCCAAGGCTGCAGCACCGATAACCGTTTTCATTGTCGAAGCAGGAACGAGAGTTTCGTCGGGATTGAGGTCAACCAGTACTTTTCCACTTTCCGTCTCCTGTAATACGAAGGACCAGCGAGCAGACTTTAAATAGGGGGCTTTGGCGATCTCGTCAATTTCGGCATTTAAAGCCGCCATTTCGGTTCCTTGCGGAAAAGAAGGAACGACAGAGATCAGGAGAAACAGAAAAAGAGCCAATATCCTCACAGAGCCATGGTAGATTACGCAGCTTAGTGAGAATTGGACACAGGCTCAACGAGATCTTGAGCTGCAGGATTGTTATAGTCTATCTTATCTGAAACCTCAGGATGTTCGGTGCGGGTCGAATAGCCGAGGTAGTGGTAAACAGGATCAAAAGCTGTAAGACCAGTGACGATGGGATAGACTGCTATAATGCCGATCATCCATCCCATAGCACCGAATACTCCACCAATGATCATTCCAACGAAGATGCGGAGGATAGTATCAAAAATGCTAAGATTGGGCTCCATAATGATTTAAGATTGTGCTTAAAAATTCTTGTCGCGAATGTGCATACTTTTCATTTAAAAGGATCTGCGCATGGTCAGTTAAAAAAGTGAGCTTGGTCAGTTGAACCCAAACAAGGTATTACAAGGATTTAAAAACAGTGAGCTTGTACAGATTTAATAGCCGAGGATCTTCATCATAGACTTATATGACTGTTCCTTTGAGAATAACTTTGTTGTGATCTCTCCCATCGAGTCTCGGTCGATAACGATGTGTTTTGGTGAAGGAATCAGACAATGTTGTACACCTCCAACCCCTGATACAGCATCCTGATATGCTCCCGTGTGGAAAAAGCCTATGTACTGAGTTCGATCTTTGTGGAATTTGGGTAAGTAAATGGCATTGCTATGGGCCTCGGAATTGTAGTAATCATCACTGTCGCAGGTCAATCCTCCTAAAAGAACGCGTTCGTACTCATCATTCCAGTTGTTGATGGCCAGCATCAAAAACCGTTTGTTCAGACCCCAAGTATCTGGAATCATCGTCAGAAATGAGCCATCGATCAGGCTCCATTTTTCCCGGTCATTTTGCTGCTTTTGGCCGAGGATCGAAAAAAGAATAGCTCCTGATTCTCCGACAGTATACGAACCAAATTCTGTAAATATATCAGGCTCTTTAACACTACGAGCGTTGCAATTTTCCTTGATCTGCGCTACGATTTGCTCTGCCATGTATTCAAAATCATATTCAAAACCAAGGGAATCCTGAATAGGGAAACCTCCTCCTATATTGAGACTGTCTATTTCCGGACAGACGATCTTCAGAGCAGTATAGACATTTATACATTTGAGAAGTTCGTTCCAATAGTAAGCACTGTCCGTAATTCCAGTGTTAATGAAGAAGTGAAGCATTTTTAGCTTCACCATTTTATTATTCCTGATGGCATCGACATAAAACGGGGTAATGTCCCGGTACCGGATGCCTAGACGGGATGTATAAAACTCAAACTTTGGATCTTCTTCCGCAGCTACCCGGATACCAATCTGAATGGGTCGGTTAACCAGCTTGGTTAACCGGTCTAATTCTTCCTTGTTATCAAGAATTACCACGACATTCGCAAACCGATTGTTGTGGATACGTGCAATATTTTCCAAATATGCATCCGTCTTGAAGCCATTGCATATGATGTACTTTGAATTATCCAGATTTCCATCTTCAACCAATTGTTCTATAATATTGATATCAAAGGCGGAAGAAGTTTCCAAGTGGGCTCCACTTTCCATCACTCGGTCGAGAACGAATGAATAGTGGGAACTCTTGGTGCAGTAACAGAAATGGTACTTTCCTTGGTACAGTGACTTGGCCATCGCAACCCCAAATAGTTTTCGGGCTTCATTTATCTTTTCAGTGATTTTTGGAAGATATGATATCTTCAATGGTGTTCCATACTGCTTAATTATATCCATCAAGGAGATATTGTGAAAGAACAACTCGCCGCCCTCAACTTTGAACCCGGGTTGGGGAAAAGTGAAAGTTTGATCAATCAGGTTAATGTACTTGTTTTTCATAATTCTTAACAAACCAAGTTAGGAGGGCGAAAGATATGAAATCTAACTGAATTGGATAGCTTAATTTAAAACAATCTAGATGGCTTACTTTTTTATATAGGAATGAGATAGCAATTTCGTCTGATGTGTTCCTGAACTTTTTGGAGGTGATAAAGGTTGTTGTGGGAAATGCTATGATATGAGATATCTGATCACAGGAGGCACCGGCCTTGTAGGGAGCAAGCTCACCAAGGAACTACTAGAAAATGGACATGAGGTGGTTAATCTGAGCCGCCGTTCCAACGGACCAGATATGAAGGGTTTTACCCAGTTGAGGTGGGACGGCAGGTCGATTCCTGAGTCAGTCGGCCCTACCGATGCAGTGGTAAATCTTGCCGGGGCTAATGTAGGCCAGCGGTGGACAAAATCTCATAAAAAGCTGATTTATAATAGTCGGGTAGAATCCACCCGCGCCTGTACCCAGTACATAAATTCCCAGGACCCTAAACCGCAGGTATTCATCTCGGCATCTGGGAGCAACTACTATGGGAACAATGAAGCTAAAGTTAAAACTGAAAAAGACGGACCTGGAACTGGATTTCTTTCTAAGGTGTGTGTCGCTTGGGAAAATGAAGCAAAAAATGCAGAGATCAGGACTGTGATCATGCGGATTCCACCTGTTCTGAGTACGGACGGTGGTCCATTGGAAAAACTCCTTACTCCATTTAAAATGTTTATTGGAGGGCCTACCGGCAGTGGCGACCAACCCTTTTCCTGGGTACATATAGATGATATCGTAAGAGCAATCCGGTTTTTTTCTGACAATGAAAATACCCAAGGACCATATAACCTGGCAGCTCCTGAAACCGTGACCAACAGAGAATTTGCAACAATTCTGGGAAGTATTCTTCGCCGACCCAGCTTTTTACGCATTCCCCGGTTTGCATTGGATATTCTTTTTGGAGAGATGGCAGTTATCTTATGGGGTGGTCTGGATATTAATTCAGACAAGGTACAGAACGAGGGATTTAATTTTAAATTTCCAGCCTTGAAAAATGCATTGGCAGACTTGCTAGATTGAACTGTTCAATATAAGTCAGAATGAAATACCAGCCGATTACTCCAAAACTAATCTGGGTATTTCTTTCATTTGGACGGGCCTCATCTCCGAAATCAACCCAGCTAAGAAGGAAGCTTCGCCAATGACGTCCTCTCTGGGTTCCCCTTCCAGCATTCTTTTGTGAATATCTTTGTCAAAATGTTTCTTGCTCAACTTGACTCCATTGGGTGCCATCAGTAGGCCGTGGTGAAGGTAGCAACAGGCCGCAAGCCTATTCCATTTCAACCTTTCAATGTCTGGCTTCCCTATTCCTGGTCCCAACTCGTTGACTTTGTCAATGACCCTTGCGATAGACTGCTGCCTTCCGGTTGATTCCAGAATGTCCATTCCACGAATGATTAGATTTACCTCGTGACGCACATCGTCAATTACTACTGTGAATTGATAGGTCCAATTTCCATTCCTGTCTCGAACGACCACGTCTCCACATTGTTTCGGAGGAAAATGAACCTGTGGTCCTTGTAAAAGATCATTGAAATGGACTGCTCCTATTTCTGACAATCGAATCCTCCAGGAAATGCCTTCTACTACTGGCAAGCCCCGATCACGGCAAAACCCGTCGTAGGGAATATTTCCATTGGGAAGAGGCTTTACACGTTGAAGGAGAGTTTTTCGTGAGCAATTGCAGGCATAAAGGAGACCTTGATGTAAAAGACCTTTTGCGACGGAAGCATACAGATCGTTTGAGTCGCTTTGACGGTAGGGACTGGGAGATTCCAACTTGAACTTGGAAAATGCGTCCTGATCCATTTGAGGATTCAAGTCACGGGGTAGATCATTGAGCCCCGGCCGATTGGATCCAACGTCTGAGGCTGACGAATCCAAACCGATGTCAGGAGTGAAACCGAGCCAATTAAGATCCTCAAGGATGGCCCTTTCATATTCGGTTCGCACCCTGGTTCGATCATGGTCCTCCATGCGGAGGATTACTTTGCCCCCAAGTCCACGTGCGATTCCCCAGACATAAATAGCATTGACTAAGTGGCCCAAGTGGAGATAGCCCGTTGGACTTGGTGCAAACCGGGTTACAGGTACCCGCTCCCCTATACATTTAAGAAGAGCACTTCTTGAGATTTTCACAGATTTCGGGGGTTGATCCACGAGATTCTATTCGGTCCCGGCCCATCTGAGGCTATCACGTACCAACCCGACTGAGATAGATGGCTTATCGGCCCCATTGTCTTTGGTAAATTACGGGACAGATTCACCAAGGTCACCTTCAGAGCGAGTCCCTACAGGTTTTCTGTTGTTGGCTCGACGCGCACCGAGTACCGTCTTTCCTTCTTTATTCCTGAGGATTACTTTCAAGATTATAGGCTCACCATCACGAATGATCTTAACCCGTACCGAATCGCCAGGACGGTAAGTTCCAATTACCTCTTGCAATTCTGAAGAAGAGCTGATCTTCTCATCGTCTACTTGAACAATAACGTCTCCACGCTCTACACCACCGGAAGCGGCCGCACTCCCGGGAATGATCCCCGATACATAGGCGCCATTAAGAGTAGTTAGGTTTCGGTCGTCGGCAAACTGTGCACTGATATTGCGTATTTGAACCCCGATAATTCCTCGCTGAACCTCCCCAAATTCGCGGAGGTCTCTCATAACTTTGCTTACGATATTGGCCGGTACTGCAAAAGAATAGCCGGCAAAAGACCCTGTTTCTGATGCAATCGCCGTATTGATGCCCACAAGATCGCCATCAATATTGATCAAGGCTCCTCCGGAATTTCCGGGATTGACAGCTGCATCCGTTTGAATAAAGGATTCGATCGCGAACTCTTCATCGAGAAGATTGAGGCTCCGTCCCTTGGCACTGACAATACCTGCTGTCACCGTTGAAGTAAGGTTAAATGGATTGCCTACTGCCAGTACCCACTCTCCGATTTGTACAGAATTGGAATTGGTAAATGAGATAGCATTCAGATTTTCTTCCTGAATCTTAAAGAGCGCAAGATCCGTGGCCGGATCAGTTCCAACGACCTCGGCAGTATAAGTACGTTTATCCTCAAGGGTTACTTCTACTTTTTTGGCCTTTTCAATGACGTGGTTGTTGGTAGCAATAAAACCGTCGCTTGAAATGATCACCCCAGAGCCGGAAGATTGACCGCCCCGCCTACCAAACAACTCCTCGAAGGTGGTGGGAGCAGTACTTTTTGAAGATTCATAGGATGACCTGATATGAACTACTGCGGGTGTAGCCTTGACAGAAGCACCCACAAAATCAGGAGTTTCCATTGCTCGAATGCTGGAGGATGATCTGGCTGGAGCATGGGTCGTAAGGCCATAGTTGACCGGACGAATGGAATTACCCTTAAGTTGGGCAACAATCTCCAATTTCCGTTCAAGTTTCTCATACTTGCCTTGATTCATGTATTCCGAAACCCCTACGCCCACCACAACACCCGTGAGGGCGAAGACAAAAAAACCTATCCACTTTTTCATAATGAAGTTACCTCCGTATAAATCCTGTATGCCATTTGGTCAACGTAAAAATTATGCGCTTGGTTTCGAATGTCGTCAACATGTTACCAACGGAAGGCAATTAATGGATATTGTATCTGTCTTCTTATCCGGCAGAATCAAATCCTTATCCGGTAGAACCAAATCAAAGTTTCCTAGTTAGCATTGATATGAAAACGTTCATGACAGAAATTAACTTTCCTACTTATTTTACGCAAGGCTTTATGGAGCTTATTCCAAAGCAGCGTCAGATGATTGTCCAGTTACTGAACGATGGAAGATTAGCCAGTTTCAGCTTAAGTGCGGATCGTTCAAAGGCTTGGATGGTGGTCAGGGTAAAAAGTGAAGAAAAGGTACACGAGCTTCTGGAAAGGTTTCCGCTTTACGATTATTTTGAGTATTCAGTTTCTGAACTGGCAGTCTACGACATCCAGTTCCTGGGCATGCCCCAGTTGATTCTCAATTAAAATACTCATTGAAAGCTAGACATGAAGAAAATCAGTTACATTCCTTTTACTCTTGTAGTAGTTTTTATCAGTGTTTTCCTGTTGGACAGTTGTGGGGGAGGTAAGGCTGGTGCTGATGATTCAGGGGAAGCCAATCCAGACACTGTGGGAATGATTAAAGTTACGCCTCAAAGTTTCCCAGTCAATGCCTTGCCAGACACTTATTTTGGGAAAGCGGTTTCAGAATCTGAAGGAAATCCAGATGATTTCTCTTTGATGGCCAACGATCTTACAGAAATTGGTGAGGGGTACCCACAATGGCTAGATGCCATTGTTTCCCGTGAATCGATCGTGGTATTTGCCACTCAGATTTTGGCTCAAATGCCTGACGAGATTGAGTTTGTACAAACAATTCAAAAACATTATCAGGGAGCTGATGCCTGGAGAGGATTCAATATACAGTTCACCACTAAGCCTTCAAATGTAAACATCCTCATTTTGGGAGCTTACCAAAATGAGGACAAGTCCTACTGGATGTCAATGGTCGAAAAAGAAGCAATAAGCCTTAGACTTGAACACATAGCACCTGAAGAAGAAAGTGTTGTTGTAAAAGGAAGTATAAACGACACCCCGTTTGTAACCACCATTCAAAAGGAGAGGGTAAAACTGCAAAGGCAAAAAAGCTTTACATCAAATACGCATCTATAAATTCTCTGACGCAACCCCCGCCTCCGGGGTTCTCCAAAATGACATCCACCTGTGCTTTCACCTTCTCGATTGCATCTGCTGGGCAAGCTGTTAGCCCAGCCAAACCAATCACTTCGAGGTCATTGAGGTCATCGCCGACGAAAGCAACTTCGCTGTAGTTGATATCCAGTTCAGTCAACCAGGTTTCCAGTATGTCTACCTTGGGTTTCCTGCCAGCAAATACGTGTTCAATGCCCAGTCTTTCAGCGCGTTTACGGATTGCACCTCCATTAAAGCTTCCGCTAAGGAAGGCAACTGTAACACCCGTCTTTTGTAATCTCTTAATGCCACGCCCATCACGGGTATGGAATTTTTTCATCTCATTGCCGTCTTCCATAACGTACATTCCACCATCGGTCATGACGCCATCTACATCCAGAACGAGTAGTTTAATGGAGCGCCTATCAACCGGTTGCACTACCCGGGTCAATATTCGGTCGATGCTGACCCCAAAGGTACGGCCCAGTATAACCAATTCTGAACCCATTGCCTCTTCGCCTTCCAGGTAGGCATTGATCCGCTTCAAGGGCAGAGAGGATTGCTCCGCCAATTGTTCCGGGGTCCATTTTCGCCATTCTATAAGGCGTTTTATGTTTTCACTTAAAAGCATGCTGATTATACAATAGTTCTGCCAACTGAGGCTGCGACTGGATCAAGGCTTTTATAAAGGCTACGGAAGGAATCATAGTCTAACTGCTGAGCTGCATCAGAAAGTGCTTTCCTGGGATCTGGATGAGATTCTATAAGGAGACCGTCAACCCCCAGGGCAACGCAGGCACGGGTGAGGTCCGGTACACCATAGGCATGGCCCATGGCATGGCTTGGGTCAAGGACCACCGGGAGATTGCAATTCGCTTTGAGGTAAGCAACTCCACAGAGATCAAGAGTGAAGCGAGTATTCGTTTCAAAGGTGCGAATTCCTCGTTCACAGAGTATTACCTGTTCATTACCACCCGAAAGCACAAACTCCGCAGCTTGTACAAACTCTTGGAGGGTGGAACCGAATCCACGCTTAATGAGCACAGGCTTTCGGACTTGACCACATCGTCGCAAGATACCTTGATCGTACATGGCTTTGGCACCAATCTGGATAATGTCAACGTGCTCAATGACAGCCTCAACATGTGTGGCATCACGAACTTCAGAAATGATCTGGAGATCGTACCTGTCTCGCATTTTTGCAAGAAGTCGGAGCCCTTCGAGACCAAGCCCCTGGAATGAATAGGGCGAGGTTCGTGGTTTATAGGCACCTCCCCGGAGCACTTTGATCCCCAATTCCACACAGAGTTGTGCGGAAGATTCAAGCTGCTCTTCGGATTCAACAGAACAAGGGCCAGTCATCAGAACTGTGTTCATCGAATCGCCGCCGATCGTGATACTTCCGAGGTTGATGGCACGGGTAGAACTATGGTAGGAACGGCTGCCGAGTTGAAGGTCATTGGGGAAGGCCCAGTATTCCATAGCAGCTTCGGAGAGGACGGTAGGAAGTTCCTGGACCTTGGAACTGGTAACCAGAACATAGTTTCTATTTTTTCTAATTAGAATCGCTTGGCTTTCGTGGGCAAGTTTTTCTGCCTGTACTTGTGAGATGTTGGGGCGTAAATGGACGATCATACAATTCAGATTGTTCAGAAATCAGGACTCCCGATCGAAACAGATACCGGTAAATCCATCAATGTATTCGAACCGAAAGTTACGATGTTTGCTGCAAACGGGTACGAAGATAACCGCAAGGGATTAAAACTTGTTAAAAGTAATTGTATTATAAGGAAGCACTGGAAGGCTGGTAGAATTCAACCCAACTTTATGAACGTAACTGATAGATTAACGTATAATATTTTTACAGATACTAAACTAGGGAAAAAGTATCTGGAAGTGGTCAAAAAGTCTTATACCGACTATTACGACTACTTAATAGATGAAGCAACCTTCAATTATACCTACAAACCTTGGTGGCAGAATATACTTTATTGGCTCCTCTTCATATCAGTTTTCTTCTTCGCCCTGGAACTGCTCAAACCTTGGCGCAGAGATCAACCCAGCTTTAGAAAAGACTTCTGGTTGGATTTCTTCTACATGTTCTTCAATGTCTTTCTGTTCGGGCTTATCATCTATGCTGCAGGTGAAAATCTCCTGACCACGGCCTTTGATGATTTTTTAGGGATGTTTGGCATTGAAAATTTAGTTGCTTTTAGAATAGATAAGCTCCCTGTCTGGCTTTACTTTGTTATTCTTTTCTTTGCAGCGGACTTTATCCAGTGGAATATACACAGGATGCTCCACCGTGTCCCCCGGCTTTGGGAGTTCCACAAAGTTCACCATTCGGTTGAACAAATGGGTTTTGCAGCTCACTTGCGCTATCACTGGATGGAGAATGTTGTTTACAGATCTATTCAGGCCATACCCCTGACCATGCTCGGATTCAACTTGGTGGATCTTCTTGTGCTCCACATGTTTAACATCGCCTGGGGCCATTTCAACCATTCCAACATTACTGTCAATCCGAGAATCACTGGGCTGGTATTTGGAATCTTGGTCGGGTGGGGGTTGGCGACCCTTTATGGAACGGGTTGGGAAATGGTCCTCTGGCTTTCCGGAGGTGCCTTTACAGGGGCCTTCATATTGGGACCCTATATGAGGTACATATTCAACAGCCCCGAAATGCACATCTGGCACCACGCTAAAGACATACCCGAAAGTCACCCCTATGGGATCAATTTTGGGCTGACCCTCGCCATCTGGGACTATATTTTCGGTACCGCCTATATTCCTGGATCAGGAAGGGACATTGAATTGGGATTTTCTGGATCAGAAGATTTTCCCAGGTCTTTTTGGAAGCAATTGGTAGCTGGTTTTAGAAAAAAAAGCAAATCCGATCATTAAGCTTGCAGCGTATTGGCTTCACTTATAATAAATTTTCTACTAATTTAGATTTCCGGTATAAGTAAGCTAGTGAATTAAAGTCCTTTTTATGTATCTCCTCGCAGACGGTGGCGCAACTAAAACTGACTGGCTCCTTTTTGACAAAAAGGGAATCCGGTCAAGGTCGAAGACCAGTGGGATCAATCTTATTGTCCAGAGTGAAGTAGAGGTACGCACAGGTCCATTCAAAGAATTGCCAGCGTTAATTGGAAATACCAAAATTGAGCAAGTCTATTATTATGGTGCCGGTCTTCGTACAGGAGACAAGGTTGAGGCAATGCAAGAACTCCTCAAAGAAGTATTCCCCAACGCCCAGTTATTCGTATACCATGATCTTTTAGGGGCCGCCCGTGCGGCCTGCGGTCATAAGCAAGGAATCACCTGTATTTTGGGCACAGGTTCTAATTCCTGCTGGTACGATGGGGGAAACGTTGTATCTGAAGCCGGAGGCCACGGCTATGTCTTAGGCGATGAAGGGAGTGGTACGGATCTTGGTAAAACCCTGATCAAAATGGCGCTTGACCACGAGTTGCACAAGGAAATTATACAACAAATCGAAGCCCATGCGGGCAAGAGCCTTTTCGAGATCCGCAATGAAGCGTACTCACATCCCAAGCCCAATTATTATTTTGCCAGTTTTTCTCATCTTATAGCTGCAAACATTCACAATCCCGTTTACTACGGGCTAGTCCTTGGACGTTTTGTTAACTTTCTCGGAAAGACCGTGCTCAGATACTACGGCTATGCAGATAAAAATCTCCACTTCGTTGGTTCTGTAGCCGGTATATATGAGAAAGTGCTTCGCGAAGCCTGTGGCTATTTTGACCTCAAGATAGGGAAGGTCATTCCTGCTCCGGCGGAAGCCCTTGTCGCATACCACTTGGAAGAAATGAAACCTAAAACCTAAAACGAGATCGGTCATCTCTGGAAAGCCGTTTCACCTAGAAAGTGGCTGATGAGGTTATTTCCGCTTGAGCTTGAGCCGAAAACCGGCATAGGCATTTCTGCCAAATACCGGGCCCCATATCATTGTAGCATCAAAATCAGGGGCAAAGGGATTTTGGGCGTTGACAATAGGGTTGTCTTGGCGATAGTCCAATAAGTTTTCTCCGCCAATGTAGATTTCCAGGCTTTTACCGATCTCTTTGTTTACCTGGCCATTTACCATGACAAAGGCTGGGCTGTCTGACTCACCAGGAATACGCTGAGGACCTACATATTGGAAGGTGCAGTCGAATGCAAACCCATTTTTCCTGGTTTTAAAAGACAGGTTCGCAAAGCCTCGGTGTCGTGGATTAAAGGGCTGTAACAATAAACCAGTACGGAACTTTGTCCGGACATCGTAAAACCTGTAGGCCAATCTGAGATCCAGCCGCTTGATCAGTTCGTAACTGGCCTCTACCAGAAAACTGTTAGCAAAAGAAACACCATCAAGAGGGTAAACTGTTAGAGCCTCGGGAGTTTCCCTGTCAATCACAACTTGCTGAGTAAATTGGGTTCTAAAGAAATCTACCTTTACATACCCTTCTCTGTAGTCCAGAAAGAATTCCTGGGTTAAGGACCCACCAATATTCCAACCGATTTCCGGAAGCAGTCCATAGCCTGGCAACCCAGGTGTCGTATTGCTGAAATACCAAGTCCTGGAACTGGCCAAAAGTCCCAATTGATCTGTAAGAACATTGGGACTTCGTTGTCCCCGTCCTGCTGAAAGCCGAATACTAGTGACCGGAGTTAAAGCATATCGAAAATGCACCCTGGGAGTCATAAAAGATCCATAGTAGTTATGAATATCTCCCCTGAGCCCAAGTACCAATGTCATTTTTTCCGATGGTTCATATGTGTATTCTGCGAAAAGGCCGGAGACTTGTTCTCTTCGGGAATAATCCGCTGAATCCAGACTGCTCCATTGTATATTTTCCCGAAAATCATCAATACGGGTACTCAGGCCGGTTTTAAGTAGGTGCGTGTCACCTGCAAGGGGAAATTGGAAAATGAGGTTGCCGTAAAAAGCATTTTGTCTGGAATCAAGACTTCTCTGTCCAAAAGCAGCTGACTCGTCATGGTGGAGGATCATTATCTGAGAACCGATGCTGGTGAGGTTATCTTTTGGGGAGAGGTAACCCATCTTGGCAAAGGCTTGGTAGCGGTCTGTGAAGTTTTGAAAATTGTAATAGGGTATTGAAGGGACAGGCTCTTTGGAATAATGATTTACTTGGCCGGAACGATTTCGGACCCGGTTGGCTACTATATTCACCTGACCCATAATACCGCGGGTGCCGTTGAACTTCCATCTGTTCATAAAGCTTAGGTTTTGCCTGAGAGGCATATCTAGGAAACCATCTTTATTTCTGTCGTTTAAGCGATTTACAACAGCTGCATGAGCAAATATACTGGTACCTACGACCTTGCTGATTTCAGCATTGTAAACTGCATTTCCCTCCATCCGCCCACCAATATTACCGAATCCGTTTAAGATCAATGCTTCCTCTTCATCAGGTAGGTAGTGGTTAACATTGATCTGTCCTGCAATCCCCTCGAAACCATTGACGACTGATCCGGTTCCCTTTGAGAGTTGAATGGTACTCACCCAAGCGCTGGGTATATGACTCAGACCGTTTATACTTGCCAGCCCACTCATAAGAGGCATGTTCTCAGAAGTCAGGGCTACATAGGCACCCGATAGCCCCAACATTCTTATCTGGCGGGTCCCTGTCACTGCATCTGTGAAACTTGCGTCCACAGATGGGTTGGTCTCAAAACTTTCAGAGAGATTACAACATGCCGCTTTGCGGAACTCAGCGTCCCTTATCAGTTCCGTCCCTTTTGGATCCAGTCTGGAAAAACCACTTGATTTAATTCTGTCTTGGATGACGACATCTCCGATCCTCAAGTCCTTTATATCAGAAGTAATGTTCAGCCGGACCTCAAAAAAATCAATGGAAGCGGCAACTTCCAGGGTATCCGAGAACGCATCGAACCGAACTACAAGTTTGTCCTGACCGGGCATTCTCTCCAGCGAAAAATTTCCGCTTTTGTCAGAAAGAGTACCGGAAGTAGTTCCCAACCAAAACAAGGATGCTCCTGCGAGTTCTTCTTCGCCACCATCTCCTGTTTCAACAACTTTTCCGTTGAGAAAATTTTGACCAATAACTGTAGAAAGGCACCCCACCAGAAAGACTGTTCCCAGTAGGATATTCTTTTGAAAGCCCATCTTAATCGCAATTCCCTTGAGAACGGTACCTGCAACACTCGTGTAAATTGGCATAGTTCTCATCAGAGGCTTTTAGCTCATCTGTATCGTGGCCGGCTTCACTCAGCAGTTCATGGAGCCGCAACTTTTCAATCTTTGTCTGCTTGAATACGACTTTGCAGACTTTGGTTTCTATATCCCAATCAGCATACTTTACACCTTTGACAGAAAGGGCATTTTCAATGCGTTCTTTACACATCTCACAGGCACCGTAAACTTTAAATTCAGTTTCAACAATCTTATTCTTCTCCTTTTGTGCTTGCGCACTCTTAAAAGAGAACACGAACACAGTCAAAAGGCAGATATATTTTAGGTGGTTGAGATATGTTGGGGTGATGCGCACCTTACAATTATACAGAATTCCTCTGAAAACAACCGGGATCATATTGGGTTGAACAGGTAATATGAGATAATGGTTCTCATTGACTAACTTTGCCCACATGTCTAAAAAGCACCGGCTGGAGCACATCAAAGCTCCTATCTCGGATGAACTCAAGCAATTCGAAATCTATTTTCGAGGGGCCATGAAGAGCCGGGTCATGTTATTGGACAAAATCATGAAGTACCTGATCAAGCGCAAGGGCAAGCAGATGCGTCCTATGTTCGTCTTGCTGACGGCCAATATGTGCGGAGGCATTCAACCTTCCACTTACCGTGGTGCAGCTTTGATCGAACTCCTACATACCGCAACCCTGGTGCACGACGATGTGGTAGACGACTCGGATGAACGCCGCGGTTTTTTTTCCTTAAACGCGCTATGGAAAAATAAAATATCTGTACTGATAGGGGACTTTTTACTTTCCCGCGGCCTATTGATGTCGCTCGAGCACAATGACCACCACCTATTGACGATAACATCCAATGCTGTCAAATTGATGGCTGAGGGCGAATTGCTTCAGATCGAGAAGGCAAGGAAACTGAATGTTGATGAGGCGGTTTATTTTGAGATCATTCGCAAAAAGACTGCTTCGTTGATCGCTTCCTGTTGTGAGGTTGGCGCTGCCAGCGTTTCTGACGATCCTGAGGTCTGGGAACGAATACGCCTTATGGGTGAAAAGATAGGGATGGCATTTCAGATCAGGGATGACCTCTTCGATTATGGCACCGCTAATGTTGGTAAACCGCTTGGCATTGACATCAAAGAAAAAAAGATGACTCTCCCCCTGATCCATGTACTCAACAAGGCAGGCTGGGGCGAACGGAGGAGAGTCATTAATACGGTACGCCGTCACAACACAAACAAGGAAAAGGTAGCTTGGGTGATCAACTATGTAAGAGATAATGGAGGCTTGGAATATTCTAAAGAAGTGATGAACCGTTATCTGGACGAAGCTATGGAAATCCTTAACACCTTTCCCGATAGTCCCAGTAAAAATTCTTTGCGTGATTTGGTTGAATTCAGTGTGAAACGTGACAAGTAATTGAACAGACCCTTTAACTACTGGACAATTCCTTCCGCGACCTAGTTGTTCTGTGTGCGTAACTTGCTTACGACCTGATTGAAAATTTGTTGTACTTCAACTAAAACTTTTGTAACGCGACCCTCACTTTGTTGGCCTTCTGAGCACCACTTAGTTCTACTGTAGCTATAACTTGGTTGTATTCTGAAGTTCAGATGGTTGTATTCTATATACAACTAGACTGTACCTTGTATGTACCTGGCTTTATTTTCGACCATGATCAGGTTGTGCTGTGACCCCAACCTAATTGTATCCTGAACCCCAACTGGGTTGTGATCTGAACATTACCGGGTTGTACCCTGAACCCCAATCTGGTTGCCCTCTGTATACAACTGGGTTGTACCCTGTATACACCTCGCTTTATTTTCGACCATAATCAGGTTGTGCTGTGCCTCCAACCTAATTGTATCCTGAACCCCAACTGGGTTGTGGTCTGAACATTACTGGATTAAACCCTGAACCCCATCCTGGTTTCCATCTGAACACAACTGGGTTGTACTCTGCATACACCTGGCTTTATTTTCGACCATAATCAGGTTGTTCTGTGGCCCTAACCTAATTGTATTCTGAACCCCAACTGGGTTGTGGTCTGAACATTGCCGGGTTGTACCCTGAACCCCAATCTGGTTGCCCTCTGTATACAACTGGGTTGTACCTTGTACACACCTTGCTTTATTTTCGATCATGATCAGGTTATGCTGTGACCCCAACTGGATTGTCCTCCGAACACAACATGGTTGACCTGTTGCTCTAACATACCGGGGAGAAAGCAAGACTCCGAGCCTAAACCACCAGCCACATATCCACAATGGGATGTTTC
>JBFGVE010000034.1:0-23131 GCA_041565275.1 Bacteroidia bacterium
CCAAACGCTTGCCACGTTCGAGCTGAGCTTGAGTTACCGGGTCAAGGTCAGATCCGAACTTTGAGAATGCTTCCAATTCACGGTACTGGGCTAAGTCTAACTTTAGGGTACCTGCCACCTTTTTCATGGATTTGATCTGAGCAGATCCCCCAACCCGTGATACAGAGATACCTACGTTAATTGCAGGACGTACACCAGAGTTAAAGAGGTCTGATTCAAGAAAGATCTGACCATCGGTGATGGAAATCACGTTGGTTGGGATGTAAGCAGAAACATCTCCAGCCTGGGTCTCAATGATCGGCAAAGCAGTCAGGGAACCACCACCTTTGACAAGCGGCTTCAAAGCATCTGGAAGGTCATTCATATTTGCAGCGATGCTATCATCAGCAATGATCTTCGCAGCACGCTCCAGCAAACGAGAGTGCAGATAGAACACATCGCCTGGATATGCTTCACGACCTGGAGGACGGCGCAACAGGAGGGACACCTCACGGTACGCAACTGCCTGCTTGGAGAGATCGTCAAAAATTATCAATGCATGGCGACCTGTATCGCGAAAAAACTCACCAATCGCAGTCCCCGCAAAAGGAGCAAAGAATTGAAGAGGTGCCGGGGCTGCAGCAGGAGCTGCAACAATAGTAGTGTAAGCCATAGCTCCAGCCCTAGTCAGCGAATTTTCCACCTGGGCGATGGTGGTCCCTTTCTGACCGATAGCTACATAAATACAGTAAACAGGCTCGCCCTTATCGTAAAATTCTTTCTGGTTGATGATCGTATCTACAGCCACAGCGGTTTTTCCTGTCTGGCGGTCACCAATAATCAGCTCTCGCTGTCCACGACCGATAGGGATCATCGCATCAATCGCTTTTAGCCCCGTCTGAAGTGGCTCTGATACTGGCTGACGGAACAACACACCAGGAGCTTTTCGCTCGAAGGGAGATTCATAGAAAGGTCCCTCGATAGGTCCGCGACCATCAATAGGCACACCTAGTGGATCGATAACACGACCAAGCATCTTTTCGCTTACATTCAATGATGCAATGCGACCAGTTCTCTTAACCATGTCGCCCTCTTTGATACCTTCTGTTGAACCGAAGAGAACAGCACCTACATTGTCCTCTTCAAGGTTGAGAACCATGCCCTGAAGGCCATTTCCAAATTCGATCAATTCGCCCGCCTGGACCTTTGAAAGACCGTAAATACGGGCAATTCCGTCACCGATTTGGAGAACAGTGCCAACGGACTCCAATTCAGTCTCTGTTCTAAATCCACTCAACTGCTCGCGAAGGATAGCTGATACTTCGTCTGGTCTTACTTCTACCATAGTTATACCTTTTTCACGTAAGGGTTATCCAAAAACATTTTTCTAAGATCTCGAAGCCGGGAAGAAATACTTCCATCATAAAGAAGGTCACCCACTTTCAGTGAAAACCCACCTATCAATTCGGGATCAATTTTCTCTTCCATTTTAAATGAGGTGCCCAACTGCTTTTCAACCACGCTCAAGATGGTTCTGCGGTGGACATCACTCAAGGGAGCTGCGCTGGTCAGAACACCACGAGTAATATTATAAGCTTTATCGTAGAGTTGACTGAAGCAAACCGCAATATCGTACAAATAGCGTTCACGCTTCTTGCGAACAATAATCTCGATTAGATTTCTGGTCATTTCCGACAATCGGTCTTTAAAGATCATGTTGAGAATCCGCTGTTTTTTATCAGAAGATATAAGCGGGCTGCGCAACATGCTCAAAAAGTCGGGATTGCTGTCACATATAGACTCGATCAATTCGAAGTCTTTACGTACTTCCTCCACTTCTCCCCTCTCCTCGGATAGGCGAAGTATGGATTTAGCGTAACGGTCCCCTAACTTAATTTCAATCATAACCGGATCAATTAAAGCTCAGTTCTGATACCAGTTTCTCAACCAGAGTATTCTGTACGGGAGGATTGGAGAGTTCATTTCGGAGTACTTTTTCCGCAATTTCCAAAGAAAGATTCCCAACCTGATTCTTGATCTCAGTTATGGCGGCCAATTTCTCAGAATTGATCTGTTCTCTGGCAGTTGTGACGATACGTCCTGCCTCCTCTGTAGCAGCTTTCTTCGCTTCAGAGATGATTTTTTCTTTCATCTCTCTTGCTTCCTGAAGCAGATGCTCACGTTCTGCACGGGCTTCAGCCAGGAGCCGCTCATTGTCCGACTTCAAATTCTCCATCTCTTCGCGTGCCTTCTTGGCTTGGTCAAGAGAAGTCTGGATAGTTATCTCACGGTCACTGATACCCTTCATGATAGGCCTCCAAGCAAACTTGCGCAGCATGAAGAAGAGGATCACAAAAAGTACCAGGGCCCAAAAAAATAAGCCTAATTGAGGTAAGAGGATTTCCATCGTATATACCTATTTAATTATTAACTCGACGGTTTGAGGTGAGCACCAGGGCATTCCCCTGGTGCTTTTCCTCGAAGATCTTTTTTCGCAGTGGCATATTAGGCCAAAACTGCGAGGAGGCAAATAACCTCGGCAAACAGTGCTACACCTTCAACAAATGCTGCGGTAAGGATCATATTACCGCGGATATCGTTGGATGCGTCAGGTTGACGTGCGATAGCCTCAACAGCTTTGCCAGCGAGTTGCCCAATTCCAAGTCCTGCACCGATTGCGGCCAGACCTGCGCCGATTCCCACTCCTGCAATTGCTTCCATAATGATTATTATATAAGAAGTTGTTAAAGAAAAATTATCAATGATGGTCACCGTGACCATGTGTTTCCATTGCCTGGCCGATGAATACAGCAGTAAGCATGGCAAATACAAATGCCTGTACAACTGCTACGATCAATTCAACAGCGAAAATAAATATCCCAAACAGAATGGTTAGAGGAGTAACACCCCAGGCTCCTGCCTGGCTATGCCCCATATCGCCAAGTATGAAGATCAAACTGATCAGTGCCAGGACCATAAAGTGGCCGGCAGAAATATTTGCGAACAATCTGATAGCCAGAGCAGCTGGCTTGGTGAGCAACCCCATAAATTCGACGATCAACATAAGTGGCTTCAAAGCCAACGGAACGCCGGGAAACCAAAAGATGTGACCCCAAAAATCCATGGTAGAGTTGGCGAGGATGAGAACGAAGCTAAGAGTGGCCAACATCAGGGTAATGCTAGTATTACCTGCAATATTTGAATTGATCGGCATCAAACCAACCATGTTGGATATCCATATAAAGAAAAAGAGTGTAAGCAAGTAAGGCATAAACCGATCATGCTTCCCGTGTAGGAAAGGCTTGGCGACATCTTCTCGCACAAACAGTATGATAGGCTCAAAGAAAGACTGAATTCCCTTCGGGGCCTTACCCTCGTTCTTTTGATAGCCCTTGGCTACCGAAGTAAAGATGAAAAACATCAATACACAGACCAAAAATATTTGGATTCCCGTTTTAGTCAGGGAGAGATCAAGGATGGCCCCTTCTTTCTTGTCGAATGCTTTGTACTCAACAACCTCTATTTTCTCCTCTCCGTGGCGCTCAATGAAAGTTTCATGGGTTACCACAAAATCTCCATTTTTTTCGAAGCGGTGAACCTCCTCCATCATTGATTCAGCATCATGAGACCCCTTCTCTATTTTAAATTCTGCAACTGGATCTTTGGAGTTAACATGGTAAACCCTGTCGTGGTGAACCAGATAATTGGGTTCTTTTTCCAGTGCGTAGGTACTTCCGAAAAATTGAATTCCTTCTTCAGTATTGTACAACAACCAGGGCAGGTGGAGAGCGACCTCCACCTCGCCTATATCAAAAAAATGCCAGTCATGTGTATCCTGAATATGATGAATGATTATATCCGAAATCTTTTGTTCTCTGTCTCCCCCGCTAGCCTGGGTCATAAAACCACCAAAACCTACAAGAACAATTACCAAGAATATTTTTCGAACTGATTGGATCATAAATTTAGGCGTCATGCTTTACTTTTATCGGCCTTCCCATCTGATTTTTCGGGGCGCAAATTAGTCATAAGCATAACAACCTCAAAGGTGAGAAAAATAAAATAACACAAAAAGTAGGTAAGGACATACTCAGTAACAATATCTTTGAACTTCCAAGCAACGATCAGGATAGAGATAATTCCGAGGAACATTTTTATCATCATTCCTCCCATCACGAATTGAACAAAGGCCTGAACCCTGGCTTTTAGTCCCTTTGAGACGAGTGAATATGATACAATTGTAGAAAAAGCGGCTAAAAACACACCTAAAATGACGAGAGGAAGGGCTTTTTCGGATATAACAGTTGGTGAAAGAAGAAGAATAGTTGTCCCGAAGAGCAAGGCACCCGCGAAACTGATCAAGGCGAACTTCAGGCTGTGCATGCTACTTTTTTGAAATACGGTTAAAAGATTTAATCATAAAGACAATGGCAATAATTACTCCAAACAAAGAACATGCAAGGGTCCACCACGGCTTCTCAGTGCTAGTGCTATTGTCAATACGTATCCCTATATAGACGAACACACCTATGATCGCAACCATTTGTATCCCGGCACTACTGTATCGTATAGCATCAGACGGAGGCCTTCGCTTTTTCACTTAAAACCTCATTATTGGTGGTTACCCTTCGCGCATCCATAAGGCCTTGTGCTTTGGGGCGGCCGATTTCTGAGGCCCTGGTTTTCGCCTGAGCACCTAGATTTTTCCCGGACTCGCCCATCTGGCAACTGCCGCTAAACATTGCACCAACCTGAACACTTAATTTTTGGGTAAATATATCACCTTCTATCCTAGCCTTTTCCTGGAGTTGTAAAAGTTCCCTGCAAACAAGGTCTCCAACGATCTGACCAGATACATGGGCGTTTCGTGCATCTATAAAACCCTCTACAGAGCCATGTTCACCGATAACAAGCTTCGATTCGCAGGTAACTGTACCGATCACTTTGCCTTCTATCCTGAGATCTCCTTTAGTTTGGATCTTCCCTTCAACAACTGTCCCTCTTGAAATGGTATTGAGTACGTTATCAACTGCCATTCTCTTTTTCTCCTTACCGTTTGAACCTAACATTTACCTAGTACTCCCTTTCTACTTAATTAAACATGATATAATCTGCGGGATTCACAGGGTTGTTATCGTGCCACAACTCAAAGTGCAGATGGGTTCCGAATGAATTGATCCCGGTATTACCGATCACTGCAACAGCTTCTCCGGCAAATATAAAGTCGCCCACCTGACGGTAAACTTTTTTGTTGTGCTTGTAAAATGAAATCAGGCTTTCTCTAGCATGCCATATACCTATCACATGACCAGTGGTGATACTATATTCTGAAAAAATCACAACACCATCAGCGACTGACTTGATCAATGAATTCTCATCAGCTACAATGTCAATCCCGAAATGGGACTTCTCATCTAGGTCGAATTCGTTGGTTACAATCCCATCCAAAGGGGGAATCAGATTGACAAATTTTGATGAGAATTTGTATTCATCCGTCACTATTGGTCTTTCTCTATCAGGTATATTTTCTATTCTATCTGCCGTCTGATAATACTTTTGTGAAGAGTCCAGGTCCGTCCCTGATTCAGGAGCAGAGGTAACGGACGTCTACATCTTTTGGTCTGATGCAGTAGGATTGTGCATACCAGCGATCCTAATTAGAGAGGCCAGCGTTGTATCTAGCATTTCCACTTCACGTTCAAGAACTAGATTTTTCTCATTCAAAAAGGCATATCGTTCCTGCAGTTCCACAGGATCTTTAAATCCAGGAATCTGTTTGTGAATAGAAGGAACATAGAAAATAAGGGCCGTTGTGCACGCTATCAACAATAAAGACGCCCCTCCGATCACTGCTGCAATCGTTAAAGGCTTGTACAAAAAATTACGTGACTGAGATAAAGATTCTTGATCATACACAAAGACCCGGTATTGCTTCACCGATTTCGCCCAAAACTTAGCCAAACTCCCTTTCAGCATCACGTAGCTTTTGAGTATATTTGTCGGCTGGTACTGGGTTTTATACTAAAAATCCTCAAATCTTCCAGTACCTTCAGCCAATGTTATTGACACGCAACTTGAGCCACAAAGGTACATATTTTTTCGCATCAACACTCCTTATAATTGCTCTCACGTCCTGCGGGGTGAAACGAAATAACTTCGTTGCTAAAAAGTTCCACAACACGACTACTTTCTTCAATTATCTGTATAACGGAGAGCTCAAATGGCGAGAGGGAGTCGAGCAGATCAATGCTGCCTACCGAATCCCGCCAGAAGGGTACATCGAAGTCGTATATTCCGGAACTGAAAACGATGCCAAATCATTCGCCAACAACTTTGAACAAGCTATTGAAAAGGCTGAAATTGCTTTGCAAAAACACGACCAAAGAGACAATCAATGGTTGGATAACTGTCGTTTTCTGATTGGTCGCAGCTGGTATTATAAAAGAAATTACTTTCTCGCCATTAAGAACTTTGAATTTGTGATCCAAGAGTGGCCGAATTCCAAGATTATTCCAGATGCCTATCTGTGGCTGGTAAAAACCCACTACATGGATGGCAATAATATGAAAGCACTGAAAATAATCGAAGAAAATTTGAATCAATTGGAGTTGAACAAGCGCCAGAAAGGTGAAAAGGCGCTCATTCAAGCTCAGGTATTGCTTGACCAAGGTGAGTATGAGGAAGTGCTTCGGGTTTTAAATCGTAATAAGAAAAATATCAAAGGGAAGAATGATCGTGCCAGAGTGTATTATCTTATGGGGCAAATTTACTCTGACCAAAGAAACTATTCTAAGGCTTATGAGGCTTTCAGAAAGGTTTCTAAAACCAATACCGACTATGAATTGATCTTCAATGCCAAGCTGAATATTGCTAGGAACTTCATCGCAGAAGAGGGTGAATCAAAGGGAACCTCAAAACTGGTACGATATCTAAAAAAAATGCTCAGGGATGAGAAAAATTATGATTACCGGGACCAGATCTATTACGAAATAGCTATGGTATTCTACAAACAGAATGAATATTTCCAGACCATTGAAAACCTGAAATCCTCCATTTGGGTAAGTACAGATAATCAGAGGCAGAAAGCAATTTCTTATTACAAAACTGGGCAGGTCTACTTCTACGATCTCAAAAATTTTAACCAGGCACAACTCTACTTTGACAGTGCCTCTACCGCCATAAATCAAGATGCACCTGAATACGCAGAAATATCAGCCATTAGTACTACGCTAAAAGAGTATATCAGTTATGTCAATACCATTGCAAAAAACGACAGCCTCTTAGCCCTGTCAAAGCTTTCTGGATCACAATTGGAATCTAAAATTGACAAAATATTAGAAGAGAAACAGAGACTGGAAGCAGAAGCTTCCGCTGCACAGTTGGAAGAGTTAAGCCTACTCAACGATCCCAACCTTTTCAACAATTTAAATCAGGGAAGTAAAGGAAAATCAATCTTCTATTTTGATGAGACGGACCAAGTAAACAGTGGAAGAATCGCATTCCAATCCTACTGGGGAGATCGACGCAACGAGGATAATTGGCGACGAAAAAATAAGCAGGTAGTTTCTACAACGGACAAAGTCACTATTGATACCATTCAAGGGTTGACTTCGGAGGAAATCGAGAAATATGGTTCTGCAGAGAAAGCAAAGATGATTAAAAATGTCCCGAGAAGTGATGAAGAAATTGAATTACTCGAATCGGAAATAGCAAATGCTCTTTACGGCCTCGGTCAAGTATACGAGAATAAGCTTTTTATTCTGGATTCTTCCGTCTCCAACTACAAGCGTCTAATCCATCGTTATCCTGAAAATGAGTTTTCCCTCAAAGGACGCTACGCACTCTACAGAATATTCAAAGACAAATATAAAATGCCGGGAAAGGCTGCAGAAATTGAGAAAGAGATCTGTGGAAAGTATCCTGATAGCAGATATTGTAGAATGATACAAACTGGTGAGATCATTTCTGAAGATGATCCCGATTTTGAAAACTTTAAGAGTGCCTACAATGCCCTCTTCACAACCTATGGAAATAAGGACTACAATACTGCCCTCAATTTTGCAAATTTCATTATCAATCAGTACCCCAGTACAGTTGGGTTGGCCGAAGTCTACTACATCAAAGGTAAGTCTCATGGTTATCTTGGTCAAACAGACAGTCTCAAGGCCACTTACGAGTTTATAAAACTCAACTACCCTGAGGCAGATGTTACTCCTGAGGTGATCCGCACCTTGGCATTTCTCAATGGAGAGAATCCAAATGAGGTTAAAGAGGGCTCCCTCCCTACTTCCACCAACTTCTTTTCGGAGGATAACCCCCGTTACAAAGGATTCTCAGAGAAGAGAAAACCCCAGGAAAAATTGTTTATAATTATGTTGGTTGAAAAAGAGAAGGTCAAGTCTAGTGAACTGCAGCAAAGAATAAATGATTTTAACAAAAAGTATTATCAGGAAAAACGCTTGAATGTCAGTATATTCCTTTATAAAGACCAATACCACCTCCCCTATATCAGTCAATTCCAAAGCGACAATGACGCCTTAAAGTATATCACAAATGCTGTCAAGGAACCTGAGGTCAGTGAATTGCTAAAAGCAGAAAACGAGAAAATGGTCTTCATCACTCCCAGTAATTTTCGGGTTGCATATGGTAAAAAGCGATTTGAAGACTATTTTTTATTTTATGAAAATGTAGTTCTGAATTCTCTTGATGGAAACTAATCCAATAGCTCCCGAGAAGCCATTCCCTCCGAAGGTTTCGGCGAAATTCACACAAGAAATACCCAGGTCTTACAACCGGGTTTTTCGCATCTTCAGGGTTGTCTTTTTGGCCCTGTTTCTAAGCGTAACCATATCTCTGGTTACGCTCATTGGAAGCGTTTCGAACAACTTGCCCCCCCTTGATATTCTTGAAAATCCGCAAACAGATCTCAGTACTCAGATCTTTACTGCCAATGGGGTGTTGCTGCGAAGTTTCTACAGAGAACAACATAGGATCAGTGTCAAACTAGACCAGATCTCTCAACATGTTGTAAATGCCCTGATAGCTACTGAGGATATCCGTTTCTATGATCACTGCGGTATTGATCCCAATTCTTTTTTTGCAATCCTGGGAGATAAGGTGCGAGGTAAGCAGTTGCGTGGTGGTTCAACCATTACTATGCAACTGGCTCGAAACTTATACGATCAAATTGGCCGGGAGCGGACAATCGTTCGAAAGCTTAAAGAAATGATCGTTGCCATAATCCTTGAGAAAAGTTTCACCAAAAAGGAAATCCTTGCCGCATACCTAAATACTGTCTCTTTTTTTGGAAATACTTTCGGAATTGAAAATGGAGCCCAAGAATACTTTGGGAAAAAAGCAGGGGACCTTACCATTGAGGAGTCCGCAATGTTGGTTGCTTTGTTAAAAGGAACGAACCAATACAACCCCAGAAAATATCCTGGTCCTGCCCTTCTTCGTAGGAATACAATCCTCAATATGATGGATAAAAACGAGCTTTTAGGCAAGGGTGAAGATATCGTTGACGTGGATAGTCTGAAAGCACTTCCTTTGGGGGTTCAGACCAAATCTGATTACCGTAACCTTGGTAGTGGCGCCTACTTCACCGAACACCTCCGTCAGTGGCTCAAAAAATGGTGTGTGGAAAATGGCTATGACCCTTATAAAGACGGACTCAAAGTCTATACCACTATTGATTCGAGGATGCAAACCTACGCTGAGGAAGCCGTAAAAGAGCATCTTTCAACCTTACAGCCCATATTTGACAAGCACATTGAAGGCCGTGAACCTTGGGTGGAAAAAGACACAACCTTTTTGTACCGTTCCATGAGAAAATCCTACAGATACATTAAGGCTAAGCGAAATGGTAAAACACGGAAAGAAATCCTAAAGGAATTCCATACTCCAGTGAAAATGGATGTTTTCAGCTGGGATGGGGAGATAAGGGATACCATGATGAAACCATGGGACTCCCTGAAATATTATGCAAGATTTCTGGAAACAGGTTTTACTGCCATTGACCCTGCCAATGGTCATATCAAAGCCTGGGTAGGAGGCATAAGTCACAAATATTTTAAATATGATCACGTTTATCAGGGCAAGCGTCAGGTAGGCTCCACCTTTAAACCCTTTGTGTACGCTTCAGGATTTGACAATGGGATGACGCCTTGCGATCTGGAACTGAACCAGCCCGTATTTTTCTATAACAGAACAGGGAAAATGATCTGGTCACCCAAAAATGCAGATGGAAGAATTGGTGGTTATATGACTCTTCGCCGGGGTCTTGCAACTTCTACCAATATGATTACAGCTAGGGTGATGAAGAGAATAGGACCCCAGTTAGTCTGCGAGTGGGCCCGTAAAATGGGTATCCAAACCGAACTGGAATGCGTACCCTCTCTCGCACTTGGTACCACGGACCTCAGTGTTTATGAACTTACTGGTGCCTACTGCACATTTGCTAACCAAGGCGTCTGGAACCGTCCAATGTTTGTGACACGGATAGAAGATAAAAACGGTAATGTAATCGCAGAATTCAATACTGAAAGTCATGAAGCAATTTCTGAAGACATTGCCTATATGATGATCGACATGCTCAAAGGTGTTGTTAATGAACCGGGAGGAACTGGTGGTCGCCTTAGATTCAGGCATAAACTTTACAATGAAATAGGAGGGAAAACAGGAACAACCCAAAATCATTCAGATGGATGGTTCATGGGAGTAACCCCTTACCTTGTTGCAGGAACTTGGGTGGGGTGTTCGGATCGCGCCATGCGATTCCGGTCTCTGCAATACGGACAGGGGGCTAGTCTTGCCTTACCCGTCTTTGGTAACTTTATGACAAAAGTCTATGCCGATTCCACCATTGACCTTCCTAAAGATCCATTTCCAAAACCAAAGAATTTCAACATTGAGCTGGATTGCGAAAAGTATGAATATGACCGGGATGGAAATTGGGAAAGTGATAGTCTGTCACCCTCCTTCAGGTCCATCATGAACGTTGAAGATGAATTCTGATCTCCAAAGAACTCCTCTAAACGAACAGTTGAAGATTATACCTGAGAACCCAGGTGTTTACCGGTACTTTGATTTCAAAGGCAAACTTCTGTACATAGGAAAAGCTAAGAACCTTAAGAAAAGGGTCAGTAGCTATTTTTCAAAAAGCAAGGGGCATTCTTACCGTATCTCAACCATGGTAAGCCAGGTTGCTGAGATCAAGTTTACAGTAGTCAATAGCGAGAAGGAAGCACTGATCCTTGAAAACAATCTTATCAAAGAGTTTCAGCCAAAGTACAACATCCTGCTGAAGGACGGTAAAACTTATCCTTACATCTGCATTAAAAGAGAACGATTCCCCCGAGTTTTTCCGACCAGAACTCGAATAAAGGATGGAAGTGAATATTTTGGTCCCTTTACCTCCGTCCCTACTATGAAAGCCTTTCTGGAATTGGTTCGGCAGAACTATTACATCCGAACCTGCAATTTCAACCTCAGCCAATCCAATATCGAAGCGGGTAAGTTTAAAGTTTGCCTGGAATACCAAATCGGGAATTGTCTTGGACCCTGCGAAGGAAAACAAAAAGAGGAAGATTACAATCAGGATATAGACGCCATTCAGAAGATTCTCAAAGGCCAATTAAGGCCTTTATTGGATCAATTACATAGAGAAATGCGCTTGGAGGCTCAAAACCTGAATTTCGAAAAGGCAGAAAGGCTCCGTGTAAAAATTGAGCGGATCAGCGCCTACAAAAGGCGAAATACAATTACATCTGATTCCCTTACCAACCTTGAGATCCTTACAGTTGACCGGCTCAACGATCTTGCAATCCTAAACCATTTCAAAGTTGTGAATGGTAGTATCATCTCCACTCACACCTTTGAGTTCAGAGCAAAACATTCAGAGACCGACGAGGAGCTGCTAGAAGCAACTTTAAAAAAGCTTCTTCAGGACAGCCAGGATTTTGGTTCGGAGATATTAACTAATATCCCTTTTCAGCTTGAGCACGAAGAAATCGAATTTCAGATCAAAGTTCCTCAACGTGGAGAAAAGAAAAAGCTTGTCGATCTCTCCCTAAAGAACTGCAGGACTTTACTGGAAGAAAAAGTCTGGAAACAAAATTTCAGGAGAGATCCGGCAGAAGCTATTACAGATCAACTACAAAAAGATCTTGGGATGGAAGTCCTTCCCAGGCATATCGAGTGTTTCGACAACTCAAATATCCAAGGAGAATACCCTGTAGCCTCCATGGTTGTATTCAAAAACGCAAAGCCTTCCAAAAAGGATTATCGCCACTTCAAGATAAAAACAGTGGTCGGTCCGGATGACTTTGCGTCAATGGAAGAGATCGTTTACCGCCGTTATAAACGGTTGCTAGACGAAAAACTACCCCTGCCTGACCTCATAGTCATCGACGGGGGGAAAGGTCAATTGAACAGTGCTGCAAAGTCCTTGAGATCTCTGGATCTGATTGGGAAGATAACCATTATTGGTATTGCCAAAAAGCTGGAGGAAATTTACAAGCTCAACGACCCTTTTCCACTTCATCTGGACAAACGAAGTACGTCTCTTAAGTTAATTCAACAGCTTCGAAACGAGGCCCACCGCTTTGCCATTACCTTCCATAGGGATCTTCGCAGCAAGAATACGTTCAAGAGCAAATTAACTTCAATAGATGGAGTTGGAGAGGGAACGCGAAAGAAACTGCTGAGGCACTTTCGATCAGTAAAGAAGATCAAAGAAGCAAACCTGGAAGAGTTGAGCAGTGTTGTTGGTAATTCGAGGGCCAAAGCTATAATAGAAGCAAAAGAAAGGGGTCTTTTCTAGTTCACGGTCCCGAAAAGACTCCCGAAGCGAAAGGCTTCATCGAAAGGAGTCAACAAAACCTTTAGACTTCTGCTTTCAGGTGAGAGCGGAAATATTCTCGGTTCAGTCTGGCGATGTTGGACAGATCAATTCCAACCGGGCACTCTACCGCACATGCACCTGTGTTGGAGCAATATCCAAATCCTTCTTTGTCCATTTGCTCAACCATTGCCTTGGCACGAATGGAACGCTCTGCTTGCCCCTGTGGCAACAAAGCCAAGTGGGAAACTTTGGCGCTAACAAACAACATAGCAGAGGCGTTTTTACAGGCTGCTACACAAGCACCGCAACCGATACAAGTCGCTGAGTTAAATGCAGCATCCGCATTGGCCTTTTCGATGGGGATAGAATTGCCGTCCATGGCCTGACCAGTGGAAACGGAAATGTAGCCACCTTTTTGGATAATTCGATCAAATGCACTCCGATTAACTGCGAGGTCTTTAACAATGGGGAAGGCATTGGCACGAAAAGGTTCAATGTGGATCGTATCTCCATCTTTAAAGGAGCGCATATGGAGCTGACAAGTAGTGGTATGGCGCTGGGGGCCGTGAGGACGACCATCAATCACCATACTGCACATTCCGCAAATCCCTTCACGGCAATCGTGGTCAAATGCGACCGGATCGCTACCTTCCTTGATAAGTTTGTCGTTGAGGACATCCAGCATTTCAAGGAAGGACATGTCGCCGGTGACCTCGCTTAATTCATAGGTTTCGAACCTGCCTTTGCTGTCAGGGCCGTCCTGTCGCCATATCTTAAGTGTAATATTCATGGATTTGTCTTTATTTTCACCGGAAGAGAACAGAGTCCTCCCTCCGGAAATGATCATTTATAACTTCTGGTTTTCAATTCTACATTTTCAAATAGGAGCGGCTCTTTGTGAAGGGTGGAGTCTTTACCTGGTTCGGTGTGCTCCCAAGCCGCTACATAGGCGTATTCTTCATCGTTCCGAAGAGCCTCTCCCTCAGAACTCTGGTATTCTTCGCGAAAATGGCCGCCGCAGGACTCGTTTCGGTTCAGGGCATCCTGTACCATCAAAGCACCCAATTCGATGAAGTCGGAAACCCGTGATGCTTTTTCCAACTCAGGATTGAAGGCGTCCGCTCTTCCTGGTATGCGTAAGTCAGCATTGAAGTCCTGGCGAATCTCTTCAACTTCCTTCTTGGCCTCTTTTAGCCCTTTCTCATTCCGTGACATTCCGACCTTGTCCCATATAACTTTTCCGAGTCGCTTGTGGAAATCGTCTACGCTCTGCTTGCCTTTAATAGACATCAATCGATGAATATCATCATTGGCTTTTTTCTCCGCTTTGACAAAAGCATCGTGTTTGGTATCAATTTTAGGTTCTCTGATCTGGGTGGAAAGGAAAGATCCAATGGTATATGGTAGTACGAAGTAGCCATCTGCGAGGCCTTGCATCAGTGCTGAAGCCCCAAGTCGGTTGGCGCCGTGGTCAGAGAAGTTGGCTTCTCCGATTGCGAAAAGACCGGGAACTGTAGTTTGTAGTTCATAATCGACCCAAATCCCTCCCATAGTATAGTGAACCGCAGGATAGATGCGCATAGGGGTCTTGTACGGATTCTCTCCCGTAATCTTTTCGTACATCTCAAAAAGGTTCCCATACCTTGCCGAGACTTCAGCTTCGCCCAAACGCTCAATGGCAGTAGCAAAGTCGAGATAGACAGCCAGCTTAGATTTTCCAACTCCATATCCATCATCACAGGCTTGTTTTGCGGCACGGGCAGCGACATCCCGCGGAACCAAGTTGCCGAAGGCTGGATAACGGCGCTCGAGGTAGTAGTCACGCTCTTGGTGAGGAATCTCATTTGGAGCTCTGGTATCACCTTTTTTCTTAGGTACCCACACTCGGCCATCATTTCGCAAGGACTCTGACATCAGCGTCAATTTGGACTGGTAGTGGCCTGAAACCGGAATACAGGTTGGATGGATCTGTACATAACAAGGATTGGCAAATGCTGCACCAGCTTTGTGAGCTTTCCAGGCAGCAGAAACGTTGGAACCCATCGCATTTGTGGAGAGGAAAAATACGTTTCCATAGCCACCGGTAGCGATGACGACCGCATGGGCACCGAAACGCTCCATCTTACCTGTCATCAGGTTTCGGGCAATTATTCCACGGGCTACCCCATCAATTTTAACCAGTTCCACCATTTCATGCCGGGCATACAACTCTACTTTTCCAGCCCCGACTTGACGAGCCAACCCACTGTAAGCACCCAATAGCAACTGTTGTCCGGTTTGCCCCCGTGCATAAAATGTTCGGCTCACCTGGACTCCGCCGAAAGAGCGGTTAGCCAGGAGACCGCCGTATTCACGGGCCAGGGGTACTCCTTGAGCAACTGCTTGGTCAATGATATTGGCAGAAACTTCTGCCAGACGGTAGACGTTAGCCTCACGCGAGCGGTAATCACCTCCTTTGATGGTATCGTAGAAGAGCCGGTAGATTGAGTCACCATCATTCCGGTAGTTCTTGGCAGCATTGATCCCCCCTTGAGCTGCAATAGAATGGGCACGGCGGGCACTGTCCTGGAAACAAAAAGCCTTTACGTTATAACCTAACTCGGCCAAACTAGATGCAGCAGAAGCACCAGCGAGTCCGGTGCCAACTACGATCACATCCAAGCGAAGTTTATTGTTAGGGCTTACCAAAGGTACATCCCCTTTGTATTTAGTCCACTTTCCCTCCAAGGACCCGGATGGGATTTTTGGATCGAGAGTTATACTGTTTGAGTTACTCATAGTTTTTGGAAATTAAAGGAATTTGGCCAAAAGGAAATACAGTGGAATGGCAGCAAATCCGGCAGGTAATAGGATCGCCATAATAGTACCTAAACCTTTGATCATAGGCTTGAACTTGGAGTGATCAATACCTAAACTCTGGAAAGCACTCTGGAAACCGTGGTTGATATGGAATCCCACAAATGCCATTGCCAGGATGTAGATGAGCGAATACCACCAGACTTCGAAGTGACTTTCGATCTTCTTAGACAACATAAGTTCGTGACTGATTTCAGTCAGGTGCCGAGCCTCTTCCGGAGTAGATGCGGCTTGGATCATACTGTTCACTTCAGCTGCGTAGATGCTTTCATTGGCCCCCATGTCGACATTGATATCCAAACGACCTAAAGCCCAAAAGGATATCAGGTGCAGGATGAGAAAGGTAAGGATGACAATACCTGTCCAATGCATGTTCCGGGAAAACCAAGATGCATTGTAACGACCTCCTTTCACAGCATAGCTCTGACTACGGGCCTTCCCGTTCTTGTACCAGAGCCAGAGACCATCCACGATGTGAAATGCAAAAAAAGCAAATAGCCCAATCTCTGCTATACGGATGAGCGGGTTATGACCCATAAAGTAAGCATAGTCGGCAAACTCTATGGGACCAACAAGCAATAGCATATTGCCGATCAGGTGTTCCAAAAGAAAAACGACCATGAAGAGACCCGTAAGAGCCATGATAAGCTTCTTACCAATTGAATAGGAAAACAATTCTCCAACTTTACTCATATCGATGCGGTTTTGACCTGCAAATGTCAACTATTTTGACTTGCAAATGTTAGACCTTTCAAAAATAAGTCTGGTTCCTTCGAATGTCAAGACAAAGCGTAATTGGATTGAAATATTAACTATTTTGTGAATTATGCCTATCCTTGAAGCCCCTCCTTATTCCCCTCCTATTTTCCTTCGCCAAAAGGACATTCACACCATCATTTCGGCACGGACCCGCAGGGTTAAAGTAGATTATAAGCGGTACCGGCTTGAATTGGCGGATGGTGATTTTCTCGACCTGGATTTTTCGTCTTCCAACACTGGGGGAAGACCTATCTTGATAACTGTCCACGGCCTGGAAGGGAATTCTGGTTCGCAGTACATTAAGGGAATTACCCGGGCCGTCAACCAAATCGGATACGATGTGGTCGCCTTGAACCTGCGGGGTTGCAGTGGTGAACCCAACAGGCTCTACATTTCCTATCATAGCGGAAAGACGGATGATCTGGACCACTTGGTCAACTACCTCATTGACAGTCTTGGCTACCGGGAAATAATTCTTGGTGGCTTCTCCCTTGGTGGTAATCTTTCTATCAAGTATGCAGGGGAGCGTGGAGGTTTGATCCGCTCTGAAATTAAAGGATTAATTGCTGCCTCCGTCCCTTGTGATCTGGAGGCCACATGTGCTAACCTTCAGCGGCGACGCAACTGGGTTTACCTAAAAAACTTCATGATAACCATCAAGAAGAAGGCTCTTGAGAAGCTGCAAACCTTTCCCGAAGAAGCTTCCTATACCTCTGAACAAGTAAAATCTATTCGCAATTTCATTGATTTTGATAGCCTCTACACTGCCCCTGCACACGGGTTCAAAGATCCGCAGGATTACTATCGATCCTGTTCTGGAAATCGGTTTATCAGCAGCCTGAAAATCCCAACACTTCTGATCAATGCTGTGGATGATCCCTTCCTAACTCCCACAAGCTTTCCCGTTGAGCAGGCAAAAAATCACGAGATGTTTCATTTCATGGCTCCCCGCTTTGGTGGGCATATCGGCTTCACTGAGTCCTGGCACCTAAAGGGAAATACATGGTTGGAGGAACGGATGATAGAATTCTTAAAAAAGTTACATTGACCTTATTTGGCCTTGCTCCTTCGAAGAGAATAGTCGTTGCTTGGCGCTGGTTATGGTTTTCAGAATACATCTTGATCCGCATCAGCGGATAGCAAGATTTACCCATGAAAGGGCGCTCGTTTGTGTGCTCCTTACAATTTATAGAGCCTTGTAAATTTCCCTGTCTAGTTTATTTAGCCCTTTCACTTTTTTTGCATTTCCTTCCTGATCGATCACAAAGACAGTAGGAACACCTTTGTGGGGGAAATGCTCTTCCAGCCAATATTCCTGACCTCTCGGAATGATAAAATGATTCCACGGCATTTGGTAATGATCCAATGCATTTTGCCATTTGAGTTTATTCCGGTCCCAGGAAGCACTGATGAAGCGAACCCCACGTGCTGCATATTTTTTATGGAGGGACTTCATTTTTGGAATGGACTGGATGCAGGGGCGGCACCAGCTAGCCCAAAAATCGACTACCCAAACCTCTTCTTTCGGGGCCAGTGCCTCTTTTTCAAACTTTTCGATGTTGATGGATAAGTCGGGAGTGTAGGCCTGTCCCCTCAATATCCCTCCAAAAACAAAAAAGCTGCAACAGATGATCAGAAGATAATTATTCATTTTTGACTTTCAGATTGTTGGTTGATTTCATTAAATTTACAATAACAGAGGCCATTTATGACACTTTTTTTGGGATTAATCCTTTCTCTTTCTGTACAGATGTTTCTTCCTCTGGACCGTTCCCGAGTGGAAACTCCTCTAGTAGCTCAGCCCGAGATCGTCTTGAACCTCAAACCTCCATTGGTATTGGGAAATTATGTCAAGCTCGGATACGAGATCACCTATCCCGGCTACATCGAATTTTACCTTTTTGGTCCGGATAAACAAAAAATTTGGCAGAATTTCGGAGTCCAGACCAAAGGTGATCACTACCAATCCATCCGGAGGGATCCACTCGAATCAGGTGCAGTCTACACCTTTGAATTCTGGTACAAGGGAAAGCCCTATCGGGGTTCATTCAAAGCTTGATCCGCTTCACCCCCTGCTACTTACTTATTGCGAACTCCCAAGTGTGAAGGTGTGTGGGCTTTTGGGTGGAAAGATAATTGCCTAAATTAGCCACATGTGGAAGTCCCTTTCTCTTTTATTATTGACAGTGTTTACAGGTCAGTTCTCCTTTGCTCAGTGTGAGTTCTGCCACCCACCCCAAGGACGTACGGTTGACTATTGCTACCAGGACCAAAACCTGAATGGTTTTTGTGCCATGTTCAAAGAAGGCCAACGAAGCTTTTACTTTGAAAATGAAAACCGTAAGAAGAAGCAGGTCAGTGAGGTGTATCTTCCCACGGATATGACCAAGGGGCCATCTATCGCGTACATGAGCGATCTTCAGAAGAGTAAAAAGCTCAAATTGACAACTAAAGAGTTGTTCTTTATTTACCAGGCTATTCAAAAGTGGGGTAAAATAGAGGCGCTCAGGACTTGGAACGCTGGTGAGATGGAAGCAGGTTATACCATCAAAGACAATGGTCTGGCCTACAAAGTGATCCGCATGGGAACTGGAGCGTTACCGACCCAAGGCCAGACTGCGGTTGTCCATTATACGGGATACTTACTTGATGGGAAAAAGTTTGACAGTTCCCGGGACCGCAAAGCACCCTTTGAATTTAGGCTAGGAAAGGGTCAGGTCATCAAAGGGTGGGATCAAGGCGTAGCCATGATGCCGGTCGGTAGCCGTTTCATATTTCGGTTGCCAGCAGACTTGGCCTATGGAGCAAGAGAAATCCCAAATGTTATTCCTGCAAATTCGACCCTTATTTTTGATGTTGAGTTGATCTCTTTGAAGTAGTTGGTTTCACGAGATCCACCGGGTATAAACTTTTTGAAGGTGGCCGGGTTTTTTAGAAGCGATTTGCATTGGTTGTATCGGCAAGAGGTACTGAGAGTACTAAGAGTACTGAGAGGTAGACAGACACTGTATTTATTTTAATCACTAAAGCACCATTCTCCAAATATGGAAGTAGCAAAGAATACCATTCAAGTCACTCCTTCTAAGTCTTCCCGTATCGATACTGTCGATTTTGACAACATTGCTTTTGGGCGGCAGTTTTCCGACCACATGCTTGAAGCGAACTACAGCTATGGTGAATGGACAGATGTTAGAATCGGAGCCTATTCCCGGCTGATCCTGGCTCCCTCCGTATCCGCCCTCCATTATGGTCAATCCATCTTTGAAGGGATGAAAGCTTACAAAGATTCCGAGGGAAATCCCCTACTATTCCGACCTGAGCGCAACTTCAGGCGCATGAACTTGTCTGCTGAACGTCTATGCATGCCCCCCATTCCAAGAAACATCTTCATAGATGGCTTAAAGCAACTGGTCAAGCTTGATCAACAATGGATCCCCACCCAGGAAGGTGCTTCACTTTACATTCGTCCGTTTTACTTTGCCACCGATGAGTATATCGGTATCAAGCCGTCTGATAACTATAAATTCGTCATTTTATCTTGCCCCGTAAATGCTTACTACCCTGACCCTGTAGGCCTGATGGTCACTTCTAAATATGTGAGGGCATTCCCCGGAGGGACTGGTGAAGCAAAAGCAGCCGGTAACTATGCTGCCAGTTTGCTTGGGGCCAAGCAAGCCAAAGCCCATGGCTATGACAATGTCCTGTGGCTCGATGGCATACAACACCGCTATGTCGAGGAGTGCGGGACTATGAATGTCTTTTTTATTATTGATGGCGTAGCCGTCACCCCTCATTTGGATGGATCCGTACTCCATGGTACCACCCGTGAAGCAGTTATTGTCTTACTTGAAGAAATGGGTATCCCTGTCGAACAGCGGCAAATCGACGTCCTGGAACTCTGGGATGCCTATGGAAAGGGTACGCTTGAAGAGGTGTTTGGAACTGGAACTGCAGCCACTATTGCTCATGTTGACCGGATGGGGCATGACGGCACTGTTGCTGGGCTTGAAAATGCACCCGAAATTGTATTACCTCCAATCAAAGGCCGCAAGATAGGCCCTAAATTGCTCGAAACTTTGAATGGCATCCGAACAGGTAAGATCGAAGACAAATACGGATGGTTAGTCAATATTTGACAGGTTTAGTCTCCGTTGTACCCCAACTTTTCTCTGTACCTATCACTTACATCCTTGAAGGAAATTTCCTCTGAGGTCGCAAATACCAATTCCAAATCAGGAACTGAAAGGGCCACCCACTGTTTTTTTCCGGCGACCCAGATCCTATTGCCCACCGGCAAATGTGGATAGACAGGCTTCAGGTCCTGGAATTCAATGTTGCTGATCAACGCCTTGCGCACAGCACCCGTATTTCCATCAAAATGTATGATCAACGGGTGAAATGGCTGCTCAGGATCAGTACCAACAAAATAATGGTTCTCAGCAAAGGTGACCATCTGACCTTTCCAGGGTTTTTCAAGCAATTCTTTTCCTACCAAAGCCGGGCGGAGGAATTTGAGATCCATGATTACCAGGCGATCTCCTTTCAAAGGCCGACCGGCCATCGTTCTGGGAAAATACTTCCGCAATGTATCATAGCTGTACAAGCTGCAAAATAGTGGAAGGTAACGAGGCCATTCCCCGGAGAGGAAGCCAGGCCGGGTGCCCAGGATCTGTGCTGTGTACCCATTAGGGTAGACCGTCGGCAGAGGCGAGGCGGTAAACTTTCCGTTGGGAGCCTTTGTAACAACGGGCCTGGAAGTAGAAGTATCTACAATGGATGCTCCTGCCTCCGGTTTTGAAGAGTTTACAATTGGCACCGGACGAAAGCTATGCAGGCCAAAGCGTTCATCAAAGTGGATGGGGTATCCCTCAAAAAAACCGGAGTACCCAGGAATAGGGTTGTAACCGAAAGTCCGGGGTGATACGATTCCAGGGAAAGGGTCTGCAAGACCGACGGTGTCAGCGTATATGCTGTCGATCCCGTATGAATAAAGGAGCGAATCCGCAAGGCTGCTGGTCTCCAGGGTGCGCAGTTGATTGTTAATTTGATAAAAAATCCAACCCTCGTTGAAGTAAGGAGCTTTTCCCGGCCACGTATGAAGCACATTACCTGTGGCAATATCCAACAATCTTAAAGAGTCCATGTCGATAAGCATTTTCCCCGGAAGAAGGGCAATTCTATTTTGCCATGGTGTTCTCGTATTTCCGGAAGTAGTGAAAACCTTGGTCCAGATCATTGAGCCATCTTCTGGCTTGCGACCAACTACATACATTTTAAAATGGTCAGATTGGGAACCCAGGTGGGTGGTAACCAGTTGATCGTGCCAGGCAAACACCGAACCAAACCGCGCATCCCCGGAAGGTTGCTCAAAATTGGACCAAAGTAACTCTCCATCGTCCAGATCCAGGGCAACAATTCCAGCTAACCGCTGCTCTCTGCCGGTATCCTCCCCGACGAGGAGAAAAGCTCGTCTTTGAGAATAAGCAAAAACCGGGACGTCAATTCCATCTTCAGGTGGTGGGAGATAACTGCCCTCCAGTTCCCGAATCCATTTTACCTTTTCGTCAATTCCGGTTAGCCAGACTTTTATCAAATGATTTTCTGTATCCTTATCATCTGTACCTACTGCAAGCGCGGTTCCGTTTTCAATTGGGTACAGCCGTATAAGGCTAAGATCAGATCTATCCATAAAATAAAAAATGAGGGCCAATACCCCAAGGATGTAGACCATCAAAGTCTCGGGACGGTAAAGGTGATAGGTCCAGGGGACAGCATTGGGATCAGATCCTTTGTCGCTCATGTCTGCAAAAATAGCTCGTCTGGTTTAAAAAAGGATGCCACCGGAAAAAGACTGCCCCTCGATTGAAAAGCCAATGCACCCTTTTTCTTTTCACATTTAGTACCCGGTTACATCCGGAGTTCAATCAGGTCGAAGTCACAGTACAACCGAGTTGGGATAAAAGTACAATTCAGTTGGGGTCGCAGTACAATTCAGTTGGGGTCGCAGTACAATTCAGTTGGGGTCGCAGTACAACCCAGTTGTGGTCGAAAGTACAATTCAGTTGTATTCAGAGTAAAGCCCTGTAGTGGTCAAAAAATCTACCAAGGTGATGAGCCGTCCACCACTTGGTTGTATTCAAAGTTTAAACAGACAGTGTCCAGAGTAAAGACCTTGGTGTTCAGAATGCAAGTTTGTGGTGTCCAGAGAGCAGTCTTGTGGTGTCCAGAGAGCAACTTGGAAGTGGTGTGATACATTCCAAGTGATAGTTGCAGCACAAATCAGGTATGGCCAGAGCGCAACCCAGGTAGTATCGGAATACGATCCAGCTGTGGTCAGAGCATAACCCAGGTGGTAGTCGAAATACGATCCAACTATGGTCACAGCATAACCCAGGTGGTAGTCGAAATACGATCCTAACTGTGGTCACAGCACAATTCAGCCGTGCCCAAAGTAAAACTGGATAATGGCAAAAATACAACCCGTTAGTGGTCGGAATGCATTATGCCCTCTGAAAAGGTGGATTTATGATCTAGGCTAAGCACACCAAGGTAGGTTTAGGATGCCTCCTTTTCAATCGCCAATTCCAATCCTGTGAATGGCCGAATGGAAAAAGATTGTGGATGATGAAGGGTGTAGCTACGTTCAAAATGTTTCCGTCGATACCCAATACCGGACTGGTTCAATATATTTGA
>JBFGVE010000035.1:0-23050 GCA_041565275.1 Bacteroidia bacterium
GGTCTGTTCCTTTCGGCTATCCCCAAACAACCAAGTTGTAGTGATCATGATCAAAGAGCTTTTTTTGTGTGTTGCTTTTGTCGTTTCTACATTGGGTTTTGTGAAGGCACAGCAATCTAACCTAGTTGTATTTTCAGATACTGACCAGTCATTTAGCTTGCTGCTAAATGGCAAAAGGGTTAATCAATTGCCAAATCAGAACCTAAAGGTTACCGGGCTGTATCCAGGCTGGTATAACCTTCGCCTGGTTTTCACCAATCCCAATATTCCTCAGATGGAGACGGGTTTGGCTTTTGAGCCGGGTCGAGAGGTCACTTATGCCGTGGTTAGGGACGCTGCCGGAAAACACACCCTCATATTTGTAAATGAATATACACTCGGCTATAGTCCGTTTCCCCGAGGGCATCAATTTGTCGTCGGTTACGATGGACCGGTGAATGCCGATGAAGTTCCGATCATTTCAACTACCCAAACCACCACTACAATTACTACCACTGACCCCAACATGGTGTTCACCTATCCCATTGATCCGGTTTTACCACCCGATCCACTACCAGGGTACAGTGGTGAAATGGGTTGCCAAAACGTAATGGATGAGCAGGCCTTTAGCGAAGCGAGATCAAGTATTTCCTCGAAATCGTTTTCCAGTTCTAAGATGGCTGTAGCGAAGCAGATCACTCGTTCTGGTTGCCTTTTGAGCAGACAGGTACGAGAGATAATGAAACTTTTTGATTATGAAACAGACCGTTTGAACTATGCAAAGTTCGCTTACGATTATACCTATGACCAAGGGAATTATTACAAAGTCAACGATGCATTCGAATTTGAGTCAAGCATCCGTAGCCTGGAAGAATTTCTGTATAGTCGTTGATATCTGGCTTTTTCTGGCACATGTAGGAAGAAATATAAACGACGGTTCCACACCGGAACAGCTGGCGTTTTTTACAGGGCTGATGAAGTCCCCCTGTGGATTAAAGGTTGATAGTGCCGATTCATAATTTAAAGAAGTGTTTGCATGAGAACTTTGGGTTCTCGTGATCCCAGAGTGGATATTACCACTGGGGTCTTGGGTCGCGAGGCAGAATTGAATATTGGTATTGGCAGCAACATTTTGGAAAGTAGTAGGAGTATTGCCCGTATCAGAGTTTGTTCTACTAAAGTTTTCATTCAATACATCGATCGATCTTGTTTACATTTCTCCTATAGCACATGTGCGGTGGGAGGGAATCTGGTCAGATGTGTCGTGAAGATCGTGGTCAGGCGTTACAATATTTTTTTGGCAAATACATGATGCTTGATCGTTATAGTTATGATCAGGCTGAACGCTAAAACTATATTTTTTGCTCATATCCTTGATTTATTTAAGCGTAAGGACATTAAAAAGTTGGAAGCATTACTTTTTAGCTTTTGAAAATGTATTAGAAATATCTACCTTTGCAACTCGTTCGAAAAATGGGATAGAGGTACGTTATTTGAAAACAAGATTCCTATCGATACATAAATATAGGAAACTTTATAGAAAGGGGGAGATACCGAAGCGGTTAAACGGGGCAGACTGTAAATCTGTTGGCTACGCCTACGTAGGTTCGAATCCTGCTCTCCCCACTTTTTAGAACCATTGGCAACGTGATATCCATGTTGCTTAACTGCGGGAGTAGCTCAGTTGGTAGAGCATCAGCCTTCCAAGCTGAGGGTCGCGGGTTCGAATCTCGTCTCCCGCTCTGAAGAGGTGCCGATGTAGCTCAGTTGGTAGAGCACTTCCATGGTAAGGAAGGGGTCGCCGGTTCGAGTCCGGCCATCGGCTCTGGATCTGAAATTAATTCGTTGAAATATTCTGAAGAAAAATGGCGAAAGAAACATTTGTACGTAATAAGCCCCACGTCAACATAGGAACCATCGGTCACGTTGACCACGGCAAGACCACGCTGACTGCAGCTATCACGAAAGTATTGTCGAAGAGTGGAAACAGTAAGGTTCGTGATTTCTCCTCCATAGACAATGCTCCTGAGGAGAAAGAACGTGGTATCACTATTAATACTTCTCACGTCGAGTACGAGACATCGTCCCGTCATTATGCTCACGTTGATTGCCCCGGACACGCTGACTATGTTAAGAACATGATCACGGGTGCAGCTCAAATGGACGGTGCTATTTTGGTTGTTGCTGCGACTGACGGTCCAATGCCCCAAACGCGTGAGCACATCCTATTGGCTCGCCAGGTAGGGGTTCCTGCAATCGTGGTCTTCATGAATAAGGTTGATCTTGTCGACGACGAAGAATTGCTTGAACTGGTCGAAATGGAGATTCAAGAACTCCTTTCATCTTATGATTTCCCTGGGGATGATACTCCGATTATCAAAGGATCTGCTTTGGGTGCATTGAATGGTGAACCTGAGTGGGAAGAAAAGGTCCAGGAGCTGATGGATGCTGTTGATAGCTTTGTTCCGGAGCCGGAGCGAGATATCGATAAACCCTTCCTCATGCCCGTTGAAGATGTCTTTTCCATCACTGGTCGCGGTACTGTTGCAACTGGCCGTATAGAGCGCGGTGTGATCAACACTGGTGATCCAGTACAGATCATCGGTCTTCGAGACAAAGATGAGAAACCTCTGACTTCTACCATTACTGGCGTTGAAATGTTCCGTAAGATCCTTGACCGAGGGGAAGCTGGTGACAATACCGGTCTGCTCCTTCGCGGTATTGAGAAGGAAGCAATTAAGCGCGGTATGGTTATCATAAAGCCTGGTTCGGTCACTCCACACACCAAGTTTATGGCAGAAGTTTACATTCTCTCTAAAGAAGAGGGTGGCCGTCACACTCCGTTTTTCAAAAATTACCGTCCGCAATTCTATTTCCGTACAACCGATGTTACTGGTATTGTTACGCTTCAGGAAGGTGTAGATATGGTAATGCCTGGTGATAACGTTACCATTGAGGTTGAGTTGATTTACCCGATTGCAATGGAAAAAGGTCTCCGCTTTGCAATTCGGGAAGGTGGCCGTACTGTGGGCGCAGGTCAGGTAACTGAAATTCTTGAATAGACACATATTAAACTCCCGGACAGTAAAAGACTGTCCGGGAGCCTAGCATTTACAGAGTCTATACGGGAGTAGCTCAGTTGGTAGAGCAACGGTCTCCAAAACCGTAGGCCGAGGGTTCGAGCCCTTCCTCCCGTGCTAAAGACAACATCCGAATGAATAAGTTAAAAGCTTGGTTCTCTACGTACTCTGACGAATTGCTCTATAAAGTGCAGTGGCCGTCGATCCCTGAGTTGCAAAGCAGTACCGTAACTGTACTGGTAGCTTCCCTGCTTATTGCTCTGGCGATCTTTTTAATGGACTTTGTTTCGAGTAATGTATTGGACCTTTTGTACGGTTTGTTCCGTTAATTTACAGGCTTAATAAGATGGGAAAGCATTGGTATGTCGTGAGAGCTGTAAGTGGCCAGGAAAAAAAGGTCAAGCAATATATTGAGTCTGAGATTGACAGATTGAAACTGGAGGATGTGGTTTCCCAGGTCTTGATCCCGACTGAGAAGGTTTTCGAAATGCGGAATGGAAAAAAGAAGATTCGGGAAAGGAGTTTCCTTCCCGGTTATGTTCTTTTGGAAGCGGAGTTAAAGGGAGAAGTTATACAGACAATCAAAGATGTTCCCGGAGTAATTGGGTTCTTAGGAACTGGAAAAGGGAAAGAACCTGTGCCTCTTAGGCAATCTGAGATTGATAAGATTCTGGGAAAAGTTGACGAAATGAAGGACATGGGAGAAATTCCAGAGGATCCTTTCACCGTTGGCGAGCCGGTAAAAGTTATGGCAGGACCTTTCAATGGTTTTAGCGGAACCGTAGAAGAAATTTACGAAGACAAAAAGAAGCTAAAAGTTATGGTGAAGATCTTTGGACGTAATACACCGGTAGAATTGAATTATTTCCAAGTAGAGAAGGAATTCTGATCTTATGGCAAAGACGATAGAAACTTATATTAAACTGCAGATAAAGGGAGGACAAGCGAATCCCTCCCCTCCTGTGGGTCCTGCTTTAGGCTCTAAAGGCTTGAACATTATGGACTTTTGTAAGCAGTTTAATGGAAGAACTCAAGAAAAGGTGGGCCAGGTGCTTCCGGTTGTGATCACCGTCTATTCTGATAAGTCTTTTGACTTCGTCATTAAAACCCCACCTGCAGCAGTTCTTTTATTGAAAGCAGCAAATCTCAAGAAGGGATCTCCTGAGTCCAATCGCAAAAAGGTTGGAAAGGTTAGCTGGGAGCAAATAAGAGAAATTGCTGAGACAAAAATGCCTGATTTAAATGCATTTTCGGTTGAAAGCGCCATGAAGATGGTAGCAGGAACTGCAAGGAGTATGGGCATAACTGTAAATGGTACCGCTCCATGGAATTTGGAGTCCAACTAATTGATTATGGCTAGGATTTCAAAAAAGCATAAGAAAGCATTAGAAGGTATTGACCACACTAAGGAGTATCCTATTAGTGAGGCCTCTGCACTCATCAAGGACCTAGCCTATACTAGGTTCGATTCATCGGTTGAACTTCATGTACGACTGGGAGTTGATCCACGTCAGGCCAATCAAATGGTCCGAGGGGTTGCGACCCTGCCACATGGAACTGGTAAAAGTGTTCGGGTTTTGGTCTTGACCACCCCGGACAAAGAACAAGAAGCAAAAGACGCAGGTGCCGATCATGTGGGTTTGGATGATTACATCCAGCAGATTTCCAATGGCTGGACCGACGTTGATATTATTATTTGCTCACCCAACGTTATGGGTAAGGTTGGACGCTTGGGCCGCATACTTGGCCCCCGCGGCCTTATGCCAAACCCAAAGAGTGGAACTGTGACCATGGATATAGGTAAGGCTGTGAACGAAGTCAAGGCTGGTAAGATCGATTTCAGAGTTGATAAGACAGGAATCATTCATGTTGCAATCGGTAAAGTATCGTTTACTGCTGAGCAGATTGCCGAAAATGTAACAGAACTTTCTCAGGTACTTGCCAAGCTAAAGCCTGTCGCCTCAAAAGGGACTTATTTTAAGTCAATTTATTTGAGCAGCACGATGGGTCCTGGTATTCGTATTGATAAAAATTCAGTAGGAGTATAATTATGACGAGAGAAGAAAAAATTGCAGTTGTTCATGAGCTGGGTGTGACACTCTCTGAAGCCCCTAATATCTACATAGTAGATGGTGGTGGATTGAATGTCGAGCAGGTAAACAATCTGCGGAGACTCTGTTCTGAGGCTGGGGTAAAACTTCAGATTGTAAAGAATACCCTGCTGAAAAAAGCTTTGGACAACGCTGAAGGAGACTATGACGAGTTATATGGAACCTTGAAGCAGCAATCTGCTGTATTCTTTACCGGTGAGGATAGCCCTAATTCTCCCGCAGGAATCATTAAAACTTTTCAAAAATCTAATCCGAATGTTCCCAAGCTGAAGTCAGCATATGTAGGTGCTGCTGTTTTCATTGGAGAAGACCAGTTGGATACATTGGCCAAGTTGAAGTCCAAAAACGAATTAATTGGCGAGATCATCAGTCTTTTACAAAGCCCTGCGAAAAATGTGCTAGGTGCATTGCAGTCTGCTGGTCAAACCTTGGCAGGTATTATCAAAACCCTGCAAGAGAGAGAAGCATAAATTTGGCTGTTACTCACTCATTCTATAGATATTTCACTTCCTAATCGAGTAAAAAAAATGGCAGATCTTAAAGAATTTGCGGAACAATTAGTAAACCTTACTGTAAAAGAGGTTAACGAACTTGCAACCATATTAAAAGATGAATACGGCATTGAGCCTGCTGCTGCTGCTGTAGTGGCAGCTCCCGGTGGCGGCGACGGCGACGGTGGTGGTGGTTCTTCAGCTGAGCCCACTATCTTCGATGTCATCCTCAAAAGCCCTGGTGGAGCTAAACTCAATGTTGTTAAAGCAGTTAAGTCCCTTACCGGACTCGGCTTGAAAGAAGCTAAGGCTGTTGTTGATAGCGCTCCAAGTCCTGTGAAGGAAGGGGTTGAAAAAGACGAAGCAGAAGCTATCAAGGCCCAGCTAGAAGAGGCTGGCGCTGAAGTAGAACTTGTAGGTAAGTAGGCGTCTGCTTGAATGCAGCCATACCTGCTTGGAACACCCGGTAGACCTGGTTCAAATAATCAGGTCTATCGGTGTTTGCATACTGTCGAGTTTCTAAAATTCGTTTCTTAGTTTTTTCATACCCTAATTTTCTGGACATTGGCCGCAAATATTTATACCTCCAATCGTATTACGTTTGCTAGCATTCGTAAAATAATTGATTATCCAGACCTTCTGGAAGTTCAGCTGAAATCCTTTCGGGAATTCATGCAGTTGGATACACCTCCGGAAAGGAGGAAAGAAGAGGGGCTTCACAAGGTTTTTCAGGAAAATTTCCCCATCTCCGATGCGAGGGAAAATTTTGTCCTTGAATTCCTTGATTACTACATTGATCCTCCCAAGTACTCCATCAACGAATCTAAAGAGCGGGGTCTGACTTACGCTGTTCCTCTGAAGGCAAAGTTATATCTTTATTGTACAGATCCTGAAAACGATGACTTCGAACCAGTTGTTCAGGAGGTGTACCTCGGCAATATTCCATATATGTCGGATTCGGGTACCTTTGTGATCAATGGTGCAGAGCGAGTTATTGTCAGTCAACTGCACCGTTCCCCCGGTGTGTTCTTTGGACAATCACTTCACGCTAACGGTACCAAACTTTACTCTGCAAGAATTATTCCCTTCAAGGGGTCTTGGATCGAATTTGCGACTGATGTGAACAACGTCATGTACGCCTACATTGATCGTAAGAAGAAATTCCCAGTTACTACACTACTTCGTGCCATTGGGTATTCTACAGACAAAGATATTCTGGAAATATTCGGACTTGCCGAAGAAGTTAAGGCTACTAAGAGCAATCTTAAGAAGTGTGTAGGTCGTAAACTAGCGGCCCGGATCTTAAAGACGTGGGATGAAGACTTCGTTGATGAAGACACCGGAGAGGTCATTACGATCACTCGTAATGAAGTACTTCTTGAGCGCGATCATATTCTCGAAAAAGACGATTTGCAAATTGTTGTTGAGTCCGAAGCTAAGAATATCATTCTGGTGTCGGAAACTTCCAACTCTGCTGAATACTCCATTATTTACAATACCCTGCAGAAAGATAATGCAAATTCGGAATCTGAGGCGGTTGATTTAATTTATCGGCAGTTGCGAAATACTGAGCCGCCAGATGAGGAAACTGCTCGTGGAATAATTGATAAATTGTTCTTTAGCGACAAGCGATATGACCTGGGGGAAGTGGGGCGGTATCGTTTGAACAAAAAGCTCCATAAAGCTTATGACGAGACCTCTCAGGTGCTCACTAAAGATGACATCATTAAGATTGTCCAATATCTGATCAGGCTGCAAAACTCCAAAGCTCATGTTGATGACATTGACCACCTGAGCAATCGCCGTGTCAGGACTGTAGGAGAGCAGTTGTATGCACAGTTTGGTGTAGGTCTTGCCCGTATGGCCAGAACAATCCGCGAGCGGATGAATATACGCGACAACGAGGTGTTTACTCCTGCTGATCTGATCAACGCGAGGACCTTGTCTTCCGTTATCAATTCGTTCTTCGGGACGAATCAGTTGAGCCAGTTTATGGATCAGACTAATCCATTGTCCGAAGTAACTCACAAGCGAAGGGTTTCTGCCCTTGGACCTGGCGGTTTGTCGCGTGAACGCGCGGGATTTGAAGTTCGAGACGTTCACTACACTCACTATGGCCGTCTTTGTCCAATTGAAACCCCGGAAGGTCCCAATATTGGATTGATTTCATCCCTGTGTGTTTATGCGAAGGTGAACGACATGGGATTCATCGAAACACCTTACCGTGCTGTTAAAGATGGACGTGTAAAGGAAGAAACCTTTTACTTGAGTGCAGAAGAGGAAGATGGTATTGTCATTGCACAGTCCAATGCACCGGTCAATGATAAAGGTGAATTTGAAAATACTCAGGTACGTGCCCGATTGATGGGTGATTTTCCATTGGCTTCCCCTGAGGACTTGACTTACATGGATGTTGCCCCAAACCAGATTGTGTCTTTGGCGGCGTCTCTTATTCCTTTTCTGGAGCATGATGATGCAAACCGTGCTTTGATGGGTTCTAATATGCAGCGTCAGGCGGTTCCCCTTCTCCGTTCTGAAGCTCCTATAGTTGGAACCGGCCTTGAGCAAAAGGCTGCAGTTGATTCCCGTGCTCTTATCGTTGCTGAAGGGAATGGGGTTGTTGAATTTGTAGATGGAAATAAAGTTGTTATCAGGTACGAAAGAACTTTGATGGATGACCTTGTAAGCTTTGATTCCAATATCACTACCTACGAACTCCCTAAATTCAAACGGACCAATCAGAATACATGCATCAACCTGAAACCTTGTTTGGTCAAGGGGGAAAAGGTCGTTAAGGGTACAGTACTGGTTGAGGGATATTCCACCGACGATGGCGAATTAGCAATAGGGAAAAATCTTTTGGTTGCCTTCATGCCTTGGCAAGGATACAATTTTGAGGATGCTATTGTAATCTCAGAGCGCGTCGTTTCTGAAGATGTCTTTACCTCTATTCACATTGAAGTTTTCGAGCTTCAGGTTCGTGATACCAAACGAGGAGAAGAAGAATTGACCCGTGAAATTCCAAACGTAAGTGAGGAAGCAGTTAAACACCTTGATGGGAATGGTCTGATCCGTGTAGGTGCTGAGGTAAGAGAGGGCGATATTCTGATTGGGAAGATTACCCCAAAAGGGGAGACTGATCCAACTCCGGAAGAAAAACTACTTCGTGCTATCTTCGGTGATAAGGCTGGTGATGTGAAAGATGCCTCACTACGTGTGCCTCCATCTGTAAAGGGAGTAGTTATTGAGAAGAAACTCTTCCAAAAAGAAAAGAAAGAAGGTAAGGCCCGGCAAAATGATAAGAAGAAACTGGCTGGACTTGAATCTCAATATAAGTCTGACTTGGCTGATCTAGATCGTATGATGACTGGAAAGCTTCTTCAGATATTACAGGGCCACAAGTCTGCGGGGGTTAAAAATAAGTATGGTGAGGAGCTCATCCCAAGTGGGAAGAAATTTACTGAGAAATCCCTTGCTCCGGTTGTATGGCTGGAAGTCATCCCTAGCGAATGGACCAAGGAAGAGGAGGTAAATCAAAATGTACAGCGCCTGTTTTTTAACTATAAAATACGTTACAATAGCATTGAAGGAGAGTTTCGTCGCCAGGAATATCAAATCCGGGTTGGGGATGAATTACCCTCCGGCATACTAAAACTTGCAAAGGTTTATGTTGCCAAGAAACGCAAGCTCAAGGTAGGAGATAAGATGGCAGGCCGCCACGGTAACAAAGGGGTGGTTGCAAGGATCGTCTCTCAGGAGGATATGCCTTTCCTTCCCGACGGTACGCCGGTGGATATTGTTCTCAATCCGTTGGGTGTACCTTCCCGGATGAATCTGGGACAAATATATGAAACTGTTCTTGGCTGGGCTGGTCGCAAACTCGGAATCAAGTTTGCCACTCCAATTTTTGATGGAGCAAAGCCTGACGATGTGGCAGAATGGCTTGAGAAAGCTGATTTGCCAGCTTGGGGGCGCGCCCATCTATATGATGGTCAGACTGGTCGTCGTTTTGACCAGATGACCACAGTGGGCATTATCTATATGTTGAAATTGAGCCATCTTGTCGATGATAAAATGCACGCTCGTTCTATCGGACCTTACTCTCTGATCACACAACAACCGCTTGGGGGAAAAGCCCAGTTTGGCGGTCAGCGTTTTGGAGAGATGGAAGTTTGGGCTCTTGAGGCGTTTGGAGCTGCCCACATTTTGCGTGAGATGCTGACAGTTAAATCTGACGATGTCTTCGGTCGTGCCAAGACATATGAATCCATTGTAAAGGGTGATGTATTGCCCAAACCCGGAATTCCGGAGTCGTTCAACGTATTGCTCCACGAATTGCGTGGACTTGCACTTGAAGTAACCTTAGATTAATTTATTAATAAGGAGAATCTAAATGTCCCTGAATAAGGATAGAAGAATCGGTTTGAACAGTGATTTCGATAGAGTAACCATCTCATTGGCATCACCTGAAATGATCCTGGAGCGCTCTCACGGTGAGGTTCTCAAGCCTGAAACTATTAATTATCGGACCTATAAGCCCGAAAAAGATGGCTTGTTCTGTGAGCGTATCTTTGGTCCCGTCAAGGATTACGAGTGCCATTGCGGTAAATACAAGAGGATCCGCTACAAGGGTATCATTTGCGATCGGTGTGGGGTTGAAGTAACAGAGAAGAAAGTTCGTCGTGAGCGAATGGGGCATATCTCCCTTGTCGTTCCGGTTGCTCATATATGGTATTTTCGCACCCTACCCAGCAAAATAGGCTACTTGTTGGGCCTTACATCTAAAAAACTCGATCAGATCATATACTACGAACGTTATGTAGTGATCCAGCCGGGTATTAAGGGGCTTGACGGTGTCGAACGGATGGATTTCCTTACCGAAGAAGAGTACCTCAATATTCTAGAAACTCTCCCGAAGGAGAACCAACATCTAGACAATTCTGATCCCAACAAGTTCGTCGCAAAGATGGGGGCTGAGGCTCTTGAAGCTTTGCTGGGAACGATCAATTTGGATAAACTTTCCTACGAATTACGTCGGAAAGCCGCTGAGGAAACCTCCCAGCAACGTAAGAATGATGCTCTGAAGCGACTCAAGATAGTTGAGGCTTTCCGTTCGGCCAATCGCCGTATTGAGAACCGTCCCGAATGGATGGTTATCAAGATGGTTCCTGTTATTCCACCAGAGCTTCGTCCTTTGGTTCCGCTTGAAGGTGGTAGATTTGCGACATCTGATCTCAATGATCTTTACCGCCGGGTAATCATTCGTAACAACCGGCTGAAGCGTCTCATCGAGATCAAGGCACCAGAAGTTATTCTACGGAACGAGAAAAGGATGCTTCAGGAAGCAGTTGACTCCTTGTTCGATAATACTCGGAAAGTAAACGCTGTTCGTTCGGAAAGCAATCGAGCGCTTAAGTCCCTTTCAGATATGTTAAAGGGTAAGCAAGGACGATTCCGTCAGAATCTACTCGGTAAGCGGGTTGACTACTCTGGCCGTTCCGTGATCGTAGTTGGCCCAAAGCTAAAACTTCACGAGTGTGGCCTTCCCAAGAATATGGCTGCGGAGCTCTTCAAACCATTCATAATACGCAAGCTTATTGAACGCGGAATCGTGAAGACTGTCAAGAGTGCCAAGAAAATAGTCGATAAAAAAGACCCCATAGTCTGGGATATCCTTGAAAATGTATTGGTAGGGCATCCGGTTCTTTTGAATCGGGCACCGACCCTTCACCGTCTGGGTATTCAGGCTTTCCAACCGAAGCTTGTTGAAGGAAAAGCGATCCAACTTCATCCTCTCGTATGTACCGGCTTCAATGCTGACTTTGATGGTGACCAGATGGCCGTTCACGTTCCGCTGAGCGCAGATGCTTGTCTGGAAGCAATGGTTCTCATGTTGGCAAGCCACAATATCCTTCACCCCGCAAATGGTAAGCCGATTACTCTTCCTTCACAGGATATGGTATTAGGCATTTACTATTTGACCAATATTCGTCCTGGACAAATTGGTGAAGGCCTCACATTTGGTAGTCCAGAAGAGGTAATAATTGCTTACAATGAAGGAAGAGTCGCGAAACATGCACCGATCAAGTGCCGTCTTCCCAAATATGATGAAAATCTGCAACCAGTGATCCACCCGGTTACTGGTGAAAATGAGACTCATATTGTCGAAACGACTACCGGACGTGTCCTCTTTAATGAGATTGTTCCAAAGGATGTTCCCTTCATCAATCAGACCCTGGGTAAGAAGGAACTCCGGAAGTGGATCAACAAAATATTTACTGTTTCTGGTCTTCGTGAGACTGCTATCTTCCTGGATAATTTGAAAGGAATGGGATTCCGTCAGGCATATGTTGGGGGTCTTTCCTTCGGCTTACCTGAGGTTCTTGTCCCTCCGGAAAAGGAAATTCTGGTTGTCGAAGCTAAAAAAGAGGTTGAGGCTATATGGGACCAGTACCAGATGGGTATCATCACGGATAACGAACGTTATAAGAAGGTGATTGACGTCTGGACCAAAATGGATGCTTCCCTATCCGATACTTTGATGGATCAGTTGACAAAAGACAACGATGGATTTAATTCTGTCTTTATGATGCTGAATTCGGGAGCACGTGGTTCCAAAGCTCAGATCAAGCAGCTTGGGGGTATGAGGGGATTGATGGCCAAACCGCAGAAATCCTTAAAGGGTTCTGCCGGTGAGATTATTGAAAATCCGATCATTGCGAATTTTAAAGAAGGGCTTTCTGTTCTGGAGTACTTCATCTCCACCCACGGTGCACGTAAAGGCCTTGCAGATACAGCTCTAAAAACAGCTGACGCGGGTTACCTGACCCGTCGTCTGGTTGACGTATCACAGGATGTGATCATCACCGAATACGATTGTGGAACCTTGCGTGGTTTGACTGCGGAACCTATTATCAAAGATGATGAGATTATTGTTTCAATAGGTGAAAACCTCCTGGGACGTGTTTCTCTCGACAATGTATACCATCCTGATACTGACGAGATTTTGGTCGGCATTGGAGAGCAGATCAATGAAGATACTGCAGACGCAATCGAAGAGTCTGGTATCACAAAGGTGCGGATGCGCTCCGTATTGACTTGTGAGTCCAAATCAGGTGTTTGTGTACTCTGCTATGGACGTAACCTTGCAACCGGTCGACTGGTAGAAGTGGGCGAGGCTGTGGGAGTAATCGCAGCTCAGTCGATTGGTGAACCAGGTACTCAGTTGACCTTGAGAACCTTTCACTTAGGTGGTATTGCGGGTCGTAGTGCAGGTGACAACCAATTGTCTTCCAAGCAAGAAGGGATCGTTGAACTGGAAAATATTCGGACCGTACTTCGTGAGGAGAACAGTGTCCAGAAGCGGATTGTCATTATTCGTGGAGGCGAAGTACGTATTCGCAACGCTCGTGGTGTCATCCTGGTATCTCACAAAATCCCTTATGGTTCAGAGATTACAGTGAAGGAAGGACAAAAGATCACTCGCGGTGATGTGATCTGTAAGTGGGACCCTTATAATTCTGTTATTCTATCAGAGTTTGAAGGCAGTGTCCTTTATGACAATATTGTTGAAGGTTCTACTTATTTGGAAGAACGCGATGATCGTACCGGCCACGCTGAAAAGATCATTATTGATTCCAAGGACAGGACGCTTAATCCAGCCATTCGAGTGGTTGACAGGGAAGGGAAGCCACTCCGTGTTTATAACCTTCCGATTGGTGCCTACATCAATGTAGAAGACGGCGACAAGATTCAGGCAGGCACCATTTTATGTAAGATCCCGCGTGTCTCGGGAACCAGTTCTGATATCACTGGTGGTCTTCCAAGGGTAACAGAGCTTTTTGAAGCGCGTAATCCATCCAATCCTGCAGTAGTATCTGAAATTGATGGAATTGTAAGCCTCGGTGGCATCAAGCGAGGTAACCGCGAAGTATTCGTCACCTCACGTGACGGTGCAGACAAGAAGGGATATCTTATTCCATTGACCAAACACATCCTTGTCCAGGAGAATGACTTGGTTTATGCCGGCGATCTTCTTTCTGATGGTGTTACCGCTCCAGCTGATATTCTTGCCATTAAAGGCCCCAGTGAAGTACAGGCCTATATTGTCAATGAAATCCAGGAAGTGTATCGCCTCCAAGGTGTAGGTATCAATGATAAGCATATTGAAGTTGTGGTTCGCCAGATGATGCAGAAACTTTGGGTAGTTGATCCGGGTGATACCATCTTCCTTGAAAAGGAAAAGGTTGACCGGAAAGATTTCCAGGAAGAGAACGACTGGATTTGGGACAAGATGGTTGTAGAAGAAAGTGGGGATTCGGAAAAATTCACCGCTGGTCAGATTGTAAGTTCCAGAAAGCTTTACGATGAGAACCGTTTCCTCAAACGTAAAAAGCTTAAATTGGTGGTAGCTCGGACTGCACGTCCAGCAGTTGGACGTCCGATCCTTCAGGGAATCACCCGTGCTTCCCTAGGTACCAAATCATGGCTATCTGCGGCATCCTTTCAGGAAACTACCAAGGTCTTGTCCGAGGCTGCAATTACAGCTAAAACTGATGAATTGATCGGCCTCAAGGAGAATGTGATCGTTGGTCACTTGATCCCTGCGGGTACCGGTCTTCGTGAATACGGGAACTATGTAGTTGGTGACATGGATGAGTTCCGTGTGAAGTACAGTGTAGACGATCAAGAAACAAAGATTGTTGATGAATTTGTTGCGGAATAACGACAATTCAAGATCATAGAAAAAGGGACAAGAAGTTGTCCCTTTTTTTCTTTATTTTGAGGTTTAACCTGGAATATATGAGTCATTCCACGAGTTTAGAAAAAGTAAAAATCTTAAGTCTTTCAGGAACAAAGGTCCGTTTGAGAAGGATTGCTTATGAAATCTATGAGTCCAATTACGGGAGTGATGAACTGGTTATTCTGGGGATTGACGACAGGGGTGGATACTTGGCAGAAAAGCTTAAAGAACTTCTAATAGAAATTTCTCCTATTACAGTGCTCCTGATCAAGGCTAAAAAAGTTAAAGACACTGCTGAAATCATGGTTGAAGGGGAGAATATAAGTTCAATTATAAAAGGAAAGACCGTTCTCATCGTGGACGATGTTTTGTATTCAGGAAGAACCTTGTTCCATGCCATTGCTTTTGTTATGAAGCACGAGCCGACAAAAATTCAAACAGCGGTGCTGATTGACCGGGGACACAGGAGTATCCCTATTACCCATGACTTTGTGGGTATCCTGCTCTCCACAAGTTTGAAACAACATGTATCGGTTGAAATCTCCCCTGAATCAAATTCTGCAACAGCCTACCTTCTTTAATTCATGAAAGCCCTTCAAATACTCAAAAAGAATCAACCCTGGCAGCTCAATGAAGTCAGGGACCCTCTCTTAAAAAAGGGAATGGTACTGGTCAAGATAAAGGCTGCAGCTTTCAATCATCGGGATCTTTGGATCAATAAAGGGATGTATGGGGGTCTCATCTATCCGGTTATTCCTGGTTCAGATGGATGTGGGGTGATCACAGATGTGGCACGAGACTTGAACAGGGACATTTTAAGAAAAGAGGTTATAATCAACCCTGGTTTTTATTGGGGAAACGAAGAGGGTTTTCAGAGCAGTTCCTTTGAAATTTTGGGTATGCCTAGCAATGGAACTCTGGCAGAATATGTAGCTGTTCCGGTTGAATACATCCATGAGCAGCCATTTCATTTGACGGCTGAACAGGCTTCAGCCCTCCCTTTGGCAGGTCTTACTGCGTACAGAGCCTTGTTTTCCAGAGTCAATCTAGGCCACGGTGATAAGGTATTGGTCAACGGAATCGGGGGTGGAGTAGCCTTGTTTGCTTTGCAGTTTGCTAAGGCGTACGGCTGTGAAGTATGGGTGACGTCAAGTTCAACACAGAAGATTAAATCAGCAATGGCATTAGGTGCTGCAGGAGGCGTCAACTATAAAGCAGAAGACTGGGATAAAAAATTGATTCAAAAGGCTGGTAAATTTGATGTGATCATTGATGGCGCAGGCGGTACAGGATTTGGGGCTTTGATCCATCTCGCTTCACCTGGAGGGAAGATTGCAGTTTATGGCGGAACCGCAGGAAAGATTGAGAATATTTCACCTCAGGCACTCTTTTGGAAGCAGGTCTCCATTTTGGGTACAACCATGGGATCAGAACGTGATTTCTACAATATGCTGCGGTTTATTAACAAGCATGAAATTGTACCAATAATCGATGAAGTGTTTCCCTTAGAAGAAATTGTTTTGGCAGCTGAAAAATTAGAGCAAGGGAAACAGTTTGGAAAGGTCGTCGTCAAGGTATCCTGATCGTTTTAAGAAAAGATCGTTCTAATTAAATATCCCCCCTCATTCCAACTTCCTGTTTTTCCATTTACTCCGCATTGCTTAATATCTTTTTGATCAATACTGCAATTTCTTTCTTTCCGGTTCGCTTTTCGGGCAAGATGATTTTGGCTTGTCGGTAGTGATCAGCCCGCTCCATTAATTTGTCGTGGACATATATTTGAAGACTACCTTCAAAATTTAAAACCAAGGGGCGTTTGGATTTAGATTTTGCCAAGCGATTCGCCAACCTCTCCACACTTAGATCCAGGTAGATGGTCACTCCTGAACGGTTCATTAGCTCCATGTTATCAAAAAAGCAAGGAGTTCCGCCTCCGGTTGATATCAGATAATCATTATCGTCCAAGGCAATAATTTCCTCAAGGATCTGGCGCTCTCTTTCCCGAAACCCCGCTTCGTGGTAGCGGTCAAATATTTCTGGGATCGTCATTTTTAATTTCTCCTCCAGGTACTCGTCCAAATCTATGAAAGTAAGTCTGTTAGCATTGGCTGCATACTTTCCAACCGTCGATTTACCAGAGCCCATAAAACCGATAAGGAAAATTTTCTTATTCATAGAAGTTGGTCTGCAGTCAATAATTCTGGATGGACTTTAAGATAATCCGATCCTGGGATCGAGCCTAGTGTACAACAGGTCAACAAGAATATTGATAGATACAAACACCACTCCAATCAGAATAGCGGCTCCTAGGATTACCGGGTAATCTTTACTGGAAAGGGCATCAATGGTCAGCTTTCCCAGCCCTTGCCAATCGAAAATTGTTTCAATGAAGAAGGCCCCTGCTATAAGTGATGCAAACCATCCCGAGACAGAGGTGACTACCGGGTTTAGGGCATTGCGTAAACCATGCTTATACAGAACGACTTTATCTGAAAGACCTTTGGCCCGGGCGGTACGAATATAATCTGTGGTAAGCACCTCTATCATACTGCTTCGGGTGAGCTGCGTGATGATGGATAGCGGACGGATTCCGAGTGCAATGGTCGGGAGTATTAGATTAGCCCAATAAATCGTGTAGCCGTCATCAAAGATCTTTTTTTCGAAAAGGTAACCTGTGATTGGAAGACCAGTTATATCTCCCAGGCCAACTGAGAATATCCGGATGAGGACGACTGCAACGAAAAAGGAGGGAGCTGAAATACCAAGGAGCGTTATAAAGGTGATGAGCCTATCTCCCCAAAGGCCTTTTTTTAGCGCGGAGACAATGCCCAGTGGGATACCCAATATGACAGCGACAAAAATAGACGCAAAAGCTAGTAAGGCTGTTCCAGGAAGTTTGTCAGCGAGCATTGCACTTACCTTGCGGTTGCTTTGGAAGGAGCGTCGCATCCAGGGTTCTTTTACAGCGATGAACCAATCGCCTCCAACTCGAAGAAGAGAAGTGTATGACTTGGCCTTTAGTTCAGGATCTCCCCGATCCAAAATCCCGACGGGGGACAAATCGTTGAGATACCAGAGGTATTGGAAAAAGGTCGACTGATCAAGGTGATAGGCCTTTTCAATTGCCAATCTGGTTGCTTCATCGGTATTTTCATCGGTCATACTTTCGGCAGGATTTCCGAGTACATTGAAAATGAGGAACAAAAGTGTGACGATTCCCCATATAACCAGTACTCCTGCTAACAGCCGTTTGATGATAAAGCGGAACATCAAGGATTTTCATCTTCTAGGACAGAAGGGACGTTGTCACCATCGAGAGAACCCCCAGGTGTGGAGTCAGGTACAATGGTGTCTGGTTCCGGAATACGGGTAAATTGACTCGCAGCGGGGCCACTCAGCCTCATCAATTCCTCTATATCCGGGATATCATTGTAGTGCCACTTCTTTTGGATCACTCCACCTTTGAGCAGAATATACCCAGGACTGGAACGAATCATTGTTTTCAGCATTTTACTATCCTGAGAAGACAGGCAGAGTTCGTTCAACCCTTCAATTGTCAAATCCGAACGGACAGAACCGGGAACATCAGTACCTGAGCATACTTTTATTCCGGGAGCTTCTTTAGAAATCCTTCGGGCCAATTCCACCGCATCAAGGTAATTTTGAGAACTATGCTTGTCCATCCCATAACAAACGATATAGAGGGTAGCACCTTCGAGTCCATTTTCTTTCTTTCCACATTCTGCGCAGAAATCATAAAAGTCATGGGCGATGATTTCATCTTCATCGGTGAAATTGGCGGAATTGTAAGCTAAGTCCTGGCCGACCGTATAGGCACCTCTGAAGTCAAACCGGGGGAGATGGTTGAGACAGTAATAACTGATGTAACTAAATCCCAGAGCAGAGATTATGACGAAGGCCAAGGGAATGGGGTGCCGGTAATAAGGTGTAATTTTTTTTCTCATCAAGTAGATGGGAAGGATTGCCAATGTCAAAAGGATATCTTTTTCAAACGATTGTAGCGGGGTAAGTTTGAGCGCATCTCCAAAGCATCCGCAGTCGGTGACCGAATCGGTGGCAACAGCAAATCCTGTCAGAAAGGTGAAAAAGAGCATCATGAGAAGTGCTAGCAGGGAGGTGCTCCGCATCCTGAAGCCAGTCATCAGCGCGAGGGCCAATACCACTTCAAAAACTGACACAAACATGGCTATTGGGACAGAAAGACTGTGGAAAAATTCAGCAGGGAAAAAGCCCGTATACTCCAGAAAGACATCCCAATAGTCATCCAATTTATAAGAAAAGCCCAGGGGATCCTGGAGCTTGATAAATCCTGATACAATGAATAAGCCACCGATTAATTTATTGTGGATATTCATGGTATTCAAAGTTTCTGCCGACAAGGAGTCTCTGTCGGAGATTGATCGTGATCGCCCCAATGCAACCTGTCCCCAGAGAGCTAGAGTGGTCAAAGCAATAAATCCAAGAAAGGTAAGAACGATTACTACGACAGAAGGGTTCCGTTCCGGGCCCAATTCGGGTGGTGTGTAAAAGGTACTCACGATGAGTGGAACTGCAAACAACACAACAAGCACAAGGCTCCAGGCAGCAAAATCAATCGTATTGTCTTTCTTCATGGGTCTTGAGAATCTTCAGAATTTGAATCCAGTGTATGTTTGGTTTACTAACATTAAGTTAAATTTAGGCAAACATGGTTAAAAATAAAGATAATCCTATTATCGTTCCAAGGCGAAAAACATTGAATTGCCGTGGTGTTTTGTTGGATCTGTCCAGACCTTTGGTTATGGGCATTCTGAACCTGACTCCAGACTCCTTTTCGGATGGTGGTAAATTCAATGGACTGGATGCTGCTTTGGCCCATACGGAGTCTATGTTGCAGGATGGAACTGATATTATTGATATTGGCGGATACAGTTCGCGTCCAGGAGCAGAAGATATTTCTCCTTCCCGGGAACTTGACAGGATCTTGGTTATTGTAAGAGAAATTCGCAAACAATTTCCCAAAGCTATTCTCTCCATCGATACGTTTCGGGCCAGCGTTGCCAGGGCCATGTTGGAAGAAGGAGCTCACATCATCAATGATGTATCGGGTGGGCTCTATGACCCTGAAATGCTCAGGACGGTTGCAGAATACGATGCACCCTACATCCTCATGCACATCCAAGGTACTCCTCAAACAATGCAACTGAATCCTGTCTACGAAAATGTCGTCGAGGAGGTATGGGATCAACTCAAAGACCGGATATTGGCGGCCAAAGCTGCAAAGATTACAGACATCATTGTTGATCCTGGTTTTGGTTTTGGAAAACGCCTACACCACAATTATGAACTTTTTCGGAATTTAGATAAATTTAGTCTGTTCGGTTTTCCACTTTTGGTAGGTATTTCCAGAAAGTCTATGGTTTACAAACTGTTCGATACGACTCCGGACAATGTTTCTGATCTTACTACTGCTCTTCATCTCAAGGCTATGGATGCTGGAACCGACATTCTTAGGGTCCACGATGTAAAACCTGCCAGGCGTGCTGTATCTTTATACCATTACTTGAGGTATGGAACTGTTTAAGGTAGGATTTGTTACGATTCGGCTGGTCGACATCATTGATGTGTCGGTTGTAACATTTTTGTTCTATAAGTTGTATGAGCTGCTTCGGGGAAGTCTTGCATTTCGTATTTTCCTCGCACTAGGTTTCGTGTTCCTAATTTGGAAACTGGTCGATTTACTAGACATGTTACTTCTCAAGTCTATCCTTGATGAGTTTTTGGGGGTTGGGGCAATTGCTTTGATCGTCATTTTTTCCTCAGAGATCAGGCGTTTTCTTTTGTTGATCGGGAAAAACAGTATCATTTCTAAAGCTTGGCAACAGTTATTCATGAATACCGCTTCAGCGGGGTTTGCCTACAACGATCTGATCAATGCGATTGAGGAAATTAAACGGGCCAAATTGGGGGCTTTGATCGTGTTGGCAGGAGGGGAGAGCCTGGAAGCCATCAAGGAGACTGGAGATTTGATCGGGGCTGCTGTATCAGAGAGGGTATTACACTCATTCTTCCTAAAGGATAGCCCTTTACATGATGGAGCAGTGATCATTGAAAACAATCAGATCGCCGCAGCAAGGTGTGTATTGCCGATTTCGAAGAGCACCAGTCTGCCACCTGAATTGGGGCTGCGGCACCGGGCAGCAATGGGAATATCAGAAATTTCAGATGTATTGGTGCTGGTGGTTTCAGAAGAGAGGCAGGAGATTTCTATCGTGACGCAGGGAAAAATCGATAGAAATGTGGATCTCATCACTCTGGAAGGTACAATTCGGAGACATCTGGACAGGTCTCAAGTGGCATCTGAAGAAGAGATGGACTCACCTCCCTCAAACTCAGTCACCTTGAATTGATATGGCTACGATTGCGCTGGAATCTATTCGCATATTTGGTTATCACGGGCTGTATACAGAGGAACGGGAAAAAGGAAATTTTTTCCGGGTAGACGTGTATGTAGATACCGGGAACCGACCCTTACCAGAAGATGACAGGATCGGAGGGACGATTGACTATGCGATCGTATTCAATGTGGTTAAAGATGTGATGGGAGAACGGGCCAATTTGTTAGAGACCTTGGTCGGCAGGATCGGAAAACGTTTGTTGAGTGAGTTGTCTGGATTCGACACCGTTACGGTCAGAGTCACCAAGGAAAGGCCTCCTCTTGCAGCTGATGTGGCTCATTCTTTTGTGGAAGCAAAATTCCTGAGAGAATGATCAGAGCCTCGATCCTTTCACTTATTACCCTGGCGATTGCTCTGATAGGTTGCCACAAACAAAAACGGGAGTTTGTCGTCTTTTCTGATCCTTGGTATGGTGATTTTGTAAGGGATGCACTGAATGCTTTCAATGAAGTCCATCCCGAGGTTAATGTGATTTTACATGTCCGTTCGAGTGAAGTTATTGCCCAACGTATCTCCCTTGGCGACCCTATAGATTATATCTTTGCTCTGGACAGTACTTTATTTTCAAAGGAGAGTGTCCGATCCCGTTTAACAAAGTCTTTGGAGCTTGCTCCAGTTTTGATGGTAAAAGTTCGCGTAAAAGGGCCGCTGAATGAAAATATTCCGGGGGCAGGAGGGAGCATGCTGGAAGCCAGCGATCGCCCCACTCGGAGAGCGGCAGAAAATTGGTTTTTAAGTGATCCCGATCTGAGGCCCTCTGATAGCATTATCATTGCTAACTTCTACGCCCAAGCCCGGGACTACTTGGTTAACGGATGGGTAAGGTTCGGGTTTGCTCCCGATCTTTTATTGAGGCAATATCCCGATGAGTTAGAGATTGTTGAGGAAGGACCAGAGATTCCTGGTGGATTGAGGACTTATATACACAAGCAGCACAAGGAGGAAGAAGGCTCCAGCCTCAGCGAATTTCTCATGACTGAAAAATGCCGCAGACTCCTTGTTGACCATAAGATTATTAAGTAAGTTTGCTGACCGTTGAAAACGGCGACGTGGCCGAGTGGCTAGGCAGAGGTCTGCAAAACCTTTTACAGCGGTTCGAATCCGCTCGTCGCCTCAGATCAAAGTCCGCTCTGCGGGCTTTTTTGTGCCTTACTGTGAGCAGACATCACGGTTTGTGCCATTTTATTCACGGATGTGGTAGTCAAATGTATTTTGTGGGAGGACAGCGCCAGCCTGAAAGATCATGTTTTGCCATTGTCTGAGGAGGCGGTCTACCTCATGAATTCCCAGTTGAGCAGCTGCGCGCTGATCTATATTGGAGCGGCGGTGATTGAGAACGTATGTATACCATTCCAATGCGCCAAACGGATCGATCTCTCCCAGTGCAAGCCCGGATAAATGAAAATCGCCCATGCGCAGGCAGGCCGGAAGGTATCCTTTTTTGGAGGCTGATTCTGATATGTATTTTACTCCGAGGGCATCGTTTTGAGTGCAGCCTTTACCCGCGAGTAAACATTCGCCAGCGTAAAAGAGTGCTTCTTTGTCTCCTTGTTTTGCCGCTGCTTCACTATACTTAAAGGACAATTTTAAATCAAAAAAACGATCGGTAACCATGCCTGTACCTTTCGTGCGGTAAATCTCACTCAACTTTAAAGAAGCATCGGTAAAGTCTTGCGCGGCTGACAATTTCAGTAAATCAATCCCTTTGCTGAATGTGGTCATGTCAAAGGCGGACGCAGTATGGCGAACCCCGACTAAGTATTGCGCCTCTGGGTCATCTGTTTTCAAAGCTTGATCTGCCCAGTAGCGGCTACTGTCATCAGACTTCTTAACTCCAAGTCCAAAAAGGTATTTCTCAGACAGTTCCAACATTGCTTTGGAATCGCCATTCTCAGCTCTGGAGTGCAGTTTGGAGACCTGTCCCGATACGGCCGAAGAGGTCAAACACAAAAAGAGGACCAGAAATAAACGCATACCGGTAAATATACGAATTCCATCCTGTTGGGATGGAATTCGATGGCCTGGAATTTGTCTCCATACTGATGATTCCTGCGAGATTCTGGACAGACCATGACCGCAAATTTTGCGAATCCCCTCTCTAAACTCAATTCTCTCCGCTTAATCCTAAAAAATTTTAAGATGACATCAGAATTGGGGCCATTTCTTTCACCCATCACAAAACTCACGA
>JBFGVE010000036.1:0-22796 GCA_041565275.1 Bacteroidia bacterium
AAGTTCATGACTTTCTGAAAGGAAAATACGATTTCTACAAATTGCGGTTTGCTAAGGCATATCTGCAAAAGCAAGGATAAGACTAGGAGGATTTCTTCACCGGAAACAGCTGGTAGTGAACCTAAAGCTCACCCTTCTTTAAAGGGTTCAGTCGTAACTGAAAGCTTCCCTTTGAAATTCTTAGGGAGTTCGGCACCTTCTGGAATACCGTTGTAAATTTCCCATCCCCAACTCCTAACCAAAGATTTGAACTCTTCTCCTTTATAAAGTGAACCTCTCAATTGAAATTTACCGTCTCCTCCTTGAATCCAAAAATAATTACTGTAAGCAGCAATGAAATCGAGAGAGTAAGATTTGTTGGCAACTCGGGCAATAGAGGAATTTTCCTTTTTACAGAGAAAATAGTAAGCACCATTGTCGTTGATGAGCAATCCATCTGGTGTACAGTCTACCGGAATGTCCCCGAAGGAATAGCTGCGTTTCAACAAGGCTCTGGTACCAAATTTTGGATCGAGAAAGTCGGAGGACCAACGGCCGGGAAACTGAGCCAGTACCTTTGCGATTTTATCCTTGCGCAAATCCTGTCTTTTTGCAAAGAAAAGCGCAATGCCAACTCCAGCGATACCACAAACTATGAAGATGCCAAGCCCTAGTAAAAAAGGAGATGTCATACCACTTCGAACCTCGTCAAAGGAACTTTTGTTACAGATTCCAACATAAACTGGAAATATACCAAGAGACATTTTTACTTTTGGTGGTATTCAGCCAGCAATTTACAGCCTGGATCAAGAGAAAGCGCTCTCACGGAATCTGGAACCTTGATTTCATAAGTTCCCTTTTTCTTGTCCAAATGGATTTTTTTCAGAATGGTTTCCCCACCTTTGACCGCCATTTCGACTTCCAAATCAACTTTGAACATGAGCTGACTATCCTGTACCTGCTCCAAACTCAGTTCCACCGCCTTCTTTCTTTTGTTGTAGACATAGGTGTATTCAATCTCCGGATGCCCGGCCTTGAACAGCCACTGGTCAAATATTTCATCTAGATCCTGACCACTGGTTCTTTCCATCACCAATTTGAAATTCTCCGTAATGGCATTCTGCCCAGCGAACTCATCGTAGTAAGTCCGGATACCTTCCATGAAAGTCTGGTATCCGATGTAGTGGCGTAGCATGTGTAAAAACCAGGCTCCTTTTTCATAGGAGTTAGGGTTAAGTAATTGCTTGAGGTCTACGATCTGGGTATCGACGACAGGACGCAAAGCTAGCTTCTGAAAAAGAAATACTTTCTCACGTTCCAACTTCATGCGGCGGATCAATTCTTCCGGGCCTCGTGTCCATTCAAGATAGAGATTTGTAAAGTAGGTTGCAAATCCCTCACTGAGCCAGATGTGGTGCCAATCGGCCTCTGTAACCATATTACCAAACCATTGGTGGGCCAGTTCGTGGGCGAGCAAGGGTACTATTTCCCTGTCTACTGAGGATTCATAGTAAAAGATAGTATTGGCATTTTCCATTCCTCCGTAGCGGGTTTTGGACTGGACATTATCGAGTTTGGAATAGGGATAAGGGCCAATGCTGTCTATAAAAGTTCGAAGGATAGGCAGGGCATCATCGTAATGGTCGAAACCTGCTGCCGTATCTTCGGGAAATACCCAGGAACGGACCGGAATATCTCCCACTTTGCCAACTTCCTCAATTTGAAAGTCGGCCATGCCAAATACCATTACTTTGGTGGGCAATGGTTGAAGTTCCTTATAAACGTAGGTACCACCTCCGTCGGAACGGCTGGAATGGAGAACATGGTTGCCATTGGCAACCGCCTTATGTCCTTCCGGGTGATGGATGATCCAGGTGACAGTAGCTTTGTCGGAAGGATGGTCCACACAAGGTAGCCAATGGTGGGCACGGTTGGGCCAGTTGTCTCCAAACAAAGTGCGGTGGCCATGACGGTTCCTGGAAATGATCAAGCCATCTGTAGGAACTCCTTGGTAGGAGATCGATATTTTTTTGGTGGTACCTGATCTGACAGGAGGCCAAAGTAGGACTCGTAATTGCTCCTCGATGTGCTGATATCGAAGTTCTACAGTCCTCTCGTCCTCTGTGATATCAGTCACCTCCTCCACGCGCATGCCTTTCCCATCAGATTCTTTCACCAAATCAAGTACTAAGCTCGAAGTAGGCTTAAGGAACTCTACCTCTATTGTAGCAATACCTTTGATTTCATCGGTATCCTTCTCCACCATGATCTCAAATTGATAGCCCAACACATTGACCTGAGATAGCCGTTCTTCATGTCCCTGAGCTCCCCAAAAAAGGGGGATCATTAAACATAATATAATGATAAGCTGTTTCATCATGCGAATTGGGGAGGTAGCCCAGGCTTCCTCTTACAAGAACGTCTGGATTAGGAAAAAATTCTGATGTTAACGGTTATTGTACGCCCCATTCTTTTAACTGCTCCATTCCCCGGGCGATGCTGACTTCAGGCTGGTAGCCCAGTTCTTCTTTCGCCTTATCTATCCTGATCGTACAATTACAAGCAATGGCCGCCACTGAAAACCGCGTAATCGGAGGCTTTTTTTTGATTCCGAGTACCCTCCAAATCCCCTCAATCCCCCAGGCCGCGACTGTAGCAAACCCATACTCCAGATTTTTATGGGGCGCTTTTCTTCCTGCACTTTTCAGCATCTGACTGATGAAGCTACGAACCGTAACTATTTCGTCGTCAGTGATGAAATACACCTCTCCCCCCCGACCCTTATTCAACGCCAGCTCGGTGGCCAAGGCAAAATTTTCAATGTAGCATGTAGAAGTAAGGGCCTTCCCTTTGTTAATCCAGCGGAATTTCCTCTTATCGACCAGTTGGCATAGATTCTCCAGAATAGTGGTATCACCCGGTCCCCATACAAACCGTGGCCGCAGCGAAAGCGCATCAAATTTTCCCGGCACATTGGCAGCCAGAACTAGTTTTTCGGCCTCCTTTTTTGTTTCAGAGTAGGGAAACGGACTTCTTGACGGGTAGGGATATGTCTCATCAACATCATTTAAATCCTGACCACGGAACAACACCGATTCGGTACTGACGTGGATAAATCTTTTCACCCCTGCTTCACGGGCCGCCTCCAACACCCGGCGAGTTCCCTCCACATTGACCTCCCAAAAGTATTTATATTTGCCCCAAGGCTTGACGTAAGCAGCAGCGTGGATCACCACTTCTATCCCCTGCAAATGTACTGGGTCAACGCTATTCAAATCACAAAGAACCGCCTCTCCTCCTATTTCACGGACCTTCTGCGCTGAATTTTTCGACCGTGCCATGGCAAATAATTCATGCTGGTCCCGCAAACGGGCCATGAGCCCCCTCCCCACAAATCCAGATGCACCAGTGATGAATATCTTCATGGTACAATGATACGATTTTCAGAATTTATAGATGTAAATTCATCAGTTAATTCAAGCGTACGCCCTTTAAAGCCTGTTATGAAATCTCCAATTGATCTGATTTTGATTACCTTTACAAAAGCATGGGTACTGTTACTACCAAGGTTGAGCGAAAGTGTGATACTTGTGGTGAATGGAATAAAGGAATTCCCCGAAAATGCCTTCATTGTGGAGACTTCTTAGATCATCGCAAGAGAGATGAAGAAAAGGAAGAAGTTGACGCAACCCTGAATAAGTTACGGAACAGAGCCGAATATGAGACTAAGCCTTTTTACGCGAAGGTTCTGATCCGGTTTTTCCAGGCTCTGGAGTTTCTGTTTGTTACCGTTATAGGGGGAATCGCCGCATTTTTATTTTGGTTGGGGGGATGAAAAACCCACTATACAATCCTTGGTTTCTCTTTTTTCTGACAGCATATATGTGGCTCTTTATTCTCAAAAAGTCAAGTATTCACCTTGGACCGATCTCCAGCTATGGTGCCGATCTACTGGCTATGCCTATTATCCTGAGTATTGGACTATGGGTAGTTAGAATCTCCAAAGAAGAAAGAAAGAAAGTTCAACTCAGTCCTGCTCTGATCATTTCTACAGTAGTCCTATACAGTGTATTATTTGAAGTGGTGTTTCCGGCCGTCAGTGACCGGGCAACTGCTGATCCCCTGGATGTGGTGGCATACGCCTTGGGAGCCGGTTTTTTTATTAGAAAAATGAATCAATAGGTTTTATTTATTTTTAGCCTATGAAAAGACGCCAAGCAGATACCTGTATTAAGCAATGCTCTCATTTCAAAATATGAGGGAAGTCATATTTAATACCTCGAAAAGGCCTCACCTTTGGGGGTTCAGTACATCGCCACACATCACATGATTCTTGGAAAATGAACTCGACATCTGGAAATTTTTAGCTGGGTTGGGGATATTCCTCTTCGGTATGTTTCTGCTAGAGGAATCTGTGCGCAATCTCGCTGGGAGATCCTTCAAGCGGTTCATACGAAAATATACAACTGGCCGTTTTAAGTCAGTTTTTTCTGGTGGATTGATCACAGCCTTGCTGCAAAGCAGCTCTGCGGTCAGCCTCATGGTCCTCACCTTTGTAGGGGCGGGTATCATGACTATGCGCAATGCTATTGGTGTGATCTTAGGTTCCAATGCCGGAACCACCACTACCGCCTGGATTGTGGCTCTTTTTGGATTCAGCCTGGATATTGAAAGCTTTGCACTTCCAATGATAGGAGTGGGAGGACTTGGAACAATCTTTTTGGGTAATTCGCCGCGTTACTCTAATATAAGCAAGTTGTTAGTCGGTTTTGGATTTCTCTTCATGGGCCTTGATTTCATGAAGATAAGTGTAGAACATTTTGCGAATAACTTTGCCATGGATGCTTTGACTGGGTACGGGATCCTCTTGTACTTTCTGGTTGGGATCGCCCTGACCGCAATTATGCAAAGTAGCTCTGCAACCATCGCCATAGTTTTGACTGGTCTTAATGCCGGCATTTTTGATTTCGAATCTGCTGCTGCTGTGGTTGTAGGAGCCAATATCGGAACGACAGTTACCGTCCTTATCGGGTCGATTGGCGGAAGCCAGATAAAAAAACGGGTAGCAGCAAGTCACGTGGTTTTCAATGTAATTACTGCGGTTATTGGCTTAGTTCTTCTCTATCCTCTTTCCTGGATGGTCCTGCAAATTACTGGCTCCGCCCCGGAGGATGCTGTGATCGGTATCCCTATCTTTCATACCGTTTTTAATGTAATGGGAGTCCTACTGTTTCTCCCCTTCATGTCCTGGCTGGCCACTTTGATGATCCGCCTCATTCCTGACAGACGTCCCGGACTTACCATGGTCATTCACCGCTTGCTACCCAATGTTAGTGAAGCTGCCATCCAGGGAATCCGGACAGAAGTTTTTTTGCTTATCCTGATGGTGTTACGGCATAACCTCCGTGCGCTGAATATTGACTCAGAACTTGTATTTCCGATCACTTCCGCTGAAAAAAAGCCCGAAAGAGAATTGACACAGGAGCAACAGTATGACAACCTAAAAACTCTCCAGGCGAGCATTTTTACTTTTGCAGCCAAGGTACAGGAAAGCACCCTCGGTGAAAACGAGTCTGAAGACCTGAATCGCTTTCTGCACAGTGCTCGTTTGGCACTCCACTCTGCCAAGACCCTCAAAGATGTTCAGCACTACTTTGATAAATTTGAAAACGCTGACAACGATTACCTCAACAATGAATACGCTGCCTTTCGCAAGCGAATGATCGCTGAATACCTGAAGATTGCCGAACTTCAGCAAGGGTCAAATGCAGAAATGACCCAACCAGAGAAGACTTTGGGCGATATGGCTCAAATCCTTAATCACATCCACAAGGAAGACCAACGTTTTGTAAAGGCCGCTACCAATGCAGTCTCCGCTAATGAGCTGAAAGACGTGGATATCAGTAATATTCTCATTGCCAACCGGGCCTTTATCCATTCTTCCCGCCAGATTCTTTCTGCCCTCCGTGAAGTCCTCTTTACCCCGGAAGAGAGTGCAATCTTCGAAGAACTTGTTACTCCCCAAATCACCAATCCATTATAGACCAATTAACTCAGCCACTATGAAACGCTACTGGATGGCCTCTGAATTGCAAGAGCAACTGGGATACAAAAGTGCATCTTCTTTCCAGGAGGTGCTTGGCCGTGCCATTGAGGAGATGCTCGACCTGGGGATCCCTTGGTATGACAATATTATTCCCATCAGAGAAGAAGATGGGAATACTTCCGATTTCCAGTTGAGCCGTTTTGCCTGCTGGATGGTTGCCATGAAGGCAGACCGCAGGAAACCGGAGTCTGCCGCCTTGCAACAAAGATTTGGAGAACGAGCTGCTGTATACGGGCTGTACCCCTTCGACCTGATCCAATTGGAACGCCTGGAATTACGGGAAGCATTAGCACTGGCCTATCGTCGTTTGAGCAGTGCTGCATCACGCTTAGGCATCAGTGATTTTTCTTCCTTCAACGATGCGGGATACAGAGGCATGTACAAAATGCATAAGGCACATCTACTTGAAAGGCGAAATATGGCAGTTTCAGAAAATATTCAGGATAAAATGGGAAAAGCAGAATTGGAAGCCAACCTGATGAAGATCACCCTTACCGAGCACCGTCTCCGGGAAATGAAGGTTTCGGGACAAGTAGCATTGGAAAGGTCTCACTACATCGTTGCAGTTGAGGTTCGAACAGCTGTATTTCACTCAATCGGGAAATTCCCTGAAGAATTTCCCGTTGAGTCTTCGTTGGCCGAGATCAAAAGCCGCTTACGAAAGGGTTATGCTCAACTGAATGCATAGGAGCACCCCAGGAAATAGGCACTGCTATAATTCAGAAACTTTCCCCAAATGAATTTTCCAGACTACCGGACCATTAGCTTCGTATTGAAGGCTTTGTCATTGATATAGGCAACAACGGTGTACAATCCGGGTGCCAAACCATCCATATTCAATGGTAAAATCTTTGCACCGTCAAGGACGCCATAGTCGCGGTGGAAAACCACCTTACCAGTCATATCATAAACGTCCATTACCACACTTGAAGTTCCGCTCAAGGTGAGGCTGGCATAGGCAGATCCATCGGTCGGATTGGGATAAACTGTTAAAGGAGTGCCAAGATATTCAGCCCCATCTTCTTCAACTCCCACAATAAACCCATTGGAGATAGCATCGTTAATCGGAAGTGAAGCCGCATTGTCAATTTGACCAGTGGGATCGATCAACAAGGTGATAATATCAATTTTAGTTTCATCCCAAGACGGATCCAGCACAAACTGGAAATTAGCTGTATAAACAGATCCTCCTGAGGTGGGACCCGCAAATGGTGTCCCAGTGAATCCGGGAGCGATTCCCCGGGCCACGTGCTCATAAACCATCATTGAAGCAGGAACTGGATTGGGAAGATTTTCATAGCCTCCCATAGGACCATAATTACCACCAGAATAAGCATTTACCTGATCATAACCGCTGGCGGTACCGGTAACTGAATCTTCAGTAATCACGCAAGCAACCCTATATCCTCCCGGGAGAGAATCGGTTAACGTATAAGTACCGGATACGTCCAGCGTACGGGTAACAGGGTCCCACATAGCACCATTGACAATTGTCGCAAGAGGAGGAGTTTGCAGACGAGCAACAATATCATCCTCCATTTGGGAAGGATCTGTTTCGGATAGACGGTCTACCAATGAACTTGGGAAGCCGCTGATCAAAGTTACTAAACCACTGTCATATACAAGATCAGCCATTGGATCACTGTTGTGAACTGCAATACCAGCGAAATATTCACCGTATTTCCTGCTCCAGAGTCTCATGTAGACATCACCACGAGGACACCATGTGCACCAAGTACCTGTTGCTTCCTCACCGACGACGGTCTTGCCGAGAGCGGGTACGATAGGATTGATATTAAATATCAGGGTATCATCGTTAACATTATCGTCAGGCCCCATTCCATTGACATTGCTAACGGTGGCCGATACCATACTTGGTCCAGCAACCAGGTTAAGGGAGGAGGTGAAATCAACTTGGTAATCCGCAAGGGATGGGATATCGACTCCAGTCACATTCTCAGTGATGGTACTTCCGTTGTATTCGATACTCAGGTCAAAAGAAGTAATTGAATCTTGGCCAGCATTGATAATTTTCATCGTGGGATTGACGGTCATTCCGACTACTTCCCCTACCATGTCGGCATCAAAAACTGCAGCATTGAGATTTGGAAGTGTATATGGCTGGTGGTCGAATATTACGTCATCTACATAGAACCCATCACCATCGCGTGGGTAGAGGTCTAAGGAAGCTAATTGGTTGATAGGATTTCTCCAACTGCCCATGTAGTTACCATCCACATACAATTTCCAAAGCTCAAGGGTCAGATTGGCCTCAATGGTCATGGTGAACCACTGGCCTTCCGGATAGGGTGCAGATATAAACCCGTCTAAATCAATAGAGCCGCCGACGAACTGGCAATTCAAAGCCCAAGTGGTACCGATCACGGTATCCGCCTGGAAGTTCCAATGGCCACCTTTACCCGCCTCTACCAAAAAGTCAGCTTCAAAAGTAAAAACCCCGGAAGAATACTGCTGGCCAAAGCTCAACACCACATCCTGAGGACCACCACTAGAGCTGATAGAAGAGAAGTAGATGGAATTGCCACCACTGCTAGATTGCGTGTTGGTAATCTGAACATCCTCGGCTCCACCCGTTGTCCCACTCCAAGTGGTCCAGTTGGGTCCGCCAACGACACCCAGGTAATCGCCAACGCTGTAGGATTCAAAGTCGTCTGAGAAGATTTGGGCGTTTATTGTCCCAAAGGAGAGAAGAAGAAGCACTAAAAAGTAATTTATTTTCATAACAAATTTTAATTACTACTGGAAAAGAATGTACACTTTAAGCGCAGTGCACGAGAACACTTTACAAAGTACTAAACAGTCACAATAAAAACCAAAACAATCTCAGAGAGTCGCTGTCTTAGTTCCCTGAAAGGCTGGACTACAAAACAGAGAATCCTGAAGATTACTCAAAAGAGACCATGATCTGACCTTTATCTACAGAAGTTCCTTCTTTGATATGGATCTTCGCTACCCTTCCCTTGGCCGGAGACTTAATTACATTCTCCATCTTCATAGCCTCAAGAATAAGCAGGGTATCTCCTTTATCGACTTCGGCACCAATTTCTATCTCGATAGAGTGAATCAATCCAGGCATTGGGGCTATGACCTTGTTTACTTTTGAAACAGCTGCCTTCTCAAGCCCCATCCGTTTAAGCAGGCGATCTAGTTCCGAAGAAATTACCAATTCAGCTTTTTTGCCGTTGATACGCAGTACAACTGTCTTTTCTTCAGGATTCAAATCCAGAATGTGCACAGAATAGGAGCCTCCCTTGTGTATCACCTGAAAGCTATGCGCACCAGTCCTGACAATGTCCATTTCAGAAGGTTTATCTTCTATCCAGACTTCTTCCCCCTTGAACTCAACCGAAACTGCTTCCTGACCGTTAATGGATACTTCGTACATAATGATGCTGCTATATTGTTCCGAAATGTTTTTGCAATTTAGATTACGCGTATGGATTTTTAAAACCAGTACTTTTCCAGAGGGGGAAACCCAGATCAGCCTAGAGTAGAAGGCCCTTTTCGCGGTTTATCCTCTTTTGTCAAAGAAAGCATAACCAAAGTGGAGAAAGAAATAAATTCGACGATATTCATTGGCGTTCCATTTGTAGTCAGGGAGGACTCCATACTCTACCCCGGGCTGAATAAACCAAGACTTTTTCTGCGGAGCGGGTCGTCTGAACTGAATGCTAGCATGGACTACCGGAACCACAGGGATCCAATCCGGGGATAGTCCCACATTTCTAATCCTGTAAACAGTCGATGTGACAAGTGGAACCTGAAATTTTGGTCCAGCCAATACAGCCCACTCCCTGGAGCGATGATGACTATGCTTCTTAAATTTAATAAGGAATCCACCCTCAAATTGGATTTGAGAATGGTGAATTCCGCTAGTTCCGCTATTGATGTAGTTGAAACCTCCTTGGGTGTGAAAACCATAAGCCTTTCCACAGAAATAGTGACTGTAAAAGACATTGGCATTCACACCGATACCTTGCTCCCAGTCCCCCTCAAAATTGTATAAAGCAGCACCTATGCCAGCATTAAACCCTATTTCATCCAATGTGTACTGAGCCATGACCTGTAAGCCTAAAAAACTCAGTACAATCACAGGTAAGGAAATAAATAGGATTTGTTTCAACATGAATGAGTTGAAAAAGTATAATCTGCTGAGTTAATTTCCAACAATCACAATTTTTTCAATGACATCGCCAGCTCGAATGGCATCTACTATGTCCACACCATCGGTTACTTTCCCGAAACAGGTATGGTTCCGGTCAAGGTGCTTGGTATTGTCCCTGTTGTGACAAACAAAGAATTGTGATCCGCCAGTGTTCCGGCCAGCATGAGCCATAGAAAGGACTCCGCGGTCGTGGTATTGTAACTCACCGTCTAGTTCACATTGGATGGTGTATCCCGGACCACCACGGCCATTTCCGTCGGGACAACCTCCCTGAATTACAAAATTGGGGATCACCCTGTGAAAGGTCAGTCCGTCATAATATCCGTCCTTGGATAGTTTTACAAAATTTTCGACAGTTTTAGGTGCATCCTTTTCGTACAATTCGGCTTTCATCAAGCCTTTGGTAGTATGGATTTCTGCTATAATCATAAATGATGAAGTTTTAAGTTCCCACAAAGATATAGAGTTTCCTCTAATTGGTAGCAGGTTGGTAAATCACTTTAGAATCCTTGATAATCAAAAAGGGGCCATTTCTCTTGGCCCCTTTTGATGTTGTTGCTGACTTGTTAGTAGTATGTCACGCTGAAATGCGAACCGGAACAGGTACGAATCCCTGGGAGTACACCTTCGCCAGGTATAGTTCATTGTATTCGAACCCGAGTTTTGCCTTAGCTTCCCTTAGCAAAGCATTCGGTCGGTTCTTGAAAAATTTTACCGTGGCATCGAGGGTCTCTTTTTCCAAATAACCCTCGATCCAGGGGCGTAGGTCAAAAGCACCTGCCAAATGAAAATCACAAAGGTACCGTTCTACAGTTGCCTGCTTACAAGACACCATCCCAGCGATCTCTTCTACAGTGAAACCTTCCTCGTGTAGCCGCTTGACCTCTTGGTGAGTAGAGTGTGCTGTTCTTTTCATCGCGGGAAGATTTTTCAAGTGATGCCAATTCAAGTGGATATGATCCAGTATTTGGATGATCAATGCCCCGTAGGCGGAGATCCTGTCTTCATCCATTCCAATGATCAAGGTCAATTCTTTCAGACTCTCAGGTTTACTACGTACGATTTGGTCAATGCAATGGTCTGAATAGATGGCGTAGGCAGGTAATCCTCTTTCATCCGCAAGCCGACGGCGAAGGTCGCGTAACTGCCGGTGGAAATAGAGCTGAAACGGGTCAAAAGTAATTTCAGATACGTTTATCAGGAGGGGTTTGGGAGACTTTTGGAAAGCCAGGCCTTTCGGGGAAATGCCTAAACCCTGGAAGCGAATATCTTTCATTACCAAATATTCCTCCTCCAATAAGTACCCCATGCTTAGCCGAAGTTCCAATCGTGAGGTTCTGGAGTAGGAACCCGTAGTTTCCAAAATAGCATGGGAAGGGTCACGGAAATAATCTACCTGATCACCACGCAAAATGCGAGCCAATTCATTGAAGCTGCAATCTCTCCCCACCAATTGGATCGTCTTGAAGATATCCAATGCGAGATTTTTAAGATCAGTTTCAAAAGGCAGGGCTTCTCTTTTTTCTTCTTTCTTGTTTTTCATGTCTACTGTAATTGTTTGATAAAACTATTGTTGAACACTACAAACATCTCCCTGCAGGATCCGAAAGGAATGGAAAAAAAACAGGAGTAGTAACAGCTAATGGTAGTTATCTGCTGGAAGCAATCAGTTTTCCGGCAAGTAAAGCAAGGCCTACTCCCCGGGTCATCATGAGCAGCGTCATGGCCAACCATAAAGCATGGTTTCCCAGGGAGTCTTTGGTTAATAACCAAGTGGGTAGAAAGACAGCAAATACAGCCAGGATCATCACATTCCGCAAAGCTCTTGAAGAAGTGGCACCGATAAAAATCCCATCCCACAGAAAAGAAAATGTACCCCACACTGGCATCAGAATTACCCAAGGAAGGTACACAATAGCCTGTTCAATTACTTGCTGGTCATTTGAGAGAAGGCGTAGTAATGACTCTCCTTCAACCATGTAAGCAAAGCTGAAAAGGACCGCAGTGCCCATTCCGAAGATCAGTATTCTTCCAATGATCTTTTTCAGGACTTCTGGATTTTTGCTTCCTATGTATTTTCCGACCAAGCTTTCTGCAGCAAAAGCAAAACCATCAACAAAGTAGGACATCAAATAAAAAAGCTGGAAGAGGAGAGTGTTTGCGGCTAGTAGTTCGTCGCCAAAGGTCCCCGACCGTGAAGTAAAATAAGTAAAGGCAAACACGAGGCAAGCGGTTCGAATGAACAGGTCTCGGTTGATAAGAAAAAAGCGCTTCAATTGTTCCGGATCGAACAAATCTGAACCTAATCGGCGAGCAAGCATTCTGCGGTAACGGAAAAGAAACAGAAATATAGCCACTGTAAGTCCCGAATACTGCGCAACCAGAGTACCCCACGCGATACCTTTCGCAGCCATTCCGTACTCAATCACTAACAAATAATTGGCACCAATATTCACCAAATTAATAGCCAGGGATAAAACCAATGGGATGACCGCATTCTGCATTCCCAAAAACCATCCGTTGAAAACATAGAGGGTCAATGCGGCAGGGGCAGCGTATATCCTGATAAAAAAATATTCCATGGCCACCTTTTTTGCTTTGTCACTTCCTTCCATCAGTTCCAGCCCGACCCGAATGGTGGGATTTTGCAACCCCACTAGAACAATGCCTACCAAGACTGCCAGGGCGATGCCGCGGAAAAGGACCATCAATGATTCCTGCTCCATTCCGGATCCAAATGCCTGTGCGGTCATACCTGTCGTTCCCATTCTCAAAAAGCCAAAACTCCAATAAAGCACGTTAAAAATCCCTATTGCAATTGCCACTGCACTCACAAACTGTCCAGCATCCTCCAGATGTCCCATAAGAGCAACGTCTACCAATCCTAGCAGAGGAATTGAAAGATTACTCAGAATGTTTGGAACCGCCAACCGGAAGATCTCTTTATTCATAGCTGCGAAGGTAATTCTTACCCTTGTATTTGGGGGAATTCAACATTATTTTGGGAGGAATGGCTTTTCAAAAAGGCGATCGCAGAATTATCTCCTCATGGGCTTGGTTTGACTGGGCCAACTCCGTCTACCCACTGGTAATCACTACTGCTGTCTTTCCACTTTACTACGGCTCAGTGATTATTTCTGACTCAAATTGTATCCCTGATTGTGAGACGGGACAACTATGTGAGCAATATGCCACGATTTTCGGAAGAAAATTCATTAACACTGAACTGTATGCATACTCTATTTCTTTTTCCTTTTTATTGATCTCATTTCTTTTGCCTCTCCTTTCGGGGATAGCAGATTATGCAGGTAGGAAGAAATTCTTCATGCAAGTATTTTCTACGATTGGTGCTATCTCATCCGGAGCTTTGTTCTTCTTTACCGGCCCTGAGAACTTGGAATTTGGACTGAGTTTTGCAGTGCTCGCTAGTATTGGATTTGCAGGTAGTATCGTCTTTTACAATGCTTTTTTACCAGAGATTGCCCATGAAAAAGACCTCGACCGCGTTTCGGCCCAGGGTTTCACGATGGGCTATATTGGCAGTTCGATCTTATTGACCATTTGCCTAGTCCTTATCATATGGAATGACAGCTTTGGGATCGATAAGGGGCTTGCAACCCGAATTTCATTTTTATTGGCAGGTATCTGGTGGTTTGGTTTTGCATTTATGACTTGGCGCTACCTGCCCGGAAATATCTACAACCATAAGGTTGAACGAAAAGGCCTGCTGACCAAAGGATGGAGGGAATTGCTAAAGGTGCTGAAAATCATCCGTCAAAAGGAATCACTACGGCTCCGCCTCTTCCTTCTGGCTTTCTTTTTTTATAGTTTGGGTTACATGACAGTGATTTATCTGGCAACTCCTTTTGGTCAGAAAGAACTCTGCTTGGGAACAACCGAACTTATCACTTGTGTTATGCTCATTCAGTTTGTGGCCATAGGTGGGTCTTATTTCTTTGCCTGGATGGCAGGAAAAATCGGTAATATCCAATCTATCATGATGTCAGTACTGATCTGGACTTTGTTGTGTATCCTTACCTGGTACGTAGAGACAGCACTTCATTTCTATCTGTTGGCTTTAGGGGTTGGTACCGTAATGGGTGGTATCCAGACCTTATCCAGGTCAACTTATGCAAAGCTATTGCCTCCTACCAAAGACCATGCTTCATTTTACAGTTTCTATGACATTACTGAGAAAGTAGCAATCACCGTTGGTGCGTATTGTTTTGGTTTGATCGAAAGCGTAACCGGTAGTATGCGCGGTTCCGCACTCTTCCTATCAGTGTTCTTTGGAACAGGGCTTTTGATCCTGTTTCTTGTGACCAGGATCAAAAGCCCTGAAGAGGCTACTTCTATTTGACTACTTGATAAATCGAAAATTAACTGGGTACTTGTAGTAGTTCCCTTTATTTGCCTCTATCAATGCCATAATCCCCAAAACCAGAGAGCCTATTCCTGCTCCAAGGAAAATGATAAACATCATGATACTTGTAATGATCGCCAATGGTCCTAAAGCAATCCCCAAAACCATTAATATAACCCCCACCAGAACGGCTGCCATCACTGTCAACTGGAAATTCAATGCCTCTTTGGCATGAGTTGCAACAAATTCTGATTTATCTCTTTGAATCAGCCATATAACCAAGGGAGTAATAAACCCTCCTATCACAAAGCCCATGTGGGACAAAGTGGCCCACAACTTAGCATCGCTTTCCGACAACCCCCGAGAATTACCTCCCTGGAATTCACCTTGATTCCCAGAAGGAGGGGGTGTCTGAGGAACATTGGGGGGAGTGAGGGGATCGTTCTGATTGTTTTTTTCGTGGTCCATAGAATTATTTTTAAAACTGAATAAATAAACCAACTTAACTTTAGCGAATGTTCAGTTTCTTGATTACAACTTTACCTGCGCCAGTGATCTTGGTCACGTAGGTTCCGGCACTGAGATTATTGAGTCGAACAGAAGTTTCAATTTTGTCAATAGGAGCCTGGAAAACCATTTGCCCGTTCATTGCATGGATGGTCACCTTTGCATCTTTCAGCATTTTTTTAGGCGTCTTGATAAGAAAATGACCATTGTTAGGATTGGGGTAGATGGCAGCTTCGTCTTCGAGTAGATCGTCTTCGAGTAGATCGTCCACAGCTACCGCGGGAGTACCCACAAACCAATCAACCGTTTCAACGATTTGGAATTCACTGCCAGCAATTACTTGGTTCCCGTTTGGATCGACAAGGGCGTAAGAACCTTGGCCGAAATCACAGCATATACCATCACCATAGTCATCCAATATCAGCAGTTGAAAACATTCATCACCGCTAAGAGCAATAGTCTCCGTTATGGTGGTGTTGTTACCATAAGCACCAGGATCACCGGCACCTGCGGTCCTTTGGCCACCACCGTTGGCACCAACATTGAGATTGCCACCCGAATCAACAACGGCACCTGTAGAATTGGTAACCTGCCAGTAAGTTTCAAACCCGTAGTCGTCTGTGGTCAGAGAGAAAGTATAATTGCCCGCATCCCTGTCGTATTCCCAGGAGGAAGTTCCAGAGTTGTTCAACGAATCCGAATCGGTTACCGTATTGCCACTGACATCTTTCGCACCCACAGCGTTAACGACCAAGGTGTTGTTGCCAGCTGGGCTGAAATTTATCACAGGAAGGTTGATAGAGGTCTGTTCACCAGATCCGAGTGTACCGTTCCAGGTATAACTATTGCTGTAAACAAAGCCGTATCCATTCGTAATGGAATAATCGAATTCTATGCTGCCCAACATGTCAGATCCATAATTACGAACCGACACCTCAGGTGCAAATGACTCAGAACATGAAAATGATTCAGGAGCATTTAGTATGCCGACAATACCTGGATCATAAGCACCGGAAGGCTGGAAAGCAGAGACCTTGGCGGTATTGTAAACAACCTTGGAGGCTGGGTCCTGCACCCAGGCAATAATTTCCATATTTTCTTGGACCCACGAAGGATCTATGGCAAGACTGAGATTGGTAGAGACGGTTTGGCCCTGGGAAATGGTCAGAGGCGTTCCGTTCTCATTGGGCACCATAGCCCGGGTTGAATTGTTAACTTCCGTCTGATTCAGCCAGCTGTATTGAATGTCAGACTCAGTCGCAGCAATGTGGACGACGAGAGGGCCGCCGGTGTATGATCCCATCTGCTCAACATCAACACTGATATCTATACTGGAACCATTCTGAGTCCAACTGACAGAAATATCAAAAGGGGTAGGTTCACCTATCGCCGAGTCAACACGAGGGAGGTAGGAACTGTATATTGAGTTGCTTGAGCTTCCACCCTCATAAGGATTCTGCCCGTCAAAATATCCTGTTGGGAAGGCACTGGTCCCGTAGTAATCCAAACGAGCCTCACCTGCAGGAATGATAAAAGGATCAGATCCACCACCATGGTATTTGACAATTGCCACAGGATCATTGTTGGTCTCCAGATCATGCGCTGCCATGGATGAACCAGGGCAAAAGGTACACCAAGTACCAGTAGCAACCTCTACCAAAACGAGGTTACGAGAAGCCTGTGCGTCTAGAAAATTTGACGCTGTCAAAATGAGGGGCAACAAGCATAATACGCGTAAATATCTCTTCATAGTTTGTATTGATGAATTAAATAAAAAGGAGACCTTTTTCATCACGGTTATGATAGCTGTTACCTCTAAGAATATAAGGGTCAAACTAAGAATATCGAAATGATAAAGTTCTCTATTTTCCAAAGGTAATAATTATTCATAATGATCTGCAAGATAGTCCTGTTTAAACTCAATATTTGTAAATCAGTAGGATTACGTTTGATCTGAGTGCGCTTTCTAAAGCACTATTTGTCAATCATTTAACCTCAGCTCTAAATTTCTGGTCAAGGTCTTACAACCCAGTTTTTCGTAAAATTCAATTGCTCCTTGGTTCTTCTCGTACACTTTGACCACAATCCGGGAATAGCCCTCTTCCTCTGCCCGCTTCCTTGCCTGCTTGATCAACATTTTTCCAATCCCCTTGCGGCGATGCACTTCACCAACCACTAACATGTCCAGCAAAAGAAAGTTATCTGACTTTACCAAGGAGCTTTGGGTTACTTGCCTGTGCATGAAAATAGCCAATCCCAGGACTTTCCTTGACCGCACTGCCAACCAAAATTCGCTAGAGGGTTTGACCATCTCCTTAAGCAGACTATGAGGACTTCTCCCTCCTTTTTTATGAGAATTGAATCGCTCCGGATAGGACTTCCTATGCAAGGCATCCAACTGCTCTAATAAAGACAGCATTTGTGGCACGTCACCGCGTTCGGCTCGCCTAACGTAGATATCCATGACCAAATATATAAAAATCGAATTCCAGAGATCTATGTTTTATTTTGGAAATTTAAGAGCGAGCCTTTTCTGATTAATCCTTAACCTTGTAAAGGTAAAAAACTACAAGAGGTACCTTCTGGCCTGGTCTGAAGTGTGTAACCAATTATATTGAGCATGTTAAGTATGAAATTCCAAGCCTTCATTACTCTGGAGATATTTCTGACCTTTATGACGGTGGGATGCACTGGAACGGTTTCTGAAACCGGAACGTCCGAACTACAATTATCCTCGGTGGCGACATTTGGACGCGATAATGCTGGATTGATAGAGATTGGACCTGGGCTCAATGATGGGAAAGGGATTGGATTGGGAGTGGTCGGGGTGGATTCTCCAGTTCCTGTAAGGGTAACTTTGGAAAATTATGAACGGCAATACGAAAGGGAAATCGAGATCTTCGAGGAGCAGGAAATAGAAAACCCTTCCCCGAAAGGAAGTATTGTTTTTACTGGAAGTTCATCCATTAGAATGTGGAAGACGTTAAAAGATGACATGGCCCCTTGGCCAGCCATCAACCGGGGCTTCGGTGGCTCCACTTTGCGTCAGGTTAATGCCTACGCCGAAAGGATTATTTTTCCACTGGAACCCTCTTTGATCGTTTTGTACTGCGGAGAAAATGATATCGCAATGGCCAAACAAAATGTTGAAGAAACTTATCAGGATTTTCTCGACTTGATTAAATTGTTTAGATACCGGATGCCCAATACGTCTATTCTGTACATCTCCATGAAACCTTCAATTTCCCGTTGGAGTTATTGGGAGCAATATGAGACTGGAAATGAGCGTATCAAGGATTTTTGCGATAAAAAAGATTACCTGACTTTTATTGATGTGGGACCAGCTATGCTAGATGATAATGGGAGGCCAAGACCTGAGCTATTTGTCAGAGACAAGCTCCACATGAATGCCCTTGGGTACAAAGAATGGACCCGCCTGATACGCAGGGAAGTGGAAGCCTGTGACAAAATAGAAAGCCGGATACTGGGAACTCCAATGAACAAATAGAGCTGCCTTTTATCACGCTGTTAGCCGTGGAAAAACCTGAAAAATATACGGATAAAGAGTCCTTCAAAGAACCAGGAATACAGCCGTATCAGGTACTCTTATTTTTACTCGTAATCTTTGCGGTAATGACCGGTGTCATGGCAGTTTTTCCAAAAGAGGGTATTTTTTTAAATGACGGTATTACCCTTCGTTTCACCACTTTAAATGATTTCTTTGAAGGAGACACCACCAAAGTGAACATGCAGGACATCATAGCAGAGATCGAAGAATTAGGGATTGCAGATACCGTTGGGCTCACCATTGAAAAAGAGGCCATTGCTCCTGGGTTGAAGGCTAATTCCAATAAGAGCAAAAAGCTACAGTATCCCGAAGGAAACCACTCTGTCCTCTATCCTGCTTTCGAAGCTCTTTCTCGCGCTGCCTCTAACACCTCTCCTGTTCGGATCATTCACTTTGGAGATTCTCAGATCGAAGGAGATCGAATGACCAACTACATTCGCAATGAACTGCAAAAAAAGTTTGGTGGCATAGGGTCCGGGCTTCATCCAGCGATCCCGGCCGTTCCCAGCTTTTCCATCAAACAGAATTACTCAGACAACTTCAGTCGATACCAGGGATTTGGCAAAAAGAACCCTGATATTACCCACCGGAGGTTTGGCGTGACAGCATCCTTCGCTAAATTCACTCCAATTTATGCAGACTCTGTCCCAGATACCCTTCCTGTAAGTACCGCTTGGCTTGGCCTTCAGAAAGCCAGGGCTGCATATAGCAAGGCCCAATATTTCAAAAAACTTAAATTGTTCTACGGCCACAACCAACACCCTTTTCTCCTAAAAATGTTCGCCGACGATGCCAAACTCTCCGAGGACAGCGTCCCGGCTGGCAATAGATTACTCACCAGATCCTGGAACTTCGATAAGACACCGGAACATATCCGAATATTCCTGGAAGGGAAAGACAGTCCTGAGATCTACGGATTTAGCCTGGAAGGGCCCAACGGGGTCCAAGTAGACAATATCAGTCTGAGAGGTCAGTCAGGAACCATCTTCGGGAGCCTGGACCAAAGCATTTTTAAAGGGATGACCGATGCCATGAATGTCAAGTTGATCCTGATGCAGTTCGGAGGCAACACAGTTCCTTATATCCAAAGCGAAAAGGAAGCGCAAAATTACGGTTCAAATATCCAGTGGCAGATCAAATACTTAAAAAGGATCATTCCCGGTTCGGTAGTGATCGTAATCGGACCTTCGGATATGGCCACGAAGGTCGAAGGGAAAATGCAAACCTATCCCTATCTCCCAACGGTGCGCGATGCCCTCATAAAAGCCGCTTTTGACACAGGATCTCCTTACTTTGACATCTATGAGGTTATGGGGGGTAAGAACTCTATGGTCGGATGGGTAGAGAATAAGCTGGCGAGTTCGGACCATGTTCACTTTCTACCCGATGGAGCAATAAAAATTTCCAAAGCGTTTATTGCTTCCTTCATGGAAGATTATGAAGCTTACCGTAGGGAAGGGCCAAGTAAAGACCCAAATTAGACTGATTGGACTTACTGACCAATATATTCAGTTTCGCTCAGGATGTGCCCATGATCTTCACCAATGTGGAGTTCTGGATTTTTTTTGCAGTGGTCTTGGGCATCTATTCGGTCATTCATCCCTTTCGGGCCTGGCGCAATGCTTTTCTCTTCCTGGCCAGTATCTTCTTTTACTGGAAAACAGGGGGCTTTTTCTTTGTCCTTCTCATCTTCTCTACCTTGGTCGATTATTTCATCGGGCATTTAATTCACAGAAATACACGCAAGACGAGAAGAACAGCATGGCTAGTGGTCAGCATTACCATCAATCTCTTGCTCCTTTTCTACTTCAAATACTCTTATTTCTTTGTCGGGATCTACGGTGACTTACTGGGAATTGATGTGGAGTATTACAACTACTTCAATGCCGCCGTCAACAATATCACGAGCGGAAATGCCCGGCTGACCGTGGACAATCTGCTCCCTCCGGTGGGCATCTCCTTCTTCACTTTTCAAACTATTTCCTATTCTGTCGATGTCTATCAGGGTAAAATCGCTCCGGTCAGGAGCATTCTGGATTTCGGCTTTTACGTCTCCTTCTTTCCTCAACTGGTGGCGGGTCCGATCGTACGGGCTTCCGATTTCATCCCTCAATTGTACCAGCCCTATCGACTCAGCCGGGACGAATTTGGAGATGCAGTCTGGTGGATCCTGAAGGGACTGGTGAAGAAGTTGATCATTGGTGACTATATCGCAGTGAATTTTGTGGACCGGGTCTTTGCCAACCCTGCTGGCTTCACTGGTTTTGAGAATCTTCTCAGCATCTACGGGTATTCACTACAGGTCTATGCAGACTTTTCCGGTTATACTGACGTAGCGATCGGGGTGGCCCTACTTGTTGGTTTTCGTTTACCCATTAACTTCAACTCTCCCTACAAGGCCACAAGTGTTGGCGGGTTCTGGCGGCGGTGGCATATTTCGCTCTCAACCTGGCTCAAAGATTATCTTTATATTCCACTTGGTGGTAGTCGCAAAGCTTCTATTCTGACTTGGGTATTTTATGCTGTACTTCCCCTGATCATATGGGCATACTTTGGTTTTGACGCCTGGATCTATGTCGTCATTGGCACAGTGACAGGCTATGGGGTTTTGCTTGTGGCAGGACTCTTGAATAACAATGTTAGAAAAGAGATCACGACTTCCGGCAACATCATGATTACGATGGTCCTTGGGGGATTCTGGCACGGAAATACCTGGTTGTTTGTAATCTGGGGTGCTTTGAACGGAGCAGGTCTGGTCGTCTATAAGCTCTGGCGGAAGATCAGCCCTTGGGAAGGACGCAAAGAATTATTCTGGCGGTTTTGGACAATTTTCTTAACCTTCAATTTCATCACTTTTACCCGCCTTTATTTCAGAGGAGAATCCCTAGAAAAGGTTGAACAATGGTATGATGCAGTTTGGGATAATTTCGGATGGGAACTCATTCCCGAGATCCTCGACAATTATAAGTGGCCGCTGATCATGATCTACGCCGGCCTAGTACTCCACTGGTTCCCCAGTAAAGGTAAAGAGATCATGCGGCAAACTTTCATTGACAGTCATATTGCAATGAAGGTGGTGGTGGTCTGTGTGACGATATTTGCGATCTACCAAGCGATGTCGAGTGATTTGCAGCCGTTTATTTACTTTCAGTTTTAATTGCACGGTGTGGCGTAGTCCCTTCAGATGCTTAAAAGAATATGCCTGTCCGCAACTTTACCACGAATATTGACACAACACGTCAATACTGGGTTTGATATTCGATCAAAAGAATGCCGTTTTCGGACCTCCCTCCGTAGCGGAACGGTCATGGAGAACTCTAAGCTTCCCTTTCTGTACTGGTACATGGCAATGCACCTTCTAACTTCGACGAAGAAAGGATTCTCCGCCCTCAAATTCCAGCGGCAAATCGGCCACAAACGCTATGAACCTATCTGGGCGATGCTCCACAAACTTCGGATGATCATGGGCCAAAAGGGGATGCAAGGGAGGAATTGAAGGGTTGGTTAGAACTGGACGAGGGCTTTTTTGAAGTTCGGATCGGGAAGAAGGAGAAAAGGTCACTCAAACGTGGTCGGGTTTCACGGAATCAGTGAAAAATACATCCAAGGCTACCTCGACGAATTTTGCTACAAGCTCAATAGGAGATACCTTGGAGTGAATAAATTTGAGGTATTATTTTAATTCACACTATGGGTTTGGGATTGGACATAAGCTGTCAACTTATGCGCCTATCTTTTGGAGAGGCGACTGAGCGGCTACGATTGATAATTCACATGTAAATATTTCAATCACTGCCGTCCGGTTAAATCCCAAACGACGATTTAATCCCTAAATTTAAGAAATAGGGGGCGGTTTTCCCGAAAAGTTGAAAATGCCCCCCGGCCTAAGTTTTGAAAAGTTGAGGTTGTGGGTCGGGCTTATCGGGCAACAGTGGCTGATTGGGATGGTTGAGAAAGTTAACCAGATGAATATAGCTGGGCAAATGCAGGCGAATCAAGGAGCAGACCGTTGAAAAGGCCCATTTTCGCTTTAGCTGGCCTCTAATAACCGAATAAGTCAGGTTCGCGATCAGGCAGACCCAGATCT
>JBFGVE010000037.1:0-22761 GCA_041565275.1 Bacteroidia bacterium
CGTTCCTGCATGCTTTTCATATAACTCGTGCTTTGCTCTAGCTATTGTATCCATTGTTCTAGTTAAATTATTGTCTTGAGTCTTATACCCACCACAAATTTAACTAAACTCAAACTATGTAAAAAACGAGGCTTCTTATTCGGGACAGCCCTTTTAATATCTAGTACAAAACAAGTTAGAGATGAATGACTTCATCGTAAGCTGCTGCTGCTGCTTCCATTATCGCTTCAGACATGGTTGGATGAGGATGGACGGATTTGATTATTTCATGACCAGTAGTCTCTAATTTTCTAGCTACAACCACTTCAGCGATCATTTCGGTCACGTTGGCTCCAATGAAGTGAGCGCCCAGCCACTCACCATACTTGGCATCAAAGATCACTTTAACAAAGCCCTCATTCTTTCCAGCGGCACTGGCTTTCCCTGAGGCGGAAAATGGGAATTTACCCACTTTGAGGTCATAGCCGGCTTCTTTTGCTTGGGCCTCAGTATAGCCTACTGAGGCAATCTCTGGCTGTGTGTAGGTACAGCCCGGAAGGTTGTTGTAATCTAGTGGTTCGACATGTTGCCCAGCTATCCTTTCTACACACAGAATTCCTTCTGCTGAGGCAACATGCGCCAGGGAAGGACCGTGTACAATGTCGCCAATTGCGTAGATACCTTCAATATTTGTCTTGTAGTATTCGTCTACCAGGACTTGGCCTCGCTTGGTGAGAATCCCCAAGGATTCCAGACCTATATTTTCAGTATTTGGAACAATTCCAACTGCAGACAGCAAGACATCGGCTTCAATCTTCTCTTCTCCTTTTTGGGTCTTCAGGGTGGCTTTGATGCCATCGCCGGAAGTATCCACACTGGTAACTTCGGAGCTAGTCATCACTTTGATGCCACGTTTCTTAAACGACGAAGCAAGGGCACGACTGACTTCTGCATCTTCATTGGGAACAATGCGGTCCTGAAATTCAATCAAGTGTACTTCAGTTCCCATGGTGGCATAAAAGTAAGCAAACTCAGAACCTATCGCGCCTGACCCTACAACAACCATCTTCTTTGGCAGCTCGGGAAGAACCATAGCACCGCGGTACCCGATGATCTTTTTGCCGTCGATAGGCATACTCGGAAGCTTACGGGAACGTGCTCCAGTTGCCAGGATAATATTTTTAGCCGTGTATTCTGTTTTCTTGCCATTCTTACCTTCTATCTGGACCTTTTTTTCTGAGGTTAGCCTTCCGAAACCAATAAGGGTGTCGATCTTATTTTTTCTAAAAAGGAAATTGATTCCTTTGGACATTTTATCGGCAACATTCCGGCTACGGGCAACAACTTTTTGAAAATTGGGCTTTGCACCATCTACTTGAATGCCATAGTCATCGGCTTTTTTGAGATAATCAAATACTTCAGCACTTTTCAACAGTGCTTTTGTAGGTATACAGCCCCAGTTGAGGCAAATCCCTCCAAGCTCTGAACGTTCGACCACTGCGACCTTCATTCCCAGTTGGGAGGCCCGAATTGCAGCGACGTAACCTCCGGGGCCGCTGCCGATCACAATCAAATCATACGAAGAAGTAGATGCCATACTATTTATTGGGTTGAAGTAGAGTTCTAACTAATTTGGGCAAAATTATAAATCTTTCGGCTAAAAGAAACCTACATCTTTCCCGAGTGTTTCAGATCAGTAAATATCACCTCGTTTTTATTCCCTTGCTTGGGTTTCTTCTCATTTGTGCGTGGCTCAGGCCAGTATGGTATGATGACGCTGGCCATTTTCTCGTGATACGTGAAGGGCTGGAATCCGGTAGGTTTTGCCATCCAACAGATCCTGCACTTGACATCTGTAATTCTGATTCCCCGTATATTACCCTGGGCTCTCCATTAAATCATGTATATGCCTTATGGATGGCTTTATTTGGGAAAGGAATGGGAACTGCGCGTACCTTGACCATCTTCTTTTCTTGTTTGGTATTTTGGACGATTTTTGATTTGGTCAGGTATACTTTTTCTACTCAAAAAGCATTCTGGACCATCTTACTTCTTATCGGAAATATCCAGATATTGAGTTATGGTTCTCAAGTACTGGGAGAGATGCCAATGATGGCTGGGGTTCTTTCTGGGGTCAATTTTTTGATCAGATGGAGAAAGTCAGAAAGGTGGTATTGGGGAGTGTTGGCAGTTGGGGCTTGGATTTGGGCTGTTTTTTGTAAGGCCTATGTTGTTTTACCCCTTATCATTGCTCTTGGAGCTTGGATACTCATTTCAGTTATCCGTAGGGATCCCAAATTAAAAAACGTATTCATCTATTCATTTCTCTGGGGATTGAGCCTTACAGCTGGATTGGTGATAGAACAAGGCGGATGGGCAGGCTTTCAAAGTTTTATACAGGATCGGGGTAGTTACTCAAATGAATTTTTTGCTTTCGATTTTACAGAATCTCTCCGCTTTCTGGCGCTGAAGCCACTTTTTTGGCTGGGTTCTTTGGCTATTCTGTTACGCATTTACTTTCAAAGGCGGGCAGAAGACATATTTCTAGGATGTATTCAATTAGGGTTCCTCTTGTTCTTTCTTTGTTCTGCAGGTTACGACCGGTTTGGGTTCCTGCTTTTGTTTATCCCTGCGATATTCTTTTCGGAGTTTTGCCTTTCAATGTGGAAGCGTTCGCAGCGGAAACGGATACACTTGGCAGGTTTTATCCTGGGATTTATTTTGTTATTCGGTCAGCAGACACCTTTGATACTAGCCAGAGACTGGCCAGGGAGATTTGCTATTGAGGAGGAGTGGAGGGAAAAGTGGGAAACTCCTGGAATAGAGGAGATGGAAAGCTTTTTTACCTATGACCAGCACTATGCTTACATGACAAAGCAAAACTTTAGGTTGCCAGCAGTCGTCCCCTCCAATCGGCTGAATTGTGTAAAGCTATCCCTCCGGCCCGGAGAATGGCTTGCCGCAGGTCCATTTGCATTGACAGAATTCCAGCATTGTATCCCTTGGGAGGAACTTGAATTAGTATTTAGCATTGAAAATGAAAGATACCCGGTATCCTTTTACCGATCTATAAAAACCGACGACTAAATAACACAACAGTGATTTATTGCTCGGCAACAACTCTTCAAGGCTTTGGCAGATTTGGTCCTCGTGTAAGGTGTTTTTCTCGTGTAAATGGGGTTATTGTCTGAGGAGAAAAATCTTCTCTCAGGAATTTGTACCAACCTGCAATTGCGATCATGCCGGCATTGTCAGTGCAGTATTGAAAATCAGGGATATGAGCTTTGCATCCAAGCCCGTCACAGAGTTTTTGGAAATCACGGCGCAGAGAAGTATTTGCGGAAACGCCTCCTGCAATTGCCAAGTGCCTCACTTTGTATTTGCCAGCCGCTGTGCTCAGCTTTTCTATCAAATAGGTGATAATTCGTTGCTGATAGCTTGCGCAAATGTCCGGGAGATTTTCCTCTATGAAATTAGGGTTTTGTTTAAGTTTCTCCCGGAGAAAGTAAATAAGAGAGGTTTTCAGTCCTGAGAAGGAAAAATCAAGTCTGTCCACTTTGGGTTTGGGAAAACTGAAGCGAGTAGGATCGCCTTCCTTCGCCAGTTTGTCAATGAGCGGTCCTCCTGGATAACCAAGCCCCAAAATCTTAGCTGCTTTGTCGAAGGCTTCGCCAGCTGCATCATCAATGGTTTGGCCAACCACCTCCATGTCTAGGTAGTCTTTTACCAGAACGATTTGGGTGTGCCCACCCGAAATGGTCAGACAAATAAAAGGAAATTGGGGAGGAGAAGGAAGGAGAAAATTTGCCAGAACATGCGCCTGCATGTGATTGACTTCAATGAGGGGAATGCCCAAGCCTAGAGCAAATGCTTTAGAGAAACAAGTGCCAACCAGAAGAGCGCCTAATAATCCTGGGCCTCTGGTAAATGCAACTGCATTCAAAGAGGGGGCAATAGTTCCGGCTTCTTTCAATGCCAATTTGACCACTCGAACAACCTGTTGTTGGTGAAGACGGGAAGCCAGTTCTGGTACCACTCCACCGTAAAGCGAATGCTCCAATTGAGAGGCGACTACATTTGAGAGTATCCGACCGTCTTGAAGAACGGCAGCAGAAGTTTCATCACAAGAAGACTCAATTGCAAGGATCAAAGACATCTGGCAAAAATAGCTCTTTATAGGAAACCTGAGCACAAAAAGCACTTCGAATGTGGTACAAAACACTTATAAACTTAGGGTAGAGAGAAATGAATTAGTCTAGTTTCAGGTGTAATCCTGTTCTGATCTCACTCTCTTCATTCAACTCATTCAATTCCAAAAGCTCGCCTGATTCCATCTCGTACATCGCGCAGATGGATTCTATTGTTTCTCCTTCTTCAACAATATGGAAATGAGTGTCTTTGGAACGTAAAACATGGTCAAACCATGTTGAATCGACTTTTATGTTAGAATGTCTCGGCATTAAGGTAGCAGGATCAATAGCCAGTAATGGGTCTACCTGTTTACCGAAAATGCGCAACTCGAAGTGCAGGTGACTTCCGGTACTTTGTCCGGTACTTCCACCCAAGCCTATCACCTGACCGGCATCCACAAGCTCACCTTTCGTTACTACCAATTCTGACAAATGACCGTAAAGTGTTTCCAAACCTCCCTCATGACTGATCACAACAAAGTTTCCATAACCTTTGCTGTATCTTGAGATACGAACTTTGCCTTTCATGGCAGCTTGTACTTCATCTCCAGTTTCTAGATCAATATCAATACCCTTATGAAATTTACGCCCGTACAAACGTCGTGGGCCAAATCCAGAGGTAACCTGTCCTTCATGAGGAGGATGGAAATGATGACCGGAAGAAGGACGATGAAGGGTGTAAGAAAGTGTATCTCGGAAATTGGTCATGTCCACGTGGTACATGTCTAGATCCACTGTGTCCCATCGGACAGCCTGTTGAACTTTTGGATTGAACTCACTGGCGGGAATGTCAAGTTTCCTGATCTTAACTCCTGCTTCCGAAGCGGTACTGGCAGAACTCAGTGTATCTTTGCCGCTCGGTACATAAAGCGAAACTAACGGAGTTGCTGAACTTGCGATCCAATTAAACCCAGCGAGCGAGAGTAAAACAATTATCCTATACATGCACGAAGTGTATTGTCCAACACTAACTATATCTTACATCAACAAACAGCAAGCAATATATCTTTTTTCCACAAACCCTGCAACTTATCCACACCATAATAGAGCCAAATTAGCAACAATGGCCTCTTGAGTAGACGCCAACATGCAGGGTTAAATTTTACGTTTGTAATTGGCTTCCGACACAAATCAACCAAATCAACTGGAAAGATACAAGTGATTCAACTATAGTATTTTCACAGTTGACAAGATTGACAAAAGTCGTATTGTCTATACATTCCTCTATATTTGGAAATAATCTTACGGGACTTATCGTAGGTGAACAGAACACACAAACGTTTCTGTCTGGATATGTTGAAGAAAGTCTTATTTATCCTGTTGATGGTGTTGGTGGGCAATCAGGTTAAGTCTGCAGGCCACATACTTATTCCCATGGATCATACACAATCCGATCACCTTAAAGCCTATGGGATAGCTTACTGGGTTCTTGAACATAGCATTAATGTGAATTGGCTGCTGAATTACCGGGGAGGAAGCTTCCTATTTGAGGCCTTCCCGAAGTTTGAAGACGAGTTGGCCATCCGAGGAGTTAGTTATGAAAAGATCTCTGCCGGTCAAAAGGTAGCCATCCTTGAGGAGATCACAGCTGAAGATATAAATATGGATGCTGTTAAGCTTGAAAAGGCTCCCAAAGTAGCTGTCTATTCTCCTAAAGGAAAACAACCGTGGGACGATGCTGTAACCCTGGTTCTGACTTATGCTGAAATTCCTTACGATGTTGTCTATGACGATGATGTACTCCACGATAGCCTCGGCAAGTATGATTGGTTGCATCTCCACCACGAAGACTTCACCGGACAATACGGGAAATTTTACAATTCTTTCCGAAATCAGCCCTGGTACATCGCTCAGGTTAAAGAGATGGAGGAAATTGCCAGACGAAATGGCTTTCGTAAGGTCAGTAAGCTGAAACTTGCCGTAGCTCTCAGGATACAACAGTTTGCGGCCAATGGTGGCTTCTTATTTGCCATGTGTTCCGCTACAGATTCTTACGACATTGCACTTGCAGCTATGAACACGGATATTGTCGCTGATGTGTTCGACGGAGATCCTGCAGAGCCAGGAGCCAATGAAAAGCTTGATTTTGGACCTACTCTTGCTTTTAAAGACTTCAATCTGGTCATGAATCCATTGATCTATGAATTCTCAAATATTGATGCTACAAATCAGCGCAGGGTCCCTAAACCTTTGGATTATTTTACCCTCTTTGAATTTTCTGCTAAGTGGGACCCAGTCCCGACCATGCTTTGCCAGAACCATACGAAAACGGTCAAAGGGTTCATGGGGCAAACTACGTCTTTTAAAAAGCAATATCTAAAAAAAGAGGTGTTGATCATGGGAGAATTGAAGGCATACAATGAAGCGCGTTATATCCACGGTAATATCGGGGAAGGTATGTGGACCTTCTATGGCGGTCACGACCCTGAAGATTACCAGCACATGGTGGGTGAACAACCTACAGATCTTAAACTACACCCCAATTCCCCCGGATACCGCCTCATCTTGAACAATATTCTTTTCCCTGCTGCAAAGAAAAAAAAGCAGAAGACCTGATTCTTAATTTTTTGGTACCTTCGTTCCATGAATCCGCATTACTCTGAGGAGGAGGTCAGACCAAAACTTGTTTTTCTGGAAGGATGGATCTACCGAAACAACGGGATTGAAAAGACCTATGAGTTTCGAGATTTTATTTCAGCATTTGGTTTCATGACCAAGGTGGCCATAGAAGCAGAGAAGATAAACCACCATCCTGAGTGGAGTAATGTTTACAACAAAGTGATGATCCGGCTGACAACCCATGATGCAGGTGGTCTGACAGACTTAGATTTCAAACTTGCCGAAATCATTGACAATCGAATTTTAACAAAATGATCCGAGTAAATATCCTCAATACATCTGAGAATCCGCTTCCTTTTTATGCCACTGAACAATCCGCTGGTATGGATTTGCATGCAGCAGTTAAGGAAGAATTTATTCTCAGGCCTCTTCAGAGAGCGCTTATACCAACCGGAATTTCCATAGAATTACCAGTCGGTTTTGAAGCCCAGATCCGACCTAGAAGTGGATTGGCATTTCGCCACGGAATTACTGTACTTAACTCACCCGGTACAATTGATGCAGATTACCGGGGAGAACTCAAGGTGTTGGTTATCAACTTGGGATCTGAACCCTTTGTGATTACCAAAGGAGAGCGAATTGCTCAGATGGTTGTTGCTTCTCATGAGCGTGTTGTATGGAATATTGCTGAAGTGCTCGGAGAAACTGAGCGTGGAGCTGGAGGCTTCGGTCATACAGGTGTATAGCTCCTCACCTGATTTCTATTGTCTGGAGATAAGCCAACGTTGATGAAAATTATTATCCCCATGGCAGGTCGCGGATCGCGCCTACGCCCACATACCCTCACTGTTCCCAAACCGCTGGTTCCTATCGCTGGAAAGCCAATTGTTCAGCGTCTTTGCGAAGACATTGCCAGGTTGTATGATGGCAGGGTTGAAGAGATTGCTTTTGTGATCGGAGACTTTGGAAAAGAGGTCGAAGCACACCTGAAAGAGGTTGCAGAAGGACTCGGAGCAAAAGTGAGTATATATTATCAGGACAGTCCGGAGGGAACAGCGCACGCTATCTGGATGGCCCGGGATAGTATGGATGGAGAGATCATAATTGCTTTTGCAGACACCCTTTTCAGGGCTAATTTTACTATTGATCGTTCCAAGGATGGAGCAATCTGGGTCAAGTCTGTCGAAAACCCCACATCGTTCGGAGTAGTAACCCTTGATAAGGAAGGGATTATTCAAGAACTGGTAGAAAAACCCCAGGAGTTTATCTCTGACCTGGCGATCATTGGGATATATTACATAAAAGATGGTGCAGCGTTGAGAGAAGAAATCAAGCACCTCATAGAGAATGACCTGAGGGATGGAAGAGAGTACCAGCTTACCAGTGCCCTGGAAAGTATGAAGGTAAAAGGAGCGCGGTTTGTCCCCGGCAAAGTTGATGATTGGATGGATTGTGGTAATAAGACCCATGTTCTAGACACCACAGCGAAAATCCTGCAGTACGATGCATCTGACCAGGTTCAACTGGTTGCCAGGGATGTGGTTTCGGTCAACAGTGTGATTATTCCGCCTTGTTTTATTGGCTCTAAAGTAAGGCTGGAAAATTCAGTTGTAGGACCATTTGTATCCATCGGAAGCAATACCTCCGTATCCCATTCCGTTATACAATCGTCTATTGTTGGAGAAAACAGTGAAGTTGTTCATTCCAATTTGCGTAACTCTATGGTTGGAAATGAAGCTTTGGTTGAATCTCAGGTCCGAAATCTGGATGTTGGGGATTTCTGCAGAGTAAAATCTGAATGAAAAAGATGCTTACCATACTGCTCAGTCTGGGATTCGTGATGATGGGGCCGGTTACAGGTTTTCATGGGTCCGGATCTGAACTGATAGCTCAAACCGGTAAAAAGGACAAACAGCGTAAATCTTCGGGGAGTAGAAAAGAAAAAGGACAAGTGGATTTCCTCTTCATTGAGGCCAATACCCAATACTTGCAGAATGAGGCGGAAGAAGCTATTGCCCTCTTCAAAGAAGTTTTGGACATTGACAAAAACCACCATGCTTCAATGTACATGATAGGTAAGCTCTCCTGGGAACTGGGTGATTATTCCAACTCCGTCAAATATGCCAAAATGGCTATTGAGCTGGAAAAAAATAACTACTGGTACTACTTTCAACTCTCTCAAGGATACCAGGGGTTACGGGATATTGACCGAGCTATTCAGGTCCAGGAACAGACGGTAAAAAGATTTCCAGACAACAAGGATGCACTTTTTGATTTAGCTCAGTTGTACATCAGTATTGCAGATTACCAAAAGTCGGTGGAAGTATACGATCAGTTGGAGAAACTCACGGGAATGAACGAGGATGTCATTTACCGAAAGCATCGGTTGCGACTTTACCTGAACCAACCCGATAAGGCTCTTGAGGAGTTAGATAAGCTGATCGCCTTTTTCCCTATTGAGTCCCGCTATCTTCAAGCCAAATATGACGTCCTGGTTAGGAATGGGCGAGAGGAAGAAGCGATTGCTGTTCTAGAGGATATTCTTGAATCAAAGCCTAACGATGGATTTGCATTGCTCTCTCTTGCTGATTATTACCAAATCGCAGGTAACCGGGAAAAATCAGAAGCCTTCCTCTTAAGGGCATTTGAGAATCCTGATGTGGATCTCGAGGCTAAAATTAGGATCCTCAGCAGTATGTATTCCTTCGCAGTAAGGGATCCTGAAGTATTAACCCATCTCCGTACCCTTGGAGATATCTTGTACAAAGTCCATCCCAAGAGTCCTCTCATTGATGGAATCCGGGGTGATATATTTCAGGTTTCAGATAACAAAGACTCCGCACGGTATTTCTATCGGAAGTCCCTGGAGGGGAACCCTGCCAATGAAAGTGTCTGGCAAGAACTTCTAATCCTTGATTCTGAACTGAGTGATTTTGAAGGAATGACCAAGGATGCAGAGCAGGCTCTCGAGTATTTTCCCAATCAGGTGATATTTCTCTATTATTTTGGTGTAGGAAGCTTAAGACAAGGAGATCGTGATGGTGCGATCTATGCTTTTGAGAAAATCAAAAAGGTAGGTGTTTCCAAGTTCGAATTGCTTCTGCAAGCTTGTGTCCTCCTTGGTGAAATCTACTACAAGGAAGAGGAGTACGAGAAATCTGACAGGAATTTTGAAGAGGCTCTCAAACTTGACGGTGACAACCCTCTTACACTTAACAACTATGCATATTTCCTTTCTTTACGCAATGAACAGCTTGACCGTGCAGAGGAAATGGTAAAAAAGGCATTGTTAAGTTTTCCAAATTCTCCTGCTTACCTGGATACTTACGGTTGGATCCTCTACCTGAAAGGGGATTATGAAGCTGCTGAGACTCAACTGGCAAAAGCAGTAGAGCAAGGGGGTACCGGTGAAGTGTTGGAACACTACGGTGACGTTTGGCTAAAACTTGGGGATGAGACAAAGGCCAGAAGTTTCTGGCAGAAGGCCAAAGAAACCGGTTCTGAGAACCTGGATATCGAAGGAAAGTTACGCAAAGCCAAAATTGATGCCGACAAATAATAACTCTTTTCTCTTTCTTTCTCTGGTAGTGATCCTGATTCAATTAGGGTCATGTAAAAACCGGCCCTCGGGTAATAAAAATGTTAAAGTAGTCGGTTTGACTAAGGAAGAGGTTTTGAAGAAATATGAAGATACCCGGGCCGAATTCAAGATCATATCCTTCAGAGGGAAAGCTGATTTTGAAACCACCAAAGCAGGGAAAGAGCAAAGAATCGGATTTTCTTACCAAGTAAATATTGCAAAAGACAGTTTGATCTGGGGTTCAATCTCTAAATTAGGTCTTCCTTTAGGTACCGTATTGATCGATCAGGATTCGGTAAGGATGCGCATGTCACTTGGAAAGATCGCTGTGCTGTGTGATTTCAATGTCCTGACCGATATGCTTGGAATGGAGGTTGATTTTGGCCTCGTACAGAGCTTTTTTACAGGGAATCCCGTATTTCGGTCAGAAAATCTCAAAATGGTTCCAGACATGGCAAATGGAATTCGTCTGAACGAAGAGCGTCCACCTTTGAAGCTTTCTTGGTTTTTGAATGGTGTAAGTTTCAATCTGGACAAGATGGTTGCTGAAGACAGTAAATTAGACCGAAAGTCCACAGTTACCTATGGAAACTTCCAAAATATAAGCGGACAGGATATTCCCGGAAACACACTAATTGAGGTAACCCAACCGGAAATCGTGCGTATTGAACTGGAACATACAAATATAGAAATTGAACCCGGTAAATCGACATTCAACTTCCGGATTCCCAAAAGCTACGGAATCAAGGATTGTAGCTTTAAGTGAAAATAAATTTGGCCTCTGGATTTACTGGAAGGTCTTTTTTCTCTATTTGGCATTATTCGCGTTATCGTTTGGGCGAGCAAATGCCCAAACTAGTCCTCAGCTTGATTCCTTACGGGATGCAAAGGTCCGGATTTTACGGGATCTTAAGAATCTCCAGGTGGCCCGGGATTCAGCAGCAACAAAGAAGGATGCGATACTGGCTGAGATTTCGTTTGTTTCCCACCAGATCACCCTCCGGGCAGAATTATTGGCAACAATGAACCGTGAGGTCAAGCAACTTACTGCTGAAATTGAGGAAATCCAGGCAACCATTGTTGCTAAGGAGAAAGAGCTCAAGCAAATCCAGGAAGAGTTCGGCAGGTTGATGGTAGCGACCTATAAAGCCATGCACAGTAAGTCTACCTCTTTTTATCTTTTAAGCGCAAAAAGCTTAAGCCAAACATATAAGCGTTTGATATATTTCCAAGCCATTTCTGATATGCAAAATGCCCAAGTAGAGGAGATCAAAGCAAAGAAAGCTGAACTGGCTAAGAAAAAGCATGAGTTGGAACAGAAGAAGCTGGAGAAGGTCGCTCTGGTACGGGAGAAGGAGAAGGAGCGGAACAAATTGGTGAAGCTAGAGAAAGACCAGAAAAAGCTCTATGAAGAGTTACGTGTTCAAGAGTTAAAGATCGCAGCCCAAATCAAGGCCAAAGAACAAGAGCGGAAAGCACTTGATAAAGCAATCGTACTTGAGATTGAACGGTTGACGGCACTCCCAAAGGTTGGGTCGGCAGAAGATTTTTCCTCTTTGAACAAAATTTTTTTCAAGAACAAAGGAAGGCTCCCTTGGCCCATGCCGAAATCAGTGGGAACGGTGACACGGCACTTTGGTCACAATATCCTCCCAGGCTCCAACACAGCGATCAATCTGCAAGGCATTGACATCACCACTCGTTCCGGGCAATCGGTGCGCACGATCTGGGCTGGTAAGGTAGCACAGGTGATGCCTATTCCCGGGCAGGGCAAGATCGTGATCGTGCAGCACGGTGATTACTATTCGGTCTACGCAAACCTGAGAGAAGTAACTGTTAACCCAGGGCAAGAAGTGACCATGCTTGATATCCTCGGTTCAGCCCGTACAGATGCTTCAACCAGCGAAACTAAAATTCATTTCCAATTGTACAAAGGAAGAGTGGCCCAGGACCCAGAACTCTGGCTGGCAGGGAAGAAATGATATTGTTGCACTTTTTCTGTACCTTTGGTTAGAATCATTAAACCCGATATTATGTCCTCAGCGATCATAGCTATGTTTGGATTAGGTACTGCCGAGATTGTCATCATTCTGGTAGTCATCCTGTTACTCTTTGGTGCTCGACGTATCCCTGAATTGGCACGTGGGCTGGGAAAAGGTATAAGTGAATTTAAGAATGCTTCCAAAGAGATCCAGCGTGAGATTGAATCAGAACCTAAAAAGGAGAAGAATTCTCCGACAAATACCTCTGGAACTGAGTCCTGAGCAGTTTAAGGAACTCGATACCCCGGATGGAGAGGACTTGATTCATGTAACTGGACTGTCTGCCCTCTTGTCTATTTTTTACTACATCTATCTTATAAGTTATTCTCCAGCAAAGGAAGATATCCATAGATTCTTCTTATTTTGGAGTTGGTAGTGGTGACGAATAACAAATATTGAAACATACACGTTTTAAAACATTATGAAAAACTTGATTGCAGTGTTGGCAGTGGTGTTATTTGCCATGGCTAGTGTGAAGGCTCAAGACAATGACAGTGCTCAGGTCTACACTTTGGAAGCTATCAATTGGCAATTAGACGGCCTGATACCCTGTTACAAACACCAATCATTCCCGGAAGATAAATACAACCGTGACCTTCTCAACGTCTATGGTTTTGCGAAGGATTCTGTTCCTGTTTATAACCCTGAAATTCTAGGTGAAAGACTGAAAGAGATGGGAACCATAATCCCAATGGAATACAATTCTTACGTCCATGCCTTCATCAATTTGTACACTCAAAAGAGAAGGGGGCAGGTTGAACGGATGTTGGGTTTGTCAGAAATATACTTCCCTATATTTGAAGCTGAATTGGACCGCCAGGGTATGCCCATCGAATTAAAGCATTTGCCAATTGTGGAGTCAGCGCTCAATCCCCATGCGCGTTCAAGGGTAGGAGCTACAGGTCTGTGGCAGTTCATGTTGGCCACCGGAAAAATTTATGGGCTGGATGTGACGTCCTATATTGACGAAAGAAAAGATCCATTCAAAGCCACTGAGGCTGCAGTTCGCTACTTGAAGAATATGTACAAAACGTATGGGGATTGGCTTTTGGTCATTGCTGCATACAATTGCGGACCTGGAAACGTCAACAAGGCAATTGCCCGTTCCGGCGGAAAGAGGACTTTTTGGGAAATCAGAGAAAACCTTCCGAAGGAGACGCGCGGTTATGTTCCTGCCTTTATTGCTGCTACTTATGTATTCAACTACTCGGCCGAACACAATCTTTTTCCGCGAAAAGTTGATTTCACATTTGACCAAGATACCCTTCAAGTAACCAGGAATAAGTTTAATCTGAAACACCTCGCGCAGGTGACAGAGACTGATTTTTATTTGCTCAAAGATTTAAATCCTGAGTTGCAGCGTGATATTGTTCCTTATTCACACAAACCGTATACCCTGCGGATCCCTATGGCTACGGGTCAGAAAATTGCCGCTAACCGCGACACGGTTTTTACCCGGATTGCACAACTTGACCCCGATATGGTCAACCAAGTGTATGCTGACGGTAAGATTTCGCCTCTTACCAACAAGGCTTATGTATCTTCTGATAGGAAAGGGGCAAGCAACAGTAATTCAACCATAGACAAGAACCTCATCTACCATAAGGTAAGGTCTGGTGAGACCGTTAGTCAGATTGCCGGGCGTTACCATGTCAGCTGGAAAAGTATCCAGAGATGGAATGGTCTGAGAGGCTACAATATTAAACCAGGCCAACGCCTGAAAATCTACAGTAGCTCCAAGCCAAACATATCATCAAATTCAACAACCGTTGCTTCTACAACCAAGTCTAAGGTTGTCAATAATGGATCCCCCAGGTACTACACTGTGCGTTCTGGTGATACTCTATGGGGTATTGCCCAATCACAGGGTACAACAGTTACCTCTATCAAGTCCATGAATGGAATGAACGGTTCCCGTTTGGAAATCGGGCAGAAATTAAGAGTCCAATAAGATTGGTTGGTTCCAAAGCGGTATTTCCAATTTACATGTTATAAGTCTATTTATCTCCGTCTGCGATCCTCCCCCTCTTCAATGGATTCTCCGTCTCGATCAGGTTCTCCGTCTCCCATATCCGTAGTGGAGGAGCGACGGAAGAGATCAGCTATCCTATCGAAATCCTTTTTGTAAAAGACCCCCGCTCCTCTGGTCACATTGGTCGCAGAAGTGAGTGCAACATCTTCGCGGTTAAATATCTCAAGTACAAGACGGCCTGCGTCGGGCCTTGGAACATTGTTCTGATCCATTTTAGGTAAAAGCCGGATTTGAACACTAAGGTCCCCCAAAGTCATCCCATTCCCTTGATTGGAGACCAGGGTGCCATTTCGCTCAACGGTAACACGGTCATTGAAAAGGGTAGTCTGGACCGCAAGTTCTACATCCTGAAATTCATTGGTATTTACTTCCACTCCAAGATTGGCATCTGAGAATGCCTGAGAGATCCAGTAGTTTACTTGGTTGGAGACCAACTCTGAGATCGAAGAAGTAACTCCCCCTACGGGACTTGCATTACTGGCTACCACTGCACCAGAAAAACGGCCAAAGAGGAGCAGACTTACCACCTGTTTGTTTAACTCCTGCTCATCGTATTCGATACGCCGGAAGTAGGAGGAGAGTCCGAGTAGATCCTGTTGGTTCAATTCATCGAGCTTAAGGGACAGTTCGATTTGGGGTTCCTCCAGTGAACCTTCCATGTGCATAACGATATCTACAGGCACCCGGTTGCTCTGTCCACCTAAAAGGTCACTCACATCAGCATTGACCTTGTATACAGCATAGAGGTCAATTTCTGCATTGTAGGGATCCCCATTGAAGGAAATCCTGCCTCCGGGCAGCACCTTGAATTTTTTGTTGACAATATTTTCCGCTGTAAACAGGTAATTTCCATCTGTGAGATTATAAGTTCCAGTCAGCCCAAATTCTCCTGTTTCAGAGACCTTCATGGTAATATTTCCCGTTCCCCTGGCTTCAATAATATCACCTACAGTCTCATCCAAGATAAGCCTCAGTCTGGCATCAGGAGTGGCCTCAACCCTGGCCAAAAGGCTAAACCCTCCGTAAGGATTCTCCTGCATGGGTTTTACATCTTTTGCAGCACCGACAAAGGTGACAAAGTCCAGGCGATTGGCACTGGTGAAGTCATCCAATGGTATGTCCAGCCAGGATCCCTTACCAGTTTTGAATGCGGCATCAATTCGTACCAGATCGATCAATCCTTGGATTTCAGCATACTTCCCGTCCAGAACCACATGTCCATAAAATTCCGGAGACTGTTCCCGCCGCGTATCCATTACTGTCATGCTGTCGATCTCATCCAGTTTGAGGTTAAGAAAGACCCCGTCAGGATGGTTGTAATCGATCATTCCGTAAAGGATCGCAGATTTGCCATAGTCGTCGTACAACATGATCCGAGGAATAGACAGAGAATCATTGTTGAAGGTTAAGGTGTTGTCTCCCAGTCGAAATCTGTTATTGAGAAAGTCTACCTTCAGGCCCGCATCTCTAAAGTGGACCTTGCCATTGATCAGAGGATTATCTAGGGTACCTTTTATAGTAGCTTTATCCAAACTCACGTAACCTTTCAGATCGGAAATCGAACCATCCAGAAAGGGCTGGAGATAGGACAGGTTCAAGGTAGAATGGAAAAAACTAAAATCCAGTTCTTTGCTGGAAAAGCGATAAGAACCCTTGGCTTCAAGAGAATCTCCGTTGGGTGCCCGAGCTGTGAACAAGGTGCCGGCATAATCAGGTCCCTTGAACGTAGGCCAGCCAGCATAAATATCGAATTCCAGAGAGTCAACATATTTGTATCCAAAACCCCGTATTTGAGCGTCTAAAAAAACACTAGGTAATTCACTTAAGACTTTCCAGGAAAGCAATTTGGCTTTCGGAATACGCCCCCGGATATCCATGTTATTTTCAGAAACTCCGATAATTGAGGGGATGTTCAGATTGGTAACAATAGCTTTGAGTGTATCAGAGGCTCGCTGAGAAATGACTCCTTCAAGGGTGATAGATTGAGAATCCGTCCTAACAAACCCGGATTGAGTAACTGTACTGTCTATTTGGTAGAGTTGCAGGTTAGAGACTAAGAACCTGTCTATCAAAGAATCCTGACCATCCTTTTTGATACCTTCTGGATCAAGCTGACGGACAACCTGATTCTTGGGGCCAAACCTCCATTCATTTTCTCCAATCTTAAGTCTAGATTGCTCACTGACAACTGTTCGGATGATATTGTCGGGTAAAAAGTCACTCGTGAGGTTGATGAAGTAAAGGTTGTCCATCTCAGATTGAGAGCCCCGTATATGGACATTAAGTCTCTTGTCATTTCCCATTGGATTTATTACAAACTGTTCCACTTTAACAGTGTTGTCCAACCAGAGGGTTTCTGATTCCAAATGGCCGGAAAGCAGCAATTCATTTCCTGAACCTTCCTTGGCAAGCTCCATTTCCATAGAGTCGCCTTTCATACCAATAGCAAAAATGTTAAGTGAATCAGAAAGCAATTTGACCATTACATTGTCGGTTGCATTATGGTCAAGGTTGAGGATTATCTTTGACCCTGCAGCTGCATATACAGGTATTTGGAGAAAATCCATAAAATCATTGAGGCCTTCTTTGGTTGTTAAAGTACCTGTAACCGAGAGACTTTCCTGAAAAGTATCTTTTTCTGCATAATAGGCGTCGATCAAGGCTTGGTTGTTCCTGATGTACAGGTCGAGTTCTTTACTTGTTCTCGAGGCTACTGAAGCCGCTTCAGAGTAGAGGAAGTTTCCCGTTAAGTGCATATCAGCTATGTCACTCACAAGATTTATGTCTCGGTTTCCGAGCGAATCAAACTTTGAAGTGAGTTTTACTCCATTGAAAAACAAAGAGTCTGCATTTACCCTGATCAACCTATTAAAATTGAACTGTACTTTTCCGGCATAGTTCTCCAGGGAATCACCGTCCAGTTTGACGATCAGGACCGATGAAAGCAGCATTGAATCATCAGGAATGATATTGTAGTGAGCCAGGTTCAAGTGGTCTACATCTCCTTCGATCCTAATACTGTGGGGTTGTTCTTTTGGGAAATGGGCTCTTACAAAGGTGAGAGAAGCATTACCATGCCGATCGTTGAGGGCGATCTTTCCACCGATACTTGCCCTGTCGATCACAGCGTTCTCTGTCGTGAGGGATTCGATCCTGTAGCCCATGAGATCGGTGTCGGTAAGTTTGCCTTGGATCTCTGCATGCATCGTATAAAAGTTTGTCCCCCTCCCTTTTATCCTTCCCTCAAAATTGAGATCAGAGGAGATTTCGCTTTTAACCAATCTGAATGCATCCAAATCCAAATGCCGGGTGACCAGCACACCGTTGTAACGCATGTCCTTTCCGGGTGGAAGTTGAAAACGGATATCCACATCAACTATGCCATGGACTGTTCCCAGATTAGCGTTAAGGGCGAAGTCACGCGTTCCTCCTACAAATCGCCCATTGACCTCGCTCCGGCCAATATTATTAAGCTCTTTGGGGAGGTCTATATCTGGTAAAAGGGCACGTAGTTCCACAATATCGATCTTGCTCCTGTCCAACTTCAGGTCCATAAGTAGGTTCTCTTCGTTCTGATAATTGAAGATCCTGGTTCGGACGTATAAATCGGTATAAGCACGCGTGCGAATATGAAGTTCTTTGGAAGTTAATCGGCTGAGATCACCACTGATCTCACCGTCAACCCAGACCAGACCAGCGAGTGGGAGATCTACCCCTTTCAAAAACCCTTCTAATTCACGAAATGAAATCAGGCTGGGAGAAAGATTGAGGTCAAAATTCAGATTGTCCGGATCGTTCAGATTGTTGAGCGCAATAGATGTATGCAGGCGGGTGCTGTCAGCGATCCCCAAATACAGTTCATCAGAAGACAGATGGTCAAGTGTCCCGTAAACATATCCATCCACAAAGGCTGGCCCTGTCAAAGGGATGGGCTTGGTAAGGAATCTATTGATGTCATCCAGATGTACATAAGATTTCTGGAAGTTGGCAGAGATTTTTGGGAAAAATCCCGATGCGAGGCTATCCGATCGTAGATTGACTATTTCTCCATTGAAAAATAACCGTGTGGAATCCCTTATATTCAGGCGAGTATCATTCAGGCACAACATAAATTTACCTGGAGCGGATTCACCCAGATCCAGATAGTAACCTGTATGCAATTCTGTTAGGTCGACCCCTGACTGTTGCTCCTGTACCCGAAGGCTTTTTATTTCCCCATCCATGATCAGATCTGCTGTCTGGAGGCCAAAGGTGAAATCCATGTTCAGCGCCGTCAGCTTTAAGTTGTCGAAGTTAATCCGACCCCGAACTGCAAGTTGTTCATCACTCTTGGTGGAGTCAATGTAGATAAATTGTCCGCCTCGAATGCGGCCCTCACGAAGTGAAAGGTTAAGATCCAGAGGCTTAGAAGCATTATTGTCTGTAGCATTACCGGAAAGGAAGTCGATGTTGAGTGTAGAATCGGAACGGCTTCGGTAAATAAAAGCTTGGGGGCCGTTGATATCGAGGTGTCCCACTTCAATTTTTGGGGTTCCTGTCGAAGAAAAGAGTAGGTCTGCCAAGGGGATACGGGTCATATCGGTACGCAATTCCGTGATACCGAAGAGGGGATGCTCTTTGGGGTCTTTCATGGTAGTATTGCGAATTACCAAGCGAGCCGGGAGATCAAAGTCGATCTCACCAATGTCTACCCTGGCCCCCAATGCGGAGCTCAATAGATTTTCCATCGGGACCTGGATCAGATCCTGGAACCACCCGGTACGCAATGCCCAGGAAGCCAACAATACGATCAGAAAAACTCCCAAGGTCAAACTCCTGAGAATTTTCCACGCTATGAAAAGGATAGATTTCAATCAGGCTTTCATGGTTCCCAGCGACCAACTCCACTTAAAGTTCGGTCCCAACGGATCCCGTTTTCAGTTGAAAACAGGACAAACCAAGGGCGGCCGATGATATGGTCTTCAGGAACGTAACCCCAGAAACGACTGTCCAGTGATTGGTGGCGGTTATCCCCCATCATAAAGTAATAGTCCATTTCAAAGGTGTAGGTAGAAGCAGGTTCTCCATCGATGAAGATCTGTGTTCCCCTGACCTCAAGGTCGTGGTCTTCATAGACATCAATGATGCGCTCATACATTGGAAGATTCTCCAGAGTCAGGTCAATCGTAACCCCTGCTTCAGGGATCCATATCGGACCAAAATTGTCCACTGTCCAGAGGTATTGTTCCATGTCAGGTCGCTTCGGGAAAGGAACACTCTTGGCATTGATCTTGCTTTTCATGAGGCCCATCATCCTGATACTATAATCGGCTTTGTTACCTGGGACACCCCAAAGCTCCTGAATTACCCTGTTATAGTCCTTGACTCTTTTCTCAATCTGAATTCCCGGATACTTGGCGCGCAGTTCCGCCGCTTTGGTATCGGACATGTCAATCACCCACGATCCAGGGGTAAGCCCTTCCCGGACGTTGTTGTTGGCATCCCCGGGATTGTACCGGAATCCAAAGTCGACCAGCAATTTTGGATAGATACCGCTGACGTCATGGCTATGCTGTACGTGCTCGCCCTGCCATCCTGGCTTTCCGTCAATCAAAATGACCTGATCCTTGATTTGAAAGGTATCACCAGCAACTGCTACACACCGCTTGATATAATTTTGTTTCATACTGGTGATTTCAATCTCTCCAAGCTCAGGAACATCGGGATAAGCATCATCCGCAGGATAATTGAACACTACGATCTCATTTCGTTTCACTCGCTTGAGACCGGGGAGACGACTGTATGGAAGCTTGACGTTGGCGAAAGATTTGGAGCCAGTGGTAAAAGGAAGGGTATTGTGTACAAAAGGAATGGACAAAGGGGCCATCGGAAGGCGCACACCATAATGGAACTTACTTACGAAGAGGAAATCTCCTGCAAGTAGAGAACCCTCCATCGAAGTCGTAGGGATCATAAATGCCTCGATCAGAAAAATCCTGATAACCAAGGCAGCGGTCCCAGCGAAAAGGATGGCATCCAGCCATTCACGAAAGCCTGATTTTTTGGGCTCCTTACCCTTGATTTCCATCCATTTGCCCCTGTATTTATCTTTCTTATTAAAGCCGAGGTAAATGAAATAGATATAAGGAAAGAGAACGGCGGCCAGTTGATCGCCAAACTTATGCTTGTCAAAGGACCGTACCAGATCGAGAATAATACCTATTCCCATCACAAAATTAAGTACGGGTATGACAAAGAAGAACACCCACCTCCTGGGACGTCCGATCAAGTCCAGCCAGGTCAGGACGTTGTAAACAGGTACAAAGGCCTTCCAACCTTTTTCTCCTGCTTTGACAAATAGGCCATAGAGGCCGGTATGCAGTAGCAGGTATAGGGGAAGAGTAATATAAAGATGGTAGTTCATGAAGGATATTGTAAAAGGGCTCGCCCTTCAGTTGTTTTGAAGCGGCTAATTTATAAATTCTTTGGTACATTAACGGTGAATTACCGGATTATTGTATGTGCAGCAGTGCTTCTTCCAGATGAAATAGAAATGGGATTCAGCAGTAATTATCCCTTCAGAACATCCGAAAAGTGGAAAAATCCTTTTTTCCCGACCAGCCACTCTGCGGCTACTACTGCGCCTACGGCAAATGCACGCCTGTCCTTGGCGTAGTGATGGACGGTGAGTTCATCTACCTCCGAGATATAACTGACCGTATGGCGGCCAATCACATTTCCAGCCCTAGAAGACGCAATCGTAAGTTCATCTTTGTTGGGTGCGCGGTGTTGGACTTCATCCGTGACCCAGGTGGATTTGCGGTCAATATTTTCAATGATCTCATTGGCCAGTGAAATTGCAGTCCCACTGGGAGCATCTTTTTTCATGCGGTGATGGACTTCATCCACATAGACGTCGTAATCAGGATAGCGGTTCATGATCCTGGCCAACTTACGGTTCAATTCAAAGAGGATATTTACTCCGATGGAAAAATTCGAAGTCCAGAGAAATGAGTATTGACCATGCTCCACTAAGCGTTGTATTTCATCCTTCCGGTTATTCCAGCCTGTAGTACCTGTAACTACCGGGATCCGCTTCTTAAAAAGAGCCGAATAGTTCTTTACAGCAAACTCAGGATGGGTAAATTCAATGACACAATCTACTTCCGAGCGGTTCAATCCTTCGATTTGCTCAGCAGTGTTCTTATCAATACAAGCTACGATCCGGTGTCCGCGTGCTTTGGCTTCACGTTCGACAGCCTTTCCCATGCGTCCATAGCCTACAATGGCAATTCTTATTTTCATGTCTAAGGAAGTTACTTTCCGAGACCCAGCGATATGCTGGCCCCCAAATATACGGTCCTTTGTTGGAACGGATCAGGTAATACGGAAGGTTTTACCCGCAGACTCAGGTCGTCTCCTACATCGAAGGGTTGGAGGTGGGCCTCTATATAGGCATCTAGTACATTGAGTGTGTACCAGAGTGCACCTATGATCACAGAAAGGTCACGGTAGCGGCGGTGAAATTCACGGTCAGAGATTATATTCTCCTGGGAAAATCCATCAAATTCAGGATAGGCGGTGCAGGTATCGGTTCCGACGCAAATAGCAGCCAGCTTGTAATAGCGATACTCCCTGTGGTTGAATGCGAACATATAGCCTAAGCCCGCAAACCCGGCATATATGACCGGAACTTTCCAGGCACTGCGGTTGTATACCTGTCCCCATCCTGGCAGAAGCAGAGACCGGCGCAGTGCAACATTAGGGTCCGGAGGAGCTAGCGTGGACAGACGGAGCTTACGCCGCGACAAGGCAGGGCCATTCGCTTCTCGTTCCGGTGCCTTGCGAACTACACTCTGCAGACTGTCTCCGGATAAGAATACCTTTCGTCTTGACAAACTGTCTGAAGTCGGTACGTTAACTGTATCAAGGGTCGTCTGGGCATTCACAGAAACCATGCTCCCCAAAGTTATCAGGCAAATGATGAGGTATTTTCCAAGGTGGGAACACCCCGGGAAAGATGGGAAGCTATGTTGAAAAAACGACATCTTATACCAACAAGAGAGAGCTTCCGCCATACTTGGAACTATTTCATGATCTCAAGCAAATCGAGGATACGATTCAGGTCTTCCGTGGACTCAAAGTGAAGGCGTAATTCTCCTTTTCCATCTCCGGACTGTTTGATGACCACCCGACCCCCGAGTTTTTCTTCCAAATTTTGTTCCAGTTTTGAAAGGTAGATGTTTTTTTCGCTTTTCTTGGGGCTACCTGGCTTTTTTTCTGGTTTATGGGTCAGGTTCCTTACCAATTCTTCAACCTTTCGGACACTTAATTCTCCTTCGATGGTAGCACGGTAAACCAGCAACTGGTCTTCCCTGTCGCCGATATTGATCATCGCAC
>JBFGVE010000038.1:0-21916 GCA_041565275.1 Bacteroidia bacterium
CTTTTTCTAAAGGGAGGTGAGGATAACTGCCGACAGAGAGGTGTCGCCCTTCATTTGAAAAAGTTTCCTTTCTTTCAAAGAAGTTCTCCTTCCCTGAAACTCCTTCGTTTTTTTTCAAATACCGGGCGAGCAAACCTTCATCGTACCTCCTGAACCGGGTCAAAATCTTACGTTGTGCCCCAAGGCTTTTGTGTACTTCGGGACTCCGCAAACTATTAGCCAGTGTAATCCTTATTTCTTCGAAGTCCTCCGCAAAAAAGCTTTCATAGGTCTTTGGGGTAAAATTAAAATTCAGATATCCGCTCTTTGTATCCAAATCTATATCCATTAATTCATGGGAAACAAGGCTGGATCTGCTAAAGTTGCCTGGAACAACTTTCAGATCATGTACAGGGAAACACCAATCTTGAACCTTTGTATTCGGAGTAGGAGTAATCACAGGAATAGCAGTTGAAGGGTTTTGAAGAAACCCACATTCCACCAGAAGCTGGACCAATGTACTACCTCGCCTGTGGAGGAAATTCTTCATAACTTACCAGTGGAGTCTCTTTTGCTTGAAGGCAAACCCAAGCTCAATACCGAAGTAAAGGCGAATGCCATCCAGGAATGCTGGTTTCCGTAAAAAGGGAAATTCAAACCAGTTCTGAACAATCCTGTCCTGCACATAATTTCGACCAAATCCTCTGAAATATTCAAGTCCAATGAGCCCCCCGTATGAGATATTGTCTTTAGCGCCGTAAAGACCCTGCCAACCTACATTAGCTCCCAGCCCCCACAAGTTAAACTTATCTCTACTGAACAGATCCAGGCCTTCGCTGTAATGGTTGACCCACATTCTACGGTAAGCGGCCTGGATTTGGAAAAAGGGCCCTTTTGGAGAATTTCCAGAAAAATACTTTTTAGCTCCGCCTCTAAGACCGATTCCATAGTACTTTTGAGGGTAACCGGGCCTTTCAAGCCTGTCATTGGACTTGGGAATCCAGTTTTGATAGTAGCCATGTGGACTTAGAAACCACCAAAGCTCTCCCTTAAGCCGGTTTTCTACAATCACTCGAATCTCTTTGAACAGCCCGGATGCTGGGTCAACTTTGAATAACCTGTCTTTCTTGATCTGCCCAAAGGTTGATTGGCCAAACATTTGGGAAGAGAGTAATAAAGCCAGAGCCACCAAAAAAACCGGTTGTTTCACCGAATAAAACTAGGGAAAAATCAACTACTATGCTTTACCAATGTCATCGGCAAGCTTTTCAGATCTGATGAATATATTGATCCTATCGCTGGCGCTCGGAGCTGAGTAGAAAGCCCAAAAAGAGTTTTCCGGGCAATGAGTAAGGCCATGAGCGCAACAGACACGGTGATTCCTGCATGGAGAATGGCCCTTAAAACCGAGAATAGAAGCCATCTACGGCGAACAGTTCCCAGACTGGAAAGCAGCAGAAATAACCGTTTTTGAATACATCGAAATCTGGTACAATAGAAAGCAAAAACACCATAGTATCTATTTTGTTGCAAGTCCAAGTTTTATTTTTTGTGACTAAGAAGACTATGCTTAGATTGGATCAAGATGAAAAGACCTGTTCTGCTCCTTTCTTTTCTACTGGCATCGGCTATCTTGATTCAAGCTCAGACCGGTAAGCCGTGGTTTGGAAAACGGTATCTCAATAAGATTATGTTTGATACTACCGGACCGGAGAAACCAAAGTTCCTTATCTATCCTACCGTGGGCTTTTCTCCCGAAACTTCTTGGGAAATAGGATTCAGTTCCCTCCTGCTATATCATGCCAGGCAGAATACTCAAAACCGGCTGAGTGAGATCCAAGCCCTTACTTTCTTTACCCTCAACAAACAATATGGAGTTTGGCTGGAACACGCGCTTTATACTGACCAAAACAATTGGTTTTTTCTGGGAGCGGCGAAATTCCAGAGCTATCCTCTCCTCTACTATGGGATCGGCCCCAGTACCCCACCTGAATTTCAAGCCCTTGTGGAGGCGAATTATCTCATCTTCAAGGAAAGGGCATTGCGCAAGATCCACGGTTCTTTGTTTGCAGGAGCAGAAGTAGAACTCATCAATCTGAGCCGTGTTGAATTCCTTCCGGGCGAAAATATCGACCAGATTGACCTGCCGTTGGGAGCAGAGGGTTCTATGAACCTTTCTGTCGGGGTAGGAGCCATCTTTGATGACCGTCACAATGTCTTGAATGTCAGAAATGGAAATTTCTTTGAATTGGCTGTTCTCCATTCGAATACATTTTGGGGAAGTGACTTCAGCTTTACCAATATACTTTCAGACAACCGTATCTACCGCCCTATCAAGAATGGACGGGATGTATTTGCGGCTCAAATTTTTGGGCAATTTACCTCTGGAGAGGTTCCTTTCAACCAGTTAGCACTGATGGGAGGCGAAAGATTAATGCGGGGCTATTACCTTGGCAGACACCGGGACAAACATCAGTTTGCAGTACAGGCCGAATACCGCTTCCTCCCGATGAAAGGATTCAAGCGGTGGGGCGGTACAGTGTTTGTAGGGACAGGAACAGTGTTCTCAAAAGAAAATGAATTTGCACTGAAAAACTTTAAGGTGGCAGGAGGCTTGGGCTTACGCTTCCTGACATTCCCGGAAAAGGACATTTACACTCGGTTCGATGTAGCAATGACCAAAGAAGGGCCTGGCTTCTATCTCTTCATAGGGGAAGCTTTTTAGCCCATGATCAGCGATCAAGGCGGGGCAATATATGTTAAGCCATAATAATGTCATAATTTGACTGCTTAAGAGGCCACGACAACTTCAATTCTTGCATAAAGAATTAGTAAGCTTACGCAGTATATTCCTGCACAGTATATCAGCTTCAGGGATAAAATCCAGTCAAGTATTTTAAATAAATGTATTGGGAAATTATATAAATAGTATATACATTTAAACAATTAAGATATTAATACAGTGATTTTCAATAGTATATAGTAATAAAATGGCCCAAAATTATTAAATATCCCAATCCTAGTAAAGCAAAAATCTATGAATGCCCACGTTAGTAAAACACAAGAAGTAGCTAGTAAATCTGCTCAAAACGCCGAAACTCAGCTAGAAAGCGGTGGTGAATCCACCTTTCAGTTTGTTGACAATCGCCCTGAAGCTGTTGCACAAAGGAAATTACAAGAGGCTGCCAACAACAGCCCACAGGTAAAGCAATTGATGTCATTGCAATCGAGGGTGAATAGCAGTCTTCGGGTTTCACAACAAAGACCTATTCAGAATTCTGTCAGCACGAACCCGCAAATGCAACAAACTGCTCAATTGCAGACCGTTGCCAACAGCCATTCGGCTCATGAAACCGTTCAATTAGAAGGAGAGAAAGCTCAAACTTCTGATGTAATAACCGAACCACCCTCAGTCATGGGTGTAGGAAGTGATGAAGCTCAAACTTCTGATGTAATGACCCAACCACCCTCAGTCATGGGTGTAGAAAGTGAGTCAGATTTATCTGTAACTGAAACAATGTCTCCTGAAGAAATAGAGAAGCAGGTAAATGAATTGATGAAAAATGCACAAATAGCAGCAGAGGATTTCAAAGCCTTAATCACAAGAGTCAAAGATGCATCGGGAGCGGAAAATGGAGATCCTACCTTTGAGTATGTAACCAAAAAAACTGCGGGAGCCATAACCAAAGCCAAGAAGAGAATGGCAGGAAAGACAACCGCGGGATTAACTGATGTCGTTAGAGGGACACTCATTTGCAACGACATGGAAATCTTCGATAAGGTTCAAAAACTTCTTGACAAGGAATCTGTATCTGTTTATGAAATAATAGGAGGGAAAACACAGAAAAAGAATGGATTCGCTAAGCGTGCAGGTGATATGGTGGGTTATGGGGATATGAAATACATTATGCCAATAATACATTTCAACGATAGTAAGAAGGTGGATTTTTGGATGTATGCTGAAATACAGGTAATGTCTAAAGGCATGGGAGAAAAAAAGACAGGAGGGGGACACTCTTTCTACGATGTTATGCGAATGGCTAAACTCAACGGTGACACTGGCATGTACCATATTCCTATCACTGAGGATGGTTCAGCTCAGAAAGGTGCAGCTGCATTAATAGGTGATCAAATTCATCTTCTCAAGAAAGGAGTAAATCCTGGAACTCTGGAAACGTTAATACCCAAATTAAAATTGCTAGCTTCGGGGGATCCCATTGATATTTCAAAAAAAGAATATGACGAGATGGAATTTGCGGGAGATGTGGTTTACGTAAAAGAGCGCCTGGAAGGTAATCTTATTGCTCACGCTGCGAAACCGAAACGTGCTGCGACATAGAATTAATAAGGCGATCTCACGTTATCATCGCTTTTTTTTCGCCACGAACCTTGTCAAAATTCAAAAGCATGAATGAATATTGGTTCACATTTTCAAGCCGGAGAAAGTGGCGGTCGTAAAGAGCCACCACATTCACTCAGAGGGGCCGCCAAAAATTCTGGCAGCCCTTCTCTGTGAAGGTGGAGCACCCGGAGGAATGCCTCGTGCTGGAAGAGTCTGTCAACCAGGAGCAGTACTAAAAATTCTGCGAGAGCCCCAAGGCGGAACTCGCCAAAATCAAACAGAATCTTATAGCTACTTCACCCATACATCGGAAATATACCTGATGCTTTTACCTTCCTTTTACAGTCACTCCATCCGAACCTCTTTCCTATCCGGACGGATCACCTTGTGCAGCAACCCACTGGCATTCCAAAAATACTGCCACTGGTCCCCTTGCCTGTCTCATCGGTATAACGGATGTCTTGCTCCTTGATCCGGTACGGGTCATAAGTAAAAAGAAAAAATGATCCAGGCACTATCACCGGATCATAAATCCGTCTGCGTCCCGCCAAACCGGAAATTTCTCCCGGTACCTCATCATGTTTTGCCCATCCAATGTCGCCATCAACAACTTGGCTTCTCCTTTTGCAGCGGCCAGTATCCTTCCTGTATAGTCGATCACAGCGCTGTCACCAGAATAAACAATTCCATTTCCATCTGTACCAACACGGTTCACCCCCAGGCAGAAAGCCTGGTTTTCAATGGCCCTGGCCAGTAACAAGGTATTCCAATGGGCCACCCTCACTTCAGGCCAATTGGCAACATACAATAGGACATCATAGGCCAACCTGGCAGTTTCTGAGGATGTATTGCGGCTCCAAACCGGAAAGCGAAGGTCGTAGCAAACCAGGGGATTGATCCGCCATCCCTTTACCTCGAAAACAGAAGAGTTGAGACCCGGTAAGTAATGCTCATGCTCCCCCGCCATACGGAACAGATGCCGCTTGTCATATTTTGTTAGCAGACCATCTGGCCCGACTGCCAACAAGCGGTTGTAGTAATTTCCGCTCTCTTCAATGATCAGGCTTCCGACCACCACTGCCCCGAGGTCGGCGGCAAGGGTTACCATCCATGTATAGGTCGGCCCTTCACTAGGTTCTGCCTTTCCTTCGGGAAACATGGTAAATCCCGTAGTAAACATTTCCGGAAGAACAATCAGATCGACTTTTCCAGCATACTTGTGTAGAATTTTTCCAAAATGGATACGGTTGGCTTCCGGATCTTCCCAGACCAACTCATCTTGTACGAGGCAGACCTTTAAATTTTCCATCTTCTTGTTGATCATATCTATAATAAATCGGGGCAGCTAGCCGGGTAACTCCTCTTCTTCCTCACCCTCCTCGTATTACTGACCCTTCTCTTTTTCTCCACTTTGAGGTACCCTTTTGCCCATCCTCTGCTCTTGATATTCACGCAAACGCTTTTGAGCTTCATCCTTAATTCGCTGACGCTCCAAAACGATCTCATCAATAGATAATTCCTTGCGCGTTTGTTTTTTCATCCCTCCTTTACGTCCAAATGTGACCAAAAAAGAGAAACCACGAATGAATCTACTCCATCCAGTCATGTAAAGCAATGGAGAATCCGTGGAAGAACTATAGGTAAACCAAGCGGCTATAGGACTCAGAATGATTACAGGAAGCCACGTTCCAAACCACACAGGGAGGATGCCATCTTTGGCAAACTTCGTACCGTTGATCTGGAAGAAATAAAAGATGACAAAGAAGATGATCGAAAATATTACCGGGAGTCCGATCCCGCCTTTCCTGACGATGGCCCCGAGTGGAGCACCAATGAAGAGGAATACAAGGCATGCAAAAGGAAAGGCAAAGCGATTGTGAAGTTCGATCCTGTACTTGCGCCAGCGTTCCCCTTCCCGCTCAAGGCGTTCCTGAATGATATTGGAATAATTCTTTACCGCCCGACTGGTTTGCAAGGCTTTGGTGAGCAATTCGTCAGGGGGAATACCCGGGAACCACTCGTGCACCAGCTTGCCTTCATCAAATTTAATGCTTTCACCAAGGTTAAAGTGAGAAGAGTCCTCAGGATGTAATGGATCGCTTTGGATGACAATAGCGCTACGGGTTGTATCAGTATGCGTGTACTTCGTTACATACTCTTTAAGGTCATCTCTGATATTCACCATCCGGGTCGACATGCTATCTACCGACAAGAAAAGACGGTGAATATCGGAAGTCAACTGGTGACGGGCCAACACCGTCCCTTCGCTTTCATCCAGTTCAAATCCAGTCAGGTCTACCCGGTAGTTCAAAGTGTCAAAATAAAACCTTGAATAATTGGCCCCTGCTGGTTTCCCTGGCTTCTTAGGAGACTCTTCATGGACAACCCCATTGTACAGCGCCATCTTTAGTCTCCCCCTGCCTGGACTTGGCATCATCTTCCCAGAGTCTGCCAGGGTGATCCGGTTGTTCCCCACCTTCTCCATGTGATCATAAATCTTGATCCCATAGAGGATATCTCTTTCCCGGTCAATCTCCCGGGTATGGATAACCATACCGTCTACCCCGTTATAGAAATGCCCTTCCTTCAGAGCAAAGGAAGGCTTCAGTTGCCCAAGGTCATAGACCAGGGTAAATAACTTCAAGTTGACCTTCGGATAAATGTAAAAATTGAAAGTCAATGAAAAGAGCATAAGTACGATTGTCCCGTAAATCAGAGGCTTCATGATCTTGAAAAGGCCGATACCACTGGCTTTCATAGCGGCAAGTTCATAGCGTTCTCCCAGCCCTCCCATGGTAATAAGGGTAGATAAGAGCACTGCAAGGGGAAGAGACATGGGGATAGCATTTAAGATCGCCAACCCAAATACCTTTGCCAACACAACAGCCTCCAGGCCTTTACCAAAGATCTCATCCTTATAACGGCCAAAGAAAGGCAGCATCAGAATAAAGACCAGAACTGAAAAAGACATGAAAAAAGGACCAAGCCAAGACTTGAAGATCAACATGTGGATCTTCTTGAAAAATTTAGTCCAGAACAGTAGGATCCTCAGCATAGGTCATTTTTTTCAGCAAAGGTCATGGTTTTCAGCATAGGTCAATTTACAAGGATCAGACCACAAATATTATGGTAGCATACTGAATTCACAACCATACAGAAAGGGCCGACAACACAGCCGGCCCCTTCACAACTTACCCTGATTACAACAATCTAATCTGCATCTTTAGGATCAACGATAACGAACAGTGTTTCGTCAGTTTTTTTTGCCCGGTATCGCTCCCTGGCGAACCTCTCCAGTTCAGTCGCATCACTTTCCAGGATAAACCTGGACTCCTGGACAGCCAATTTTTCTTTTTGGTAAAAAGCAAGGTCTTCTTCAAGTTTTCTAATCTGTCGTGCTGTCTCAACTCGGCCCCAAACACTGTTAAGGTCAAAAAACAACATCCATATCAATGCAAACCCCCCTACAAAAACGTAGAAGTGATAGGGCTTCAGTTTGGCTATGTGCTTCTTCATACTCAGCATTGTTCATTCATACTTTGCATTGTTCATACTTTGCATTGTTCATTCATTCTCAGCAATATTTAAATATGTTGCCTCCGAATGCTGCCTGACTCCCCAATTCTTCTTCGATCCGGAGCAGTTGGTTGTACTTGGATACCCGGTCACTCCTGGAGGCTGAACCAGTTTTGATCTGGCCTGAGTTTAATGCTACGGTCAAATCCGCAATAAAGTTGTCTGCTGTCTCACCACTTCGGTGAGAAATGACACTGGTGTAATTACTGCGGGTTGCGAGACTGACAGCTTCCATGGTTTCTGTCAATGTACCTATCTGGTTAACTTTGATCAGAATGGAATTGGCAACTCCACCTGCAATACCTTTGGATAAGCGGTCCACGTTGGTGACAAAAAGGTCATCACCTACCAATTGGACCTTTCTTCCAAGCAAATCCGTCATCTCTTTCCACCCATCCCAGTCGTCTTCATTCAAACCATCTTCGATGGATACGATTGGGTAACGGTCTACCCAGTCTTTCCAGAAACTCACCATTTCAGAGGAGGTCATGGACTCACCTGTAGATTCGAACACGTATTTTCCTCCTTTGTAGAATTCTGAGGCAGCGGCATCTAATGCAAGGAATATATCTTTTCCGGGACTGTAACCCGCCCTTTCAGAGGCTTCCAAGATCAATTGAATGGCTTCCTCATTGGAGCCAAGGTTTGGAGCGAACCCACCCTCATCACCGACATTGGTACTGAGTCCTTTCGACTTCAATACCTCCTTCAGGTTGTGAAAAACTTCTGTTCCCATTCGCAACGAATCCGCAAAGGACTGTGCTTTTGGCGCCATGACCATGAATTCCTGGATGTCGACCTTGTTGTCCGCATGAGATCCGCCATTAAGGATATTCATCATAGGAACGGGCAGTACTTTAGCGTTAACACCCCCCAGATACTTGTAGAGGGGTATCCCCTGTGAGTGGGCTGCAGCCCTAGAAACTGCAAGCGAAACACCAAGGATCGCATTTGCGCCCAGGTTGGATTTGTTCGGGGTTCCATCAAGATCAATCATCAGTTGATCTATAAGTGACTGATCCGTAGAATCACAACCAATGACAAGTGAAGCAATCTCCTCATTTACATTGGCCGCCGCTCTTAGAACCCCTTTTCCAAGGTAGCGCCTAGCGTCGCCATCGCGCATTTCAATAGCTTCATGGGCACCTGTAGAAGCACCTGAGGGGACTGCCGCACGGCCAAAACCACCATCATTGTTGAAGACTTCCACTTCGATAGTGGGGTTTCCCCTGGAATCGAGGATTTCACGTGCATGAACGTCAGTAATGATGCTCATTCCTTTTACAATCGGTTATTAAAGTCGACAAACAAAATACCTACCCACCAGCCTGGGATCATTTCACATGAAAGGTGCTGAAGATCTGATCGGCCGTTTCTGAGAAAGTAGAGTAGTTGTCCCGCTCTGCGGAATAGGTTAGAACATATGCCTTACCATCCACGATCCGAAATTGCTGCTTCCACGCGAGGTCCATATCGGAATAATTGGCATGGTAGACTATGTAACGGTACTTACCGAAGTCATCCGTCATCTCTTGTTCTTCCTGAATTTCAAATCCTACGAGCGCTTGTTCCAGCTGAGAGCGTGTAGCTTCCAAATACTCATCCAAAGATACCGGACGGTCGGGGAGAATTTCAGAAACAATGTTTACATTTTCCCTGAACTCATCGGTCTCCCCTTCCAGCTCAGAATAAACTGCAAATTCAGTTTCTGGATCTCCAGTCATATCGAGTTCCCACTGCGGTGGATAAGCAATGGAAAAATCTTCTCTTTCAACGGATTCCCAACCTTCAGGTACAATCCCCTTTTCCCTTGATTCGTCTCCTGCGCCTTCATCACCCTTTCCGCTGTCAGAACAGGAGATTATGGTAATGGGTAGGATTCCCAGGACTAGTACTAACTCCAGTAGCTTTTTCATTTTAAATCTATTACATTTTTCATCGTCTGAATAAAGTCGTCAAACAGGTAGCGGCTGTCATGCGGACCAGGGCTGGCCTCGGGGTGGTATTGTACGGAAAATGCACGTTTTCCGATGACGCGTATCCCTTCCAGTGTCTGGTCATTCAAGTTGACATGGGTCACTTCTACACCGGAATGTGCTTCTGCATCCTCCATTGACACAGTGAAACCGTGGTTCTGAGAGGTGATCTCTCCCCGGTTGGTGAGGATGTTTTTGACAGGATGGTTGATTCCCCGGTGACCGTGGTGCATCTTATAAGTTCCCAAGTCCATAGCCCGACAAAGCATCTGATGGCCCAGACATATCCCGAAGGTGACCTTGTCCTCTGCCAGAAGTTGCTTCACCAAGTTCACTTGAGAAGCCATTACAGCAGGGTCACCAGGACCATTGCTCAAGAAGTAACCGTTTGGTCCCCAAGAGGTGAATTCCTCGTAGCTGGTATCATGGGGGAATACCTTTACATAGCAGCCGCGGTCGGTCAGGCAACGTAGAATACTCTTCTTGATGCCGAGGTCTAATGCACTTACTTTAAAAGGCGCTTCAGGATCACCAGCAAAGTAGGGTTCACGGGTACTAACCTTGGAGGCAAGTTCCAGTCCTTCCATATCCGGACACTTCGACAATTCCTTCTCCAACTGAGCCTTGTCGAAAACCTCAGAAGAAATGATTCCGTTCATGGCTCCCTTGCTCCGGATATGGCTGACAAGGGCCCGGGTATCCAGGTCAGATATACCCACAATCCCATTCGTTTCCAGGTAATCCTGGAGGCTGCTTTCTGCATCAAACCGAGAATGGGTGTAGGAGAATTTTTTTACAACCAAACCGGCGATTTTCACGCTATTGCTTTCCATTTCTTCAGCATGAACCCCGTAGTTACCGATGTGGGTGTGGGTAGTCACCATTATTTGCCCGAAATAGGAAGGATCCGTAAAGATCTCCTGGTAGCCAGTCATTCCGGTATTGAAACAAAGCTCACCCGTGGTCGTACCTTGACGGCCGATGCTGTAGCCCTCATAAAAAGAGCCGTCTGACAACATAAGTACGGCTCTCTTGCGTTCATTGTATTTCATAAACCGGTCATATCTTCGATTGGTCAATAAGCGGAATCGATTTGAAAGTGGGTTCTTTGCCTGCTCTCAAGTTATCAATTACCTCTTTGATGGATCCAGGGGTCAAATTGTGTACATAGTGCTTGTTTGTGATCTGGCAAACGGGGCCAGTATCACATGAACCCAGGCATTCCGCAGTTCTGAAGAAGAACAAACCATCTTCAGAATATCCGCTGGCATCACAATGGGTATATGCTTTGGCTGCCTGCAGTGTCTCGTCTCCACCTAATTCTCCACATGTAAAACAGGTACAGACGTCAAAAACATACTTTGGAACCGGCTTCTTAAAGTACATGGTATAGAAAGTAGCCACTCCATAAACATGGGCGTAAGAGAGATCCAGCGTGTTAGCAACCAATTCCAAGGCTCCGCTGGACAGCCAACCATACTTGTTCTGTGCCATCCATAAGACTGGCATTACTGCTGATTTCGGGTCCGGATACTTGGAGAGATGCTTCTGCACCTCCTCCAGTTCCGCGCTATTGAACTCAAACTTCTCCACGTTTGAGTCCGCACCTACTGAGATTCCTATTTCGTTGTCTGCCAAAACGACCTCCATTTAGATTTCCCCAAAATTAGAACAATCAACTATGTAAGTAAAGTGTTTTTCACTCATGTTGGTTCACCGATTGTTTTTACCCTCACTTCGCAAGGTCGCATTCCCGATCGGTCAACTTTGACCTTCCACTTAGGGTCACAGTGTCTCTGGCTCCATTCACGACCCGGTTGGCCCTGAACCCCATAACCTTTTTTAGAGACGAATTGCCAATGCAGATGAGTTTACTCCTCTCCATCGCTTTTGGAAAATACTTCGTAAGTTTGCCAGGGTACGTCTTTCGTATAAAGATTTTTATGAAGCTGAATGTAGGTCAAATCGCTCAGTTGCTAAATGCTGAGGTAGAGGGTAACCCAGAACTGGAGATTCACGGACTGGCCAAAATTGAAGAAGCGGGCCCGGGGGAGATTACATTTTTAGCCAATCCCAGATATGAAAGGTATGTCAGTACTACTGGTGCAAGTGCGATCATTGTCAGCAGCGATTTCAAGCTCCTTCAACCAGTGGAAGCATCTCTCATCCGCTGTGCGAACCCTTATTCTGCCTTTACGATGCTTTTGGGCAAAGCAGCAGAGATGGTTCAGGTAAGGACTGGAATTGAACAGCCTAGTTTTATCCATGAGACAGCCAGCATTGGCGAAGACGTCTATATTGGTGCTTTTGCATACATCGGCGCCGGCGTAAAAATCGGTGACAGGGCCAGGATCTATCCCAATGTAACCTTGGGAGATCAGGTTTCGATCGGTGAAAACAGCATTGTTTATGCCAATGTTTCCATTTATCACGGATGTCAGATCGGTTCTCACTGTGTAGTGCATTCAGGCGCAGTAATAGGTAGCGATGGCTTTGGATTTGCCCCTCAGAAGGACGGATCATTTGTGAAGATCCCCCAGATGGGAATCGTACATTTGGAGGACTATGTAGAAGTTGGGGCCGGAACCACGATCGACAGGTCAACATTGGGAAAGACGGTTATCTGCAAGGGGGTAAAGTTAGACAATTTGATTCAGGTTGCACACAATGTAGAGATTGGTTCCCATACGGTTATAGCGGCTCAAACGGGTATTTCCGGCAGTAGCAAACTGGGAAAAAACTGTATGATCGGTGGCCAGGTGGGGATCAGCGGGCACCTTAACCTTGCAGATGGGACCCAGATCGGAGCACAGAGCGGAGTATCAAAATCAATTACAGAAAAAGGGAAAGTATTGCGCGGTAGTCCCGCCCAGGATTATAAGCGGCAATTGCGTTCAGAGGCAGTATTTCGAAACCTGGATGCACTTGCCAAAAAGGTTCACAAGTTGGAGAAGCGACTCTTAAAAAGAGACCAGGAATAGATAATTATGTACGAAAAGCAACACACGATTCAGAAACCGGTTTCGGTTACCGGCGTCGGACTGCACACCGGGACTCAAGTTACTATGACCTTCAACCCTGCCCCTGAAGGTCACGGGTTTGTATTTCGCCGGATAGACCTGACAGGATCTCCAAGTGTACTTGCGGATGTGGACAATGTGGTAGATGTAGCACGCGGAACAACTATTGAGGATGGCAAAGCCAGAGTACATACGGTCGAGCATACCCTGGCAGCACTGGCTGGCCTGCAGATAGACAATTGCCTCATTGACCTGGACGGTCCTGAGCCGCCGGTCACAGACGGAAGTTCTTCCCAATTCGTTGATGCCCTGAACAAAGCCGGAGTGGTGGAGCAAAACGCAGCGCGGGAATTTTTCATTGTGGACCAGCCCATCCATTACTACGAAAATGACCGCCAGGTTGACCTTGCTGCTCTTCCCCTGGATGACTTTCGGGTTACAGTAATGGTCGATTACAATTCCCCCATTCTGGGGAGTCAGCATGCTACTCTGATCAACATTGACCACTTTCAAAAGGAATTTGCCGACAGCAGGACCTTTTGCTTCCTCCACGAATTGGAGCAATTGGTGGAGGCTGGCCTGATCAAAGGCGGCGACCTGAACAATGCCATTGTAATCGTCGATAAAGAAGTCAGCAAAGAAGAGTTAGACCGGCTTTCATCTCTCTTCAGGAAACCTGGGATCAAAGTAGCCGAGGAAGGAATTCTGAACAACATCGAATTGCGGTACCCCAATGAACCTGCCCGTCACAAATTACTTGACTTGATCGGAGACCTTGCATTGATCGGTGCACCTATCAAATCTCAAATCCTGGCAGCACGTCCCGGACACAAGGCCAATGTAGAATTTGCCAAGAAGATCAAATCTCTGATCAAACAGAAAAAGATCCAGAAAAAGTACCAAATGAAAAAGGCTGAAGGTGTGGTATTTGATATCAATGCTATTCAGCGTATTCTTCCGCACAGGTACCCATTCCTGATGATTGACAAGATCACTCACTTCACTGAAAATGAAATAATCGGGGTAAAGAACGTTTCGATGAACGAGCCTTTTTTCCAGGGCCATTTTCCCGGCAACCCGATCATGCCCGGTGTACTTCAGTTGGAAGCCATGGGGCAAGTCGGTGGGATCTTACTCCTGAATAAAGTGGAAAATCCTGAGGATGTATGGGTTTATTTCCTTGCGATCAACAATGCCCGGTTCAGAAAAATGGTGATCCCTGGCGACCAGATTATCTTTAAACTTACACTGGATAATATGAAACGGAATATTTGCAAAATGCATGGCAAAGGCTATGTTGATGGCAAAGTAGTTTGTGAAGCCGACTTAGTGGCTGGATTAGTACCCAAAGACAAGGAAACCTGATCAGAACACACGCTACCAATCGATCATATACCTTATTTTCACAATACCAATACCGAACCCTTGATCCATCCACTCGCCCATATTCATCCAGATGCCAAATTAGGACCCGGTGTGCGGGTTGATCCCTTTGTGACAATCCAAAAAGATGTCGTTATAGGTGATGAATGCTGGATTGGATCCAATGCTGTGATACAAGAAGGTGCAAGAATTGGCAAACACTGCAAGATCTTTCCAGGTGCTGTCATCTCCACCATTCCCCAGGACCTTAAATTCGATGGAGAATATTCCATCTGTGAGATCGGTGATCATACCACCATCCGTGAATTTGCCACAGTGAACCGTGGAACGGAATGGTCAGGCAAAACCGTCGTAGGTAATCATGTACTCCTGATGGCCTACAGCCATGTGGCCCATGATTGTGTGATCGGAGATCATTCGATCCTTGCCAATGCCTGCAACCTGGGTGGTCACGTCGTACTGGATGATAATGTTCGCTTGGGAGGAATGTGTGCCGTTCACCAGTTTGTACATATAGGGCGCCATGTCATGCTGCAGGGAGGCTCCCTTGTTGTAAAAGACATTCCCCCATATGCGATGGCAGGGCGCAGACCTCTTCGTTACATGGGTGTTAACTCGGTGGGTATGAAACGTTCTGGCATGGATGGAGAAGTGATCAGCCATATCCAAGCGATATACCGCCATGTGTTTGGTTCGGGAAATGCCAGCAATGGGCTCAAACGCGTTGAAGCCGCGATCGCGGAATCTGAGGTCCGCAACGAGATCGTTGAGTGGATACGTAACTCCAAACGAGGCATTATCAAGGGTCCAGGGGCCTCCCAGCCCGAGGAGGAGGATTGATGACTGCAAGTACTATTCTCGAGGGAACGGATGTAGGTCAGCGGTTTCACAGGCAGTGGGTATTCAGAGATGTAAATTTTAAGTTGTCTTCCGGGGATCGTCTGCTGGTAACAGGACCCAATGGTTCCGGTAAATCTACTTTGTTCAAAATCCTTGCAGGCCAAACCACCCCCACCAGAGGGTCTGTGGAATATCGCCTAAAGGGAGCCATATTGGACCCTGGCGAATGGTTCAGGCATGTCAGTTGGTCAGGCCCTTACATGGACCTCTACCCCGAGCTAAGTCTCAAAGAAGCATTTAAAGTTCACTTCAGTTTTCGTACACCTATAATTCCCCAAAAGGATATGTTGGATTGCTTGTGTCTTTCAGGATACCAGCACAAAGAGCTCCGCCACTTTTCTTCCGGTATGCTCCACCGTGTAAAAGTCGGTCTTGCTCTGTTTTCCAAAAGTGAGATCCTATTGCTGGATGAGGCCACTACCAACATGGATGAAGAAAACAGCAGGTTGATCTGGGACCTGACCCGGGAATTCCAACAAGATCGGGTACTGGTCTGGGCCAGCAACAGAACTACCGAATTCAACTGGTTTGAAATGCGGCTTGATCTGCAAAACCAAGGTATTCCCACTTCGGAATAGGCTTTTTGGCATGCTGGGCCAATTCACTGTTCATGGTAAATTGGCATGCTGAACCAATTCACTGTTCATGGCAAATTGGCATGCTGAACCAATTCGCTGTTCATGGCAAACAAGCACGGTAACAAATTGTGCTGAATGGTAGTTTCAGACGTGAGAATTAATTGTTAATTTCAGGGCCTGAACCAAAAAAACGAGGAATGATCCAGAATCAAGTTGATATCGCGGAAAAAGTTACTCCCACATTCTTTCCCAAACACCAGGAAGCGCTTTACAGGAAGCTAGAGAGTAAAGACCTGGTGGTAGAAGTCGGTGAAAATGACCCTCTCGGTACACAAATGGTCCTGAATCTGGGTCCCCAACATCCCGCTACTCATGGTGTGCTCCGTTGTGCCCTTCAACTGGATGGTGAATACATTCAGAAGTGCCTCCTTGACCTGGGTTACCTTCACCGTGGAATTGAAAAGATTGCCGAACACAAGACTTACCAGGAGTTCATGCCCTACACGGACCGCATGGACTACCTTTCTCCGTACTCGAGCAATGTAGGCTTTTGCCTGGCAGTGGAGAAATTATGCGGTATCGAAGTCCCTCCCCGTGCACAATACCTTCGCACCATTGCTTGTGAACTGGCACGCATTTCTGCACACCTGCTTTGGATGGGTACCATGGTAATGGATGCTGGCGCTATTTCCATGTTCATGTGGACCTTCCGTGAGCGGGAATATATTTACAACTTATTCGACAAATTTGCCGGAGTTAGGTTCACAGTTTCTCATAGCCGTATCGGTGGATTGCAGTTTGATGTTGAAGATGATACCCTGAAAGGAATCCAGAAATTCCTGGACAACTTCAAGAAAGAGCGCAAAGGCTGGCAGAAAATGTTAGCCAAGAACGCCATCTTCCTCCGCCGTGTAGATGGTGTAGGTCATATTTCCAAGGAAGATGCTATCTCCTACGGATTGACAGGGCCTGTCCTTCGTGGGTCCGGTGTGCCCCACGACATCAGGACTTTTGAGCCTTACCTAGTCTACAATGAAATAGATTGGGATGTTGTTATTCGTGATGAAGGTGATTGTCTGGCCCGGTTCTACGTCCGCCTGGACGAGATGGAGCAGTCCATCCGCATCATCGAACAATGCATCAAAAAGCTTCCCACTGGCGATATACGAACCGATGATGCCAAGGCCACCTATCCCTCCAAAGAGGAGATATACTACTCCATGGAGGGCCTGATCCACGACTTCATGATGACCGACATGGGGGTATGCCCTCCTGAAAACGCTGAGGCATACAGCGCAATTGAAGCTCCTAAAGGAGAGCTTGGATTTCACCTTATTTCAGACGGAACGGGCTCTCCCTTTCGCTGCAAGATCAATTCCCCCTCGTTTGACAACCTGCAGGGATTGGAAAAGATCATGGAAGGTTCCATGCTGGCGGATACGGTTGTATTGATTGGCTCCATTGATCCTGTGATGGGAGAAGCTGATAAGTAAGGCTGGCCTTCCCCGGGATCTTAATACAACTCCACTGCGTGGAAACTCTCCTGACAACTGCTTTCTTTTTGATTCCCTATTTGGTGGGTTCCATCTCTGGAGCCGTCATCGTTAGCAAGTTGATGTATGGCAAAGACATCCGTAAACTAGGCTCTAACAATGCGGGCAGTACCAATATGTTTCGAGAGTTGGGATTCAAGGCTGGCCTTCTTACCCAAGTCATAGATATAGGAAAGGGATCACTGGCTGCAGCAATTCCTTTTTTTTGGAACTGGTGGCTCCCGGAATATCCACACGCTCTCAGCAATCTTGAATTGGAATTCCAAAGTATTGCCGCAGGTATGATGGCAGTCATTGGTCATATCTATCCTGTGTTTTTTGGATTCAGGGGAGGGAAAGGAATCAACACCCTGCTGGGGATGATGTTGGTGACCAATTGGATTGCCTGCCTGGTTTGCCTCCTATCCTGGATCCTCATTCTTTATATTACCCGCTACATCGCCATAGCTTCCATGGGAGGCGTCATGACCTATCCCATCTTTTTGGTACTCGCTGCTGTAGTGCAACCGGGATCTCCCAACTGGCTGTTGGTCGCAGGAGGGTTCGGAATGTTCCTGCTGGTTGTCTATACCCATCGTACCAATATCAGGAGGCTCATGGCAGGAAAAGAAGAGAAAAACCCTTGGTTTGAGGGTCGTGTTCAATAATTCGAGGTTAAGTCAACTGTCGGAATTCACAATTAAATTTTGCAGTTAAGGAACTAGCATTCATTTTTACAAGTCTCAGCACGTTTATCAAATAGAAAATGACCATCGTTTTTTCCCTTTTGTTTATTCTCCTGACCTGCGTCATCATTTGGCGAGCCAGTGACAACTTTGAATCCGCTTCCGAATATTTGGGCCGCAATCTCTCTGAAGGAGTCCGGGGTGCCACCATTAACGCAATCGGAAGTTCGATGCCAGAACTATTGACGACCATTTTTTTTCTATTTGTACTCGTTGACAAGGATGGTTTTTCCGGAGGCATCGGCACCACTGCGGGTTCCGCTGTTTTCAATGGAGTGATTATTCCAGCTTTGGTCATTTTAGTTGTGGTAGGATATGGGGTAGCAAAAGGGGTCAAAGTCTCCAAAAAAGTGGTCCTGCGTGATGGAATTGCACTTCTTTTGTCTGAGATCCTTCTGATCCTCTTCATCGGAGGTGATACCCTCGGCTGGTGGCAAGGTTTTTTGTTAATGCTCATTTATGGTGTTTACATGACCTATATGCTCGTTTCTATGCGACGCAATCAAAGGCGTGATGGATTTGTATTCAAAGGCCGCGATGTGGAAGAGGAAGAGGAAGATATGGAAGGCATAGGTAGTGTGGAAAGTGGTGAAGGTGTAGATAGTGTGGAAAGGGGTGCAGGCGTAGGTAGTCTGGAAAGTGGTGAAGGTATGAGAGGTGTGGAAAAAGAAGCGGACAGTAAAGAGAGAGAGAGAAATAAGTTCCTGGTTGCCCTGACGCTTGACTTTGAGCCCCTAATGGTTCCAAAAGAAATGAAGGTGCTGAATGCCTGGATCCTGCTCCTGACCTCTGTAACTGTTATTGGCGGTGCGTGCTTCCTGCTGGTCGATTCTTGTGAACGGCTTGGTGAAGCCATGGGAATTCCCATCTACTTCATAGCCGTAGTACTTGCATCTGCTGCTACTTCTGTACCAGATACCATTATTTCTATGCGTGATGCCATGAAGGGCAATTACGACGATGCCGTCTCCAATGCTATCGGATCTAATATATTTGACATCTGCTTTGCCCTGGGATTCCCTCTTTTTCTCTTTACACTCCTCAATGGTCCCATCACTATGTCTCCCGATACGGTGGAGGACGTCGCAGTTCTAAGGATATTGTTGGTGGCCATTACTTTGCTGGCTGTACTTATATTTTACTTTGGGCAAAGCATGGGACGATTGAAAGCAATATTTCTTTTCTCCCTTTATGTCTTTTTCCTGATCTTCATTCTCGGTGATAAGGATGTTTTGGATTACAACAGTCCGCTGTCTAATTTCCTCCACGAAATTGACTTGTCTCTTAACAGCCTGCGCTTCTGGCTATAAGAAAGCGATTTCATTAAATCTTTTGGAATAAGACATGCTGAAATTCAAGCTGGAACACATTGACCCTGGTTCCAATGCCCGGGCAGGTGTACTTCAAACTGATCATGGTGAAATCCCGACCCCGATTTTCATGCCAGTCGGAACAGCAGGCAGCGTCAAAGCAGTAGGGCAAAACCAACTCAGGAACGATGTAAAAGCCCGGATCATCCTGGGAAATACCTATCACCTCTATCTCCGTCCGGGAATGGAGACCATGCATGCCGCAGGCGGTCTGCATAAATTCATGCATTGGGACGGCCCTATCCTCACTGACTCCGGCGGCTACCAGGTTTATAGCCTGTCCAAACACCGGAAACTGACCGAAGAAGGAGCTACTTTCAAATCCCATATCGACGGTTCCAAGCACCTGTTTACCCCTGAAAATGTGGTGGATATCCAGCGCAAGATCGGTTCGGATATCATGATGGTACTGGACGAATGCCCTCCTTTTCCTTGTGAGCACGACTATGCAAAAAAGTCACTTAACCTGACCAAGCGCTGGGCGCAAAGATCTAAAGACCATTTTCTGCAAAGCGAACCTCTTTACGAGCATCATCAGGCTTTGTTCCCTATAGCTCAGGGTAGTAGTTTCAGAGATCTGAGAACAGAATCCTGTGAACATCTCGCGGAATTGGATATGGAAGGCAATGCAATAGGTGGACTAAGTGTCGGAGAGCCCCACGAGGTCATGTACGAAATGACTGAACTTTGCTGTGGAATTCTTCCGGCCCACAAACCGCGCTACCTGATGGGGGTCGGTACCCCCGAAAACCTGCTCGAATGCATTGCCTTGGGAATTGACATGTTTGATTGCGTGATGCCTACCCGAAACGCCCGTCACGGCATGATGTTTACCCGGGAAGGCATCCGCAACATGAGAAATAAAAAATATGAAAGCGATTTCTCTCCCCTTGATCCCGACAGCGACTTATTCGTAGACCAATACTATTCCAAAGCCTATCTGCGCCACCTCATCAAAGCAAACGAGTATCTTGCTCTTACCATCATGAGCCTCCACAATCTTGGCTTTTACCTGTGGTTAGTCGGAGAAGCAAGAAGACAGATCCGATTGGGAACATTTTCCCACTGGAAGCCAAAAATGGTGCAGAAGATAAAGACTAGACTGTGATAATTAGGACAACTGGTAAAATAAATAATGGGTAGCTTTATCGGCTGGGCACCATGGTCAAGATCATCGATCGGTATATCATCCGAAAGTTCCTCGGGACCTTCTTCTTCATTCTGCTGATAATATTGGCGGTGTGCATCGTGATCGATGTGGCGGAGAAGATTGATAACTTCATCGAACGAAAACCACCTTTTGATCTGTTGATCAGCAGTTACTACGCTAACTTCATGCTATTCTATGGGAATTTGCTCAGTCCCATCTGTGTATTCCTGGCCGTAATCTATTTCACTTCCCGCATGACCAACAATGTAGAGATCGTCTCTCTATTGAGCAGTGGGGTGAGCTTTTACAGAGTATTGGCGCCATACATGGTGACTGCCCTTGCCCTGACAGCCTTGTCCTTTTACCTAAATGCTTACCTGGTCCCGGTAGCTACTGAGTCCAGGATCAGGTTCGAAAATGATTACCTCAAAGCCAAGATCGTCAACCGCGATGTAAACATTCACAAGAAGATCGATTACAATCCAGAGACAGGTGAAGAAACCTTTGTTTATCTCTATTCTTTCAATCAACTGGTAAACGAAGGCTATATGTTTTCAATGGAGATCATCAAGGACAAAGATATTGTTCGGAAGATCAATGCCAGTAAGATCAAATGGAATGATTCACTGGAGAATTGGCGGTTGGAGAATGTAAAAGTCCACTCCTTTGGGAGACGGTCTGAAAACATCACAGAGATACCTACGATGGATACCTTTTTGCTACTCACACCTGATGATATATTTATCAAGGATATGAAAGCTGAAAGCATGCCTTTGAACCAGTTGTATCCCAGTGTGGAATTGGAGCGAATGCGGGGCTCTGGTTTGGACGGACCCCTGGAAGCTGAGATATACAAGCGTTATGCTTATCCTTTTGCTTCAGTGATCCTCACTATCATTGGCTTTGCAGTGTCGACCCGGAAACGCCGGGGAGGCACACCCCTCCAAATTGGTATCGGCCTGGTGATTGCTTTTGCATATGTGATAATGGTAGTTACGGGTCAATCCCTTGCCGGTGAAAATATACCTACTTGGTTTTCAATCTGGTTCCCGAATATCATATTCTTTGCCATCGGAGTTTTCCTGCTCCGCGTTGCACGTAAATAGGAAAGCATGTTTTAGGTGGTATGATTTTGAGGTTGGTTATTTGGGGTTTGGTTATTCTTGGTTTGGTTATTCTCAACATGAGAAAAGTGCCACGAGGGACATGAAAAATTGATTCTGCCCCCTCTGGCTGAGGTCGTAGAATGCAACTGGGTTGGAGTCGGGCGACTATCCGGATGGGGTTAGGCGACAGCCCCGATGGGGTCGGGCGACAGCCCCGATGGGGTCGGGCGACAGCCCCGATGGGGTCGGGCGACAGCC
>JBFGVE010000039.1:0-21872 GCA_041565275.1 Bacteroidia bacterium
TTCTCGCTTATTGCGTTGTGGCAATCATTCGACACCAGCTGAAACAACATGGAATCAACCACAGTTGGAAAACCATTGTTAACATCATGCACAGCCAAAAGTTGATCACATCCACCTTCAAAGACATAGAAGGAAAACGAAGGTTCATCCGCCAATGCTCAAGGCCGAGCGCACAAGTTCGGGAAATATATGAGGCAATGGGACTCAAACATAAACCATTCACCAGAATAAAAGGCGTAGTGACCCAATTGTAAAATGGGATCAAGACCAGAATTGACTACCAGGCTGTTATAAATTTATATGCTCAACTTGGGGGAAGATGAAAAGAGTTTCAAAATGAAAAACCCGGCTTCTTCTGAAAGAATCCACCGGGCAAACAGTTAAATAAACATGAGGAAAAAAAGCGGTATATATTTCTTATTTTAAAAGTCGCTATCCTGCCCAATTTTCGCGATCGAGATTTCGATAACTGACTGCTTCTGCCACATGGTCGGGTTGAATTTCGTCTGAGCTACCAAGGTCTGCAATAGTCCTAGCAACTCTTACTACCCGATCATAAGCCCGGGCGGATAGTCCAAGTTTGGTAATAGCTCCTTTCAAGATTTGGGCACTTTCTGGACAGATTTTACAATACCTCCGAACCAATGCAGGACTCATCATGGCATTGGAGTGAATTGATGTCTCTCGTTTAAATCGTTCGACTTGTCTGGCCCTGGCTTCCAAAACCCGACCACGGATGTCCTTGCTGGATTCACAATCAGAATCGCTGGTAAGCTTATCGTAAGACAATGGGGGAACGATGATCTGGATGTCTATTCTATCCATTAAAGGACCCGAAATTTTACCAAGATACTTTCGGATCTGTAGTGGTGTGCAACTACAACTACGATTGGGATGGGTGAAGTTTCCACATGGACAAGGGTTGAGACTGGCCACTAACATAAAATTGGAAGGGTAAGTAATCGTCTGTCTGGCTCGGGAGACAATTACCTTGTGCTCTTCAAGTGGCTGGCGGAGCACCTCTAATACTTGTCGTTTAAACTCAGGAAGCTCATCCAGATAAAGGACTCCATTGTGGGCCAGACTAATTTCTCCCGGCTGGGGGTAGCTACCACCGCCAACCATTGCAACGTTTGAAATGGTTTGATGTGGTGAACGAAATGGGCGGTGTGAAAGCAAAGAAGCGTCTGTACCTAATTGGCCCGCGACCGAATGGATCTTGGTGGTTTCCAGAGCTTCATGCAAGCTCATCGGAGGAAGGATAGTTCTTAACCTTTTAGCAAGCATCGTCTTCCCAGAACCTGGGGGCCCGATCAGCATCAGGTTATGCCCTCCGGCCGCTGCAATCTCAAGTGCCCACTTGGCCTCTCTTTGCCCCTTGACCTCGGAAAAGTCCTCGTTACTCTTGCCCTGGGATTCTGAGAATATAGCCCTGGTATCATGTATTACCGGTTCAAGACCACCCTTTCCGTTAAGGAAATCTACTGCCTCATTTAGATGAGCAATAGGAATAACGGCTAGCTGATTTACAATTGCAGCCTCAGGGGCATTCCGAGCAGGAAGCAGAATTCCCTTGAAACCTGACTTTCGTGCATGCATCGCAATTGGAAGTGCTCCTTTAATAGGTTGTAAAGAGCCATCAAGGGACATCTCGCCCATGATCATGTAGAAAGGCAACAACTCTGGACTCAATTGTTTACTTGCTGCAAGAATGCCCAGTGCCAACCCCAGGTCAAATCCTGATCCAATCTTGCGAACATCAGCTGGAGCCATGTTAATGACCAGCCTCCCTCGAGGCCAATTGTACTTGTTGTGGCGGATGGCACTCTTGATCCGATCAATACTCTCTTGGACGGACTTTTCTGCAAGTCCGACCATAGCAAGTTTCATCCCTGGTCCCGAATTTACCTCGATTGTTACGGTTAGAGCCTCTACTCCCTGCAGCGCACTTCCAAAAGTTTTTGCTAACATTTTAAACTTCCCTCCCCTCTTTTCTTATGCTACGGCTCAAATATGCTACAAATATTGGCGATTTTCAAGTGTCTGTCCAAAATAATCTGACTTTCATTCTGTCTTACCGATCATTTTCCCCGCAATAAACGCTGTCGTCCAAGCTGCCTGAAAATTGAATCCGCCTGTAATCCCATCTATGTCAATCACCTCCCCTGCAAAGTACATCCCTGGACAAACACGACTTTCCATAGTTGACATATTTAGACTCTTAAGACTGACCCCTCCACAGGTGACAAATTCTTCCTTGAAGGTAGTCTTTCCGCTGACAGCATAAGTGTCATTGGTCAGAATATTTATGAGTTTGTTTCGGGTCTTTTTACCCAGTTGGTTCCAGGGTGTTTCCAATCCAATCCCTGCCTTTTCCAGAAGGAATACCCATAATCGGATTGGAATCTTCCAGGGATTCACATTCTTCATGAACCGAATACCCATATTAGGAAGTGCTTGTTCCAATCGCCAATGGACTTGGCCTTCGTTAATCTCGTTGACCCAGCTAACCTGAATTCTAAACTCATAGTTAAACTCTTCCAATACCCGCGCCCCCCAAGCACTGAGCTTTAAAATTGCAGGTCCACTCATCCCCCAATGTGTCACCAACAGGGATCCGACGGCTTTGAGTTTAGTTCCCTGCACTCGCACCAAGGTTGGATTCATCACCACCCCCATTAGTGTGGTGATTTCTTCATCAGGCATATTGAAAGTGAAAAGTGAAGGAACTGGGGGCTGAATCTGGTGACCCAACTTGACTATCCAATCGAAGCTACTCATCTTGGCCCCCCCGGTAGCAACGATAATATTATCGCAGATTATCGGGCTGTGGTTGATAAATTCAATGCGGAAACCCGGATGTAAAGGAACGACTTCAATCAGCTTCCAACGCAGTAAGGTTCGAACTCCCAACTTTTCTGCCTCACGGGTTAAGCAGTCTATAATGGTTTGAGATTGGTTGGACTCAGGGAATACCTGACCATTTTCATAGGTTTTCAGAGCAACTCCTCGGTTTTCGAACCAATCGATGGCGTCTTGGGTATTAAAAATACCGAATAATTTACGGAGCGGTTTCTCCCCGCGGGGATAATGGCTTGCCAGGACTTTGACATTCCGTTCGGCATTGGTCACATTACATCTGCCTCCTCCAGAGACTTTGACCTTGGACAGAACCTTAGAAGATTTCTCAACGATGGTGACTTCTGTATCCGGATAATGTTCCTTGCAGGAAAGGGCTGCGAAGTAACCAGCTGCTCCTCCTCCGATCACCACAACTTTTACCACACGGCAAGTTAATAAGAAACGTGGGTTCTAAACAGTTTAACTATATTTGACCGGTTAGTAGACACCGGGATCTATGAGTCGCATCTTTTCCTTTATTCAACACCACCAAATTCAGGCTATCTTTGCTCTGGCAATCTCCTTTTTTTTGGTGATTGTCTGGTATGCCGTCTCATCCTTCAATGAATTCTGGTTTATCATTCCATTTGGAATGATTGTCGTCTATACCGCAGCAACTGATTTCAGGCTGTTTTGGTACCTGACCATCTTCATGACTCCGATCTCCATCACCTCGCACGAACTGGCCGAGGGGATAGGGATTACTTTTCCTACGGATATACTCGCGGTCATGATCACAGGGATTTTGATCTTCAAAATGATCAGTGAGCGAAAATGGCTATTAAACTATTTCAACCACCCACTGGTTTGGGTACTCCTCCTAAATGGACTTTGGCTCATCTTCTCAGCCTTGGATTCCGTCCGAATTGAGGTATCCTTCAAATGGTTCACCCAGTACGTATGGTTGACTACTGCTTTCTTTTTCGTTCCAGTTCTGTTGTTCCGGAACCAGAGAAGCATCTTCCGATTCTTCCAGTTGGTTTCAGTGGCATTTATTTTGGCACTTAGTACCATTTTCTTCTTTTACATTTCTCAGGGGCGAAACCCTTTTGGATTGCGATTCAATCCCGGCCCTTTCTTCCTTGACCATACTGTATTTGGAGCCTTCACTGCAATGTGGATACCCATGTTGGCAATATTAGTATTCCAAGGAAAGCTTAAAGGACGTGAAAGGTTACTTGCTCGGATAGCCTTGGGCTTCTTTCTAACCGGATTGTTCTTTTCCTATTCCAGAGGAGCTTGGGCAAGTTGCATTGCAACTCTTTTACTGATGGGGATATTCTCTATGCGGCGTTCGATTCGCTTCTTTCTACTTCCCGCTTTAGTGATCTCTATAAGCATTGGAGGGTATTTTTATTATATCGCTTCCGGATCTGCCAGTCGGGTCAACTCTGCGGTTTCTAGAAAAGATTTTTCATCTCACTTGATCAGTATAGCCAATTTCAAGACCGATGATTCCAACGCGGAGCGGATTAACCGTTGGTACTGTGCAATAAAAATGTGGGAACGGGACCCATGGACAGGCTTCGGGCCGGGAACTTATGCTATGGAATACGACAAGCTTCAAAAGCACAAGTATCTCACTCCAATCTCAACTCACCGAGGAGACAATGGAACAGCTCACAATGAATTTCTCCTGTCACTTGCCGAGCAAGGAATTCCGGGCATGGTAATTGTTGTACTCCTGATGGGGTTACCCATTTATTTTGGTATTCGTGGCCTTAACAAGTCAAAGGACCCAACCAACCGTATGCTCTATTTGGGTGTCACTTTCGGGTTGGTTGCATACATGATACACTCCTTCGTGAACAATTTTTTGGATCAGGATAAGGTCGCGATGTCTTTCTACGGGTTTATGGCTATCATTGTGGCCCTCGATACCTATGCTCTACCAAAGGAGCAGAATAAAAAAGGGGAAAAAGTTGGGTTCCCACCTTTTTCCAGATCTTCTTAGTCTAAATCTTCTCGCCCAACATAATTGTCTGGTCGGACAGCCTTCATTTCGGATTTGATCTGATCTGGAACATCGAGACTTTCGATGAACTCATGCATGAGTTCTCTATTCACCCTATGTCCACGGGTAAGCTCTTTAAGCTTCTCATAAGGATTAGGATGGCCCTCCCTTCGCAGGATATTTTGTAAAGCTTCTGCTACCACAGCCCAATTATTATTCAAGTCAGCTGAAATTTTACTGGTATTTACATGGAGCTTACTGATTCCCTTTTGAAGGGAAAGGACAGCTAGGAAGGAGTGGGCTACTGCTACTCCAATATTACGGAGTATAGTGGAGTCGGTTAAGTCGCGTTGCAGACGTGAAACAGGCAACTTTCGGCTCAGAAACTCAAGCAAGGAATTGGCGATTCCCAGATTACCTTCTGCATTTTCAAAGTCAATAGGATTGACCTTGTGGGGCATGGCCGATGAGCCAATTTCGTTGGCAATTACCTTCTGCTTAAAATAATCCTGACTGATATACAACCAGAAATCAATACAGAGATCGGTCAGGATAGTATTGATCCGTTTGATATTGTCAAAGACCGCTGCGAGTCCATCGTAATGTTCGATCTGGGTAGTAGGAGTTGAACGACGAAGACCCAAATTGTCCTTCAGGAATTCACGCCCGAAACCGTGCCAATCAATATCAGGAAATGTAACGAAGTGAGCATTGAAATTGCCAGTCGCACCTCCAAATTTACCAGGGAACTCGGTAGCTTCAAGGATGGTAAGCTGATGGCGGAGCCGACTGATAAAAACCCGGATTTCCTTACTGAGGATGGTGGGGGAAGCTGGCTGGCCGTGGGTTCGGGCTAACATAGGAATATTCTCCCAATTGATGGCGTGATCTTCCAACTGCTGAATGGCTGTTTTAAGACCAGGAATATATACCTCCTTCAATCCGTCTCGCAACATCATAGGAATAGCTGTATTGTTGATATCCTGAGAAGTCAAGCCAAAGTGAATGTATTCTTTAGCACTAGAAAGATCTTCAGAAAGAACGTCAAACCGCTCTTTGATGAAGTATTCTACTGCCTTGACATCGTGATTGGTGACCTTCTCAATATCCTTAATCCGTGCCGCGTCCTTCAGTTGAAAATCTTCATAAAGTTCACGAGCCTTGTCGAGATTTTCTATGGATATCCTACCTAAATTACCCATTCCTAATCCTGCCAAAGCGACAAAATACTCCACCTCTACTCGAATTTTGTATCTAATGAACCCAGCCTCAGAGAAGTAGGCTGCGAGTGCTTTTAGTTTGTCGCGATACCGACCGTCTATGGGTGATATAGCAGTAAGTGCTTCGGTTGTCACGGGCGTCTTATTTTGCAAAGGGCAAAGATAAGAAACTAGACCGCATCAGGGTAATTCTATTAAGGCTTTCCTCTAAGATCCAATGGTGTTTTCACAGAATTTTATTGAGATGTGATTCTGTGAAATTATCTGCGATGTCCCAACGCTTTTGTAGAATTTTTTGGATAAGATGTTAAGCCTAAACGTATTAGGGATGTTGATCTATCGTCTCAGCGGCTGACCCAGCACTAGCAGGCTGGGTACCACCGTTGCCGGTAGAATCTCCAGGCATTATCATAGCTACTTGCAATTCCCGGAAGGAGCATTCAATTTCATCAGCGATGGAGTGGAATTGCCGGTACCTTGAACGGTTACTCCAGGCAATTAGTTGGTAAAAGTTTGATTGGCTTTCCAAAACCATAAGACGATAATACACCTCAAGCAGCTTTTCCTTGATCTTTATGGCTCCGAATAGGTCGGTACTAATACAAGAAAGCCCGTTAATCTCATGGCTGGTAACGCTACTGACACTGGCTGTATCAAGTCCACGAGTGACAATTCGCGTAACAAAATGAGAATAATCCTCAAGCTGATAATAAAGCTGTAGATCTCTCAAACCATCCTTAGGTTCGTCAATTCCGATTAGAAAGTATCCTTGTTGCTCATCTGAAAATTGCAAGTTCGCATATTCATGTAGTTCCGTGGACTTCTGCATCGTCTCAGGAATCATGAGTTGATACTTGTCACCCACAATTATTTTCTTGTACCTCACTCCCTCAAATTTGAAGCAGGATGTGAAGAAGAAGAGACCTATAAGAGATATGGCAGATAATGTTTTCAGTACCCAGGTATATAGCTTCACAAATGTACAGAGAATGGATGCCTCAATGAAGGGCTTTACAGGATCTTGATTTTAAATACTTAACGTATGATAAAAATAATTGCTTCAACCCTTTGTTTAAGAGTGTTTTATATTTAGGTAAGAGAAGGTCATTTCTGATTATTCAACCGGTTTAGAGAGGCTTTACACCGTTGTTCGAGGCCAGACTGGTAATCATAGTTATCAAATTCCAGTGCAGTACGGTACCTCTCCTTAGCTAGCTTAATGTCTTGGTCAGATTCAGCAAGCTGCCCCAGATAATAGAGGGCATATACCTTCATCCAAAGTGCCTGGCCAGGGTGAGTGAGGGTACATTTAAAGTATTCCTGCTTCGCCTCATCCAGGTTTTCGGTGACATGTAAATTCCGACCTAAACGGTAGTGTAACTCCGCTTTTTGATTCTCATTTAGGTTTGCTTGCTTAAGCATATTCTCCAACAATACCAGTGATTGCTGGTAGTAGCCTCCATCAAACAGATTGCGGGCCCGAAACAAATCTTTGTCAATTTCAGAGGGCTCCTGGAAGCGATAGATTGAAGCCATGTGACTTGCGTATTCATCCTCATCAAAAGTCGAACTCTCAACCTCTGCCATTTGGTGAAATATCCGCCGGGCCTCAGGATATCTATTTTGAAGTACAAGAGACATCCCCTTTCGAAACAAGGCATCTGAATGCAAGGTTTTGCCAGTGAAGCGGTCCAAGAAAAAATTAAAATAACGGATGGCCTCTTCGAATTCCAGTTTGAAATAATGGGCCTTGGCTCGAGAGTAATACCAAAGTGGGATTTCAGTAGCTGTTTTATCATTAAGAATGATTGACTCTTGGGATTTACAGAATGCGAGTGCTGCATCAACTTTCCGGTTTTCCAACAGTGCAGAAAGTCTAAAGTACGCATAAATAGAGCTTGCGGGGTATTTATCCATCAAAGCTTCTATTCTCTGTAATGCTTTATCCAGTTTGGAAAGAAGGTTTTTTTCAAAGTAAAATAGTATCACCAGGGCTTCACTTGGCAGTAGGCGACTGTCCTGAGAAGCTACTTCCAAGTTCTGAAGTCCTTCCTCTAAATCCCCCTTAAAACACAGGGCATCGCTAAGCCATCGTAACCTCCGAGGAATAGAACTCATTCCAACCTGAAAGATCCCCAATAACTTATTTTGCTCGGTATTATCAGGAAAAGCATTGCGGTTTTGGACAATTAAATTACAAGAGCTTTTTATGTCCAATACGGAACCTACATATTTTTTATCGATGATTTTTCCAACTCCTCTCAGAAAGAACAACTCGGCCATCATTACCCTTTTCTCAGGATCACTTTCCGAGAGTTTATTCAAGATCTTAAGACTGGATTTGGACTGGTTGAGAAAGAGTAGCCACAGTTTAGGGTCTCCCGAAACCAGAAACTGGATAAAAAGAATTCTGCAGCGGAAATAGGGCGCATCTTTCTCAGGAGAAAGCCGAGCACTTAACCGAGATGCCTCCGCCAAATGAAAATAATTTATGGCATCTTCAACGTCCGCCCGGTTCGCTTTCTGGCCTGACATTTGAAAATAGGTGAACCCAGCTAAGAGAAAAAGAAAAAGGCGGCACATTAGTGAATACAGGGAATGTTTTCGCCTTAATTGGATACGAAAGTCCCATCAAAAACAGTACAAACACACAGCATTTGGCGGAATTTTTGAATAGAGATACTGTCTATGCTTCAGCTTCGGCTGGCTCCTCCTGAATAATTCCATCAGCTATCTCCAATTCACGGAAGAAAGATTGGTCAACGATCATACGACCGCAGTTTTCGCAGATGAGTAACTTCTGCTTTTGACGGATCTCCAGATGCGTCTGGGCTGGAATAATGGCAAAACAGCCTCCGCAAGCTTCGCGGTCGGTATTGACCACAGCGAGTCCATTTCGCATGTTGCGGCGGATTTTAGCATAAGCATTAAGAATCCTCTCTTCAACCTTGGCAGCCGCTTCTTCGGAATGGACACGAAGAATCCTTTCTTCTGCTTCGGTTTCATTAATAATGGTCTCAAGCTCCTTTTTCTTTTCTTCAAGCTCAATGTGACGTTCATCGATCTGAGCCCGAAGGTCGTCAACGAGAATCTTCTTTCCATCGATCTGTTCCTGATACTGACGGATTTTCTTCTCAGAAGTCAGGATTTCAAGGTTTGCATACTCAACCTCCTTAGTCAGTGCTTCGTATTCACGATTGTTCTTAACGCTATCCAGTTGCTCTTCATAGCGAGTTATAGCACTGGCATATTCCTTGATATTGTTTTTGCGCTTTTCGATTTCACCTTCAAGGTTAACAATGTCTCCTTGGATTTTCTCCATCTTCCCTACTAAACCTTGGGTCTCAAATTCGATCTCATCTACCTCATCTGGGAGCGAACCCCTCAGGGTAAGAATTTTATCCAGTTTAGAATCAATGTATTGGAGGGTTGCCAGTGCCTTCAGTCGCTCTACGACATTTTCCATATTGTTTAGAAATATTTTACCGGATTGGTCTCAATCTTGGACAAACGAACCGCAAAGTTAGGAAATTTTTCTGAGATAAAGTCCCTGATCAGTTGAGACGTATGGCGTTCTGATTCATAATGCCCAATGTCCATCAATAAAATCGCGTTTTCATTATCAAAATACTTGTGATAAGTAATGTCTCCGGTGATAAAAGCATCTGCTCCAGCTCGGATGGCAGCTTTGGTGAGAAAGCTACCCGCCCCTCCGCACCAAGCTACTTTCCTGATCATTTCACCGGGAAAATCAGCATAACGGATACCCTTACACCTGAATCGCTCTTTTACGAGCCTTAGAAATGCACCCTTGGACAATGCTTCAGACAATTGGCCGATCATTCCGGATCCAATTTCTAAGCTTGTTCCCTTGGTCGGGACGACTTGATACGCCGGTACCTCATAGGGATGTGTACTGTGAATGGCATCTAGCACCTGCCCTTGCAAGTATTCCGGAAACACTACCTCGATTAGGGTTTCGTTTACTGAAACTCGGCCTCCAACTTGGCCGACGGCTGGGTTGGCTCCCTGAAGTGGCCGAAAGGTTCCGGTGCCTTCAGTATTAAAACTAGCTTCAGCATAATTTTTGATCCTGCCTGCACCCGCTGCGAAGAGTGCATCCCGCACCTCTTCAACAGAACTGTGGGGTACGTAAACACAAAGCTTTTGGGCCAAATCCCTTTTAAGACTAAGTATTCGCATATTATTGGCTCCAATAACCTCTCCGATCTTCCGGTTAACCCCGTGACGTACATTATCCAAATTGGTGTGGCAAGCGATGAGGCCAACATCATGTTTTATGGCCTTGATGATGATTCTGGAAACATAATCTTCCCCATTAAGGCGTTTACGCGGACCAAACCAAATTGGATGATGAGTAACAATCAAGTTTGCTCCTATAGAGATAGCTTCATCAACCAGAGATTCAGTAACATCAAGATTAATAAGAACGCCATTGCATTCGGCGTTGGGGTCACCGACCAGAAGCCCAACATTGTCATAGGATTCCGCTAGGCTAGGGGGGGCCCATTGGGCAAGCGCACGGGATATATCTTTAAATTTCATAGCATTGGTGCAGTTCTACAGTATTATAGTGCTTGAAGCTAAAGATAAACACGACTTTTGTATCTTCGTAGATGAAATCCATTTCAGCTGATTTTGTCTTGACTCACCGGGGTCTTGAAAGTAAAGTACTCCTAACCATCGATGAGGCTGGCCAGATCAAAAACCTTTCAAACTACCGCTCAGGCCCCAACGGCCTCCCTATGGCTGTACCTTCTGGTAATCAACACTTTCGAGGCATCCTGACCACGGGATTTGTCAATGCCCACTGCCACCTTGAGCTCTCCCACCTCAGAGGTGCCTTGCCAAGACATATCGGCATGGCTGGCTTTATTCGGCAACTTCAATCCATTCGGAACAACTATTCCGACGAAGAAAGGGAAGCAATAATCAACCAGGCTATTGCTAACCTTGCTAGGGGTGGAACAGTAGCAGTCGGTGACATCTGCAATGGGTACCACAGTCTTTCTCCCAAAACTTCCCGTCCTGATCTTGCATTTTACAACTTCTGCGAAGTTTTTTCCCTTAATTCCGGTGCCGCTGAAAAAGCACTGGAAAAGGGCCTCAAACTGGCTCACCAGTTTGGCCAGCGTTCCAGCGTCACCTTACATGCTCCTTACTCTGTGTCACCAAACCTCCGCGACCTCGTTTACCAGCAGGTTTCCAATCAGAAAACCCCTCTTAGCCTCCACTTTCTCGAGTCTAAAGAAGAACAACAAATCTTCGAATCCTTAGATGGTCCACTGATGGAACTTTTCCAAGATTGGGGTTTGACATTTTCTCCTCTTGCCTATGACACAGCTACGGATTTTATTCTGGAATCACTTCCCAAATCAGTTCCTAGCCTACTAGTTCACTGCACAGAGATGGACAAAGATGAAATGTACCGCATTACCGGTGGCTGGCCGCTCGCCTACTTTGTCCTCTGCCCGCTAGCCAACGAATATATCCATAACACCCATCCACCCGCCCGGATGCTCTTGAGTGCATCAACTCGAGTATGCATCGGCACTGACTCATTTGCTGGAAATGACGACATGGATATGTTGAAAGAAATCCAATACCTGCAGCGAGAGCAAGATATCCCGACCGAAGACCTACTACGGTGGGCAAGCCCTAATGGAGCCAAGGCCTTACAACTTCCCAAAGAAGAGTTTGTCATCAGAGAAGGGGCCAATCCCAGGCTGATTGGGATCGCCAATGTCGGAGGAGATAAGGCCCAGATAACCGGAGATGTTAAAATTCAAATAATGAGTTGATTTCTGGTACGTTCTGACGGTTTTAAGTTTTAATTTTACGGGATGGTCCGAATTGAAGACAAATTGGTGAGCAGAGGCGTATTTGATGTCAAATTTACCTGCGACCTGAGAGCCTGTAAAGGCGCCTGTTGTGTCAAAGGCGATACAGGTGCGCCACTGGAAGAGGAAGAATGCAAAATTCTGGATGAAATCTACCCTGAGGTAGCTCCTTATCTTTCAGTAGCATCCAGAGAAACCGTTGAGGAAAAGGGGAAATGGGTGAAAGGAACAGAGGGTTTTGAAACCCCTCTTTTGGAAGGAAGGGAGTGCGCTTATGTAGTATTTAAAGAGGGGATCGCACTTTGTGGAATTGAACAAGCTTTCCAGGATGGTGGAACCAAATTCCATAAGCCTGTTTCATGCCACCTTTATCCAATTCGAATCAATCGTTTAGGGTCGATTAATGTGGATGCATTGAATTACGATCAGTGGAGCATTTGCAATGCGGCTTGCTACAAAGGAGAGCAACTTGGTCTGCCGGTATTTCGATTTCTTAAGACGGCGCTCATCCGAAAATATGGAGCCGATTTTTACAACAACCTTGAAGAAGTTTATGCCGAGTTGCCACAGCAGCAACGGTAAGTAAGTTGAAAAGCATGCTATGCCCACATACAGCCGTGTATAAAAATTATCTTTAATAATGGCCCTAAACCCACTTTTTGATTGATAAATATGCATCTTTATCCTTATTGAAGTCGAGGATTAGCTGCCCAAAGTTGCTTAAATGATCCAAAACAACGCCTCAAAGTTCCGAATTGTTATACTGGCCTCCGGCAACGGCACCAATGCCGAACGGATAATGGCCTATTTCAAAAGATCGTATCTCGCTGAAGTAGTACAAGTATTGACTAATAATCCAGACGCTGGTGTACTTTGCCGGGCATCAAAGGCGGGAGTAAAGACGAAGGTATTGTCTAGTAATATATACACTAGCGGCCCATCATTTCTAGAATTCCTCGAAGTAGCCCAGCCTGACCTGATCGTTTTGGCGGGATATCTGCAATTAATTCCTTCTGAAGTAGTAGCTCGGTATCCACGATCAATCATCAATATTCACCCCTCCTTACTTCCGGCATACGGGGGGCGAGGGATGTACGGGAATCGAATTCATAATGCCGTTATTGCCAATCGAGATGCTGAATCCGGGATTACCATTCACTATGTCAACGAAAATTATGACCAGGGCGAAATAATCCTGCAAGTCAAATTAGATGTAAACCATGCCTGGACCCCGGATGAACTGGCTAAAGCTATTCATCAGTTCGAGTACAAACATTTGCCAGTGGTAATCGAAAAAATATTTCTGGAGCGTAAGAAAGCTCCCATGACAACTAATTTGAATGGACAATAAAAAAATAACCTCTGCTTTGATTTCCGTCTACCACAAAGACGGCCTGGGTGAGGTCGCCCAAGCATTGCATGAAAATGGTGTAAGACTAATCTCCACTGGTGGCACTGCATCTTTTATCAAAAAACTTGGTTTTCCCGTCGAAGAGATTGCAGACCTCACCGACTACCCTTCTATCTTTGGTGGACGGGTGAAGACACTCCATCCCAAAGTTTTTGGAGGTATTTTGTACCGTCGGGACAATCAAGGAGACATGGGTGAAGCACAGGAATACAACATTCCGGCCATTGACATGGTAATCGTGGACCTCTATCCGTTTCAGGAAACTGTTAACTTGGGAGCCAATGAAGAGGAGATCATAGAGAAGATAGACATCGGAGGAATAGCTTTGATCAGGGCAGCGGCAAAAAACCATAAAGACGTGGTAATCGTACCTTCCCAAGGACAGTACGCCCAAATTCTGGATCTCCTGCGCACCCAAAAAGGGAATTTCAGTTTTGAGCAGCGAAGGAAATTAGCGGCTGAAGCTTTTCTGGTAACCCATAGATACGACCAGTTTATATTCACCCATTTCATGGGAGGTAAAGAAGCGATAGTTAGCATCACCGGACAGAATCATAAACTTCGATACGGAGAAAATCCCCACCAGAAAGGATTCTTTACCGGAGACATCAACAAGATGCTGAAAAAACTCCACGGCAAAGACTTTTCTTACAATAACATTCAGGATGTCACAGATGCAATGATGGTGATTGAAGAGTTCAGGGGGGAAGATCCAACTTTTGCCATTCTAAAACATACCAATCCCTGTGGGGTCGCTCAAGGACAAAACATGCTGGAAGCATGGAGAAAAGCTCTCGCGTCCGACCCCGTATCGGCCTTTGGAGGAATACTGATCTGCAATGGAAAGATCGAAAAAGATGTAGCCGAAGAAATCAATAAAATCTTTTTCGAAGCATTAATCGCAGAAGATTTCAGTGATGATGCTTTGGATATATTAAAGCAAAAGAAAAAGCGTATTTTACTCAAACAGGTCATGTCTGGGGTGGATATGCATATGAGCCGGGTAGCTATGGGTGGGATCCTTGCGCAAGACCGTGATACCTTGGCGGTTGATCCGAATGTGTATGAAACCAAGACTTCTCGTCAAGCCGCGTCCTCCGAGTTACAAGACATTGTATTCGGAGAGAAAGTTGGTAAGCATCTCAAGTCCAACGCGATTGCTATAGTAAAAGATCGCCAGTTGATTGGTAGTGGGGTCGGGCAAACCTCCCGAGTGGATGCCCTGCGCCAAGCTATTGACAAAGCTGGCCGCCTCGGGTTCAGCCTCGAAGGAGCTGTTCTGTACTCCGATGCTTTCTTTCCTTTTGCAGACTGTGCTGAAATCAGTCACAGAGCCGGAATCGAAGTTCTTGCCGAGCCGGGCGGCTCTATCCGGGACCAGGAAACCATCAATTATGCCGAAGCCAATAAAATGTGCGTTGTATTTACCAAAAACAGAAGATTTAAACACTAGATATTTGAGCGGGAAATAACCATGGGATTATTCAATTTTTTTACCTCTGAGATCGCGATTGACCTTGGAACGGCCAACACCCTCATCATGTACAACGATGAGATTGTGGTGGATGAGCCATCGATTGTCGCCCTCGACCGGATAACAGGCAAGGTCCTTGCTATCGGAGCCGAGGCACAGCAAATGCACGAGAAGACTCACGAAAACATCAAAACTGTCCGCCCTCTGCGTGATGGTGTGATCGCCGACTTTACCGTCGCTGAGCATATGATCCGAGGGATGATCAAGATGATCCATCCCAACCGCCGCTTCATTCCCAGCAACCACAAAATGGTGATCTGTATCCCAAGTGGAATTACAGAAGTGGAAAAACGGGCGGTGCGCGACTCTGCAGAACATGCAGGTGCCAAGGAAGTTTACTTGATCCCTGAGCCAATGGCAGCCTCCATCGGCATCGGGATAAATGTGGAAGAGCCAATCGGGCATATGATCGTTGATATCGGAGGAGGGACTACTGAGATTGCGGTTATTGCTCTTTCCGGCATCGTCAGTGATCAAAGCATTCGTATCGCAGGAGATGAGTTCAATTCTGATATCCTCGACTACATGCGTCGGCAGCACAACCTGCTGATCGGTGAACGCTCAGCAGAACGAATCAAAATTGAAGTTGGAGCTGCCCTCCCTGAATTGGAAAACCCACCCGAAGACATTGAGATTCGGGGAAAAGACCTGATGACTGGTATTCCAAAAACAATTTCTATTTCCTACCGGGAAATTGCCCACGCTCTGAACAAATCAATTATGAAGATCGAAGAGGCAATACTCAAGGCACTGGAATTCACCCCTCCGGAGTTGTCAGCCGACATCTATGACCGTGGTATCCATATTACTGGTGGCGGCGCACTGCTTCGTGGACTTGATATCCGTCTCCAGGAAAAGACTAAGTTGCCCATTCATATTGCCGAAGATCCTCTGAAAGCAGTTGTTAAAGGCACCGGAATTGCTCTTAAGAATACGCACAAGTTTAAATTCCTGAAAGGTTGATCCCCGAGGTTAGCCCTTTGCTGCAATCGTAGAATACTAGACGTGGAACATGTGGAGAATCTTTCAGTTCCTTGGCAAGTTTGGAAACATAATTCTGTTCCTTTTTCTGGAGTTGGTGGCCTTATTGATCATAACCTCAGTTAATAAGCCCCATAGAGAGGTATCACAGGGTATTTTTCTCGAAATTTCAGGCAATTTCAGTGAATTCCAGGCGAGCATCGGTTCTTATTTTGGGTTGAGTACTGAAAATGAAAAACTTCTGGAACAGAATCGAAACCTCCACAAAGAATTGCTAGAGGTTAAGGACTCATTACGGACATATAAGTTCCGGCGTCCTACCAATGCTGAATATTTATTGCTCCCCGATTCCCTTAGGCAAAATTCTGTTCCTATCGATTCCACAATGGTTGAAGCCGTCATACCTGATTCCCTTTTTCCCGCAAAAGGCTATGACTTTCTTCCCTGCAAAGCTATCAACAACACAGTATCCCGAAATTACAACTACATTACAGCTAACAAAGGATCTCGACATGGTGTCAAGGAAGGGATGGGCCTTATTTCTCCCCAGGGTGTCGCAGGCCAGGTTGTAGCCGTCAGTCAGAACTATTGTCTTGCACAAAGTGTCCTCAACAAGAAGTTTAACCTCAGTGCCAAGATTAAAGGAAATAAAAACGTTGGGAATATAACTTGGCAAGGCCTTGCCCCAGAATATGCGACTTTAGAATTTATTCCCCAGACTTCCATCATTCACGTAGGGGATACTGTCATCACTTCGGGTTTCTCCACCACCTTTCCACCGGAATACATGATCGGTACGGTTAAAGAATTTGATGCCGAACTACAAGATGGTTTCTTTACGGTGAAAGTAAACCTCTCCACTAATTTCCGGGGGTTAGACAACCTTTACGTGGTCACTCATCTACTCAAACCAGAAATTGACTCTTTAGAAAACCGGTTTCCCAAGGAATGAATATCTATGTCAAACAAATAGCAATTTTCTTCGTCTACCTGCTTCTTCAGGTTTTCGTCTTCAATCAGCTCACTCTGTTCGATGTGGCTACCCCGCATATTTTCTTGCTGTTTTTGCTGATGTTGCCCGTTAATGTCCGCCTCTCATTTCTTATGTTAATTGCATTTTTCGCCGGACTGACTGTAGACCTGTTCTCTCTCAATGCCTTCAAAGGCATGCATGCAGCAGCAGCTGTCCTGATGATGAGCGCGCGTACAACCTGGGTGAATGTGTTTACAAATAGATTCTCCTACCACGGAGCAGAAGAATACCTCCTTCAGGTACAAGATGCTGCTTGGTATTCCAAATACCTCTTCCCCTTGATCCTTCTTCACCATACAGCCTACTATTTTCTTGAAGCGTTTTCCTTTGAAAATGTTGGGCTGATCTTTTTGAAAATTGGTACTAGTACCGTGTATACATTTGGGATCTGTATCCTGCTTACCTTACTTTTCCATCAGGGAAATAAAAGATGAAAGACCTTCGACTTCGCGGTTTATTCATTGTCACAGGATTCGCCCTCATTCTGCTGATCTACCTGGTTCGCCTTTTTTATTTGCAAGGAATAAGCGACAAATACACCCTTCTTTCAAAGGCAAAAGACTTGGAAACCGTCCCCCTTTATCCTTCCCGAGGCATCATCTATGACCGATATGAGAAGATTTATGTGCGTAATAGTCCCATTTACGATGTGAAGTTCATGCCCAAAGAGATCACGATCTCAGACACTTCTGTCCTGGAAGAATTACTGCAAATGGAGCGCAAGGAGATTCGGGACAGGATCGTGAATATGAATAAACAGGCTTATAAGCGTCATCACTGGCAAGATCTGGCAACCCAATTGGACCACAAGCGTTTCGCCCGGTTGAGTGAGCAATTGTGGCAGTTTGAAGGGATCAGGGTTGAACCCAAAACGGGTCGGGAATATGTCTATCCTTGCGGTGCGCAATTCCTCGGATTCCTCAATGAAATCGATAAAAGAGAACTTGCAAGAGCCAGGATGACTGGTGATACGATTGATTATCCTTATGTGAGGGGTGACAGGGTTGGCAAGATTGGACTGGAAAAACGTTACGAAAAACTCTTACGGGGACAAAAAGGGCAAAAGATGATCATTGTCGATGCCTACAACCGGGAAATGGATTCCTATGACCAAGGGAAAAATGATATCAAACCGATCTCGGGTTTGGATATACGGTTGGGAATAGATGTCGAATTGCAAATGCTCGGTGAACAGTTGATGCAAAATAAGCGAGGCAGTGTGGTGGCAATAGAACCCGGATCAGGCCAAATTCTTGCCTTTGTCTCAGCCCCCACATTCGATCCAGCCCTCTTATCCGGCAGTGATCTTGGAAAAAATTACTTTGCCTTGGCTGCTGACCCCGAACTACCACTCATCAATCGCCCGCTGACTGCGATGTATCCTCCCGGATCTATTTTTAAGATCCTTCAAGCACTGTCATCCATGTCTGAAGGGCATATTAACAGTGAAACACGGTTCAGTTGTCGTGGAGCCTGGTTCCGCAACCGTGGTAAACCTGCTTGTCACGGAGCACACGGAGCATGCTCTCTTCCGGTTGGCATCATGCAATCCTGTAATTCCTTCTTTGCAGAGGTCTACTTCAACTTCCTGAACAACAATAAATATTCCGATATCCACGAAGCCTATCAACGGTGGTTTGACATTATGAAAAGTTATGGTGTCGGGCAGAAGTTAGGAGTAGACATCCCAGATGAGAAATCGGGACTATTGCCGGATAAAGAATTTTACAACAAGATTTATGGCCAAACCGGATGGGGAGCATTAACGATCTATTCCAATTCCATCGGTCAGGGAGAGATCCTGATGACTCCCCTACAAATGGCGAATACTGCAGCGATGATTGCCAATCGAGGATGGTACTACCCACCGCATTTTCTGGTAGCAGCCAAGAGGGGCGGGCAATGGATAGCTGAATCTTATGCAAAGAAAGTCGTACCAGGCCAACCGGCTGATTATGAAGTGGTTGTGGAAGCAATGGAACAAGTGGTTTTAGCAGGGACGGCAAGACGTGCCAGGATAGACAGCATAGCTGTCTGTGGAAAGACCGGTACTGTTGAAAATAAAAAAGGAGAAGACCATTCTGTCTTCATGTCATTTGCTCCTAAAGAAAAGCCCAAGATCGCTATCGCATGCATTGTAGAGAATGCAGGTTTTGGAGGTACTTGGGCAGCCCCAATCACCAGCTTGATGACTGAAAAATACCTAACCGGAAAGATAAAAGATAAAAGGAAGCTTGACCGGATACTAAAAGCTGATTTCCGGGAAAAGATCGAAGATCTGCCAGGTGAAGGACCGGAAGCGGTAGTAGTTGACCTCTAAGATTAAATAAGACATGGTGCGTGAATCAAAAATAGATTGGATTACGTTGGTACTGCTGCTGCTGCTGTTGTCTTTGGGATGGCTGAATCTCTATTCCGTGTCCGGTGAGGACAATCCCACCTACATCAATTTCAATACTCATCATGGAAAACAGGCTACCTTTATCCTCTTTTCAATTGGATTGGGAACGTTGATCCTCTTTTTGGACTCCAAGTTTATCGAGGCAACTTCTTACATCGTATTCGGAGTGGCTATGGCCTTACTGATGGCAGTACTCTTTATGAGTAAAGTTTCCGGTGCTTCCAGCTGGTTTACCGTTGGAGGATTCAAGATACAACCGACGGAGTTTGCCAAGATTGCAGTACTAATGGCATTGGCGAAATTCATGTCCCGGCACAATTTTTCGATGGATCGAACCCAAGACTTTCTGCTTATCGGTGCAGCAGTTCTGCTTCCTATGCTTCTGGTCCTTGCCCAGAACGATGCTGGTTCTGCCATCGTCTTTGGTGGGATCCTGTTCATGCTCTACCGTGAAGGACTCAACTCTTTCTGGCTTCTTTTACTGTTCCTCGTCATTGTCAACGGGGTAATAGCTATTATATTTTCCACAACGCCCCTCGTAAATGGCTTGATTATCTCATTCCATGTACTGGCTATTGCCGCCATTTCAGTTTTCCTGGCCTTGCGAAAACAGATCCAATCTATATTTGCCATAATGGGGATTGGGGGATTCCTGATCCTGATTACCCTCGGGATCAACTTATTGGTAAAGCCTTACCAAAGTGCAAGAATACGGGTATTGGTGTCCTCTTCAGATGAAATTCAGGCTGAAGAATCCCTTAAGAAAGTCAATTATAACTTGGAAGAGTCTTTGGTCGCGATTGGGTCAGGAGGGTTAACCGGCAAAGGTTACCAACAAGGAACCCATACCAGAGGAGCTTTCGTACCCGAAGAGCATACAGACTTCATCTTCTGTGTCATCGGCGAAGAACATGGATTTGTAGGAACATCAACTGTGATTATCCTTTTCCTGCTCTTGTTGACAAGGATTGTCTATATCGCAGAGAATTCAAAGTCACGATACGCAAGGGTCTATGGTTATGGAGCTGCCTCGATCATTTTCGTGCATATCTTTGTGAATATTGGGATGACAATTGGCTTGCTTCCAACCATCGGTATCCCTCTTCCATTCTTCAGCTATGGAGGTTCATCCCTGATTACATTTACTTTGATGATCTTTGTCCTGATGAATCTCTATTCATACCGGAGCAATGTCTTGACCTAGGCCCGGCCCTTAACAAAACAATTAAGGTTTCCCTTTAGAATCCATTCCAGTCCAGCAATCACGACCCGGATAAACTGATTAGCCAGAACACGAACTGCATCCATAATGCTCTCGTCAAAGAATTGGGGTTCATCTATTCCGACAACTTAACGATCTTGTCGAAACGAAGCCTTAGAGGTTTCCACAAATGTGGGAATAGTCTGCTCTTTTTGAAAAATAGCCTTATTTTTACTTCTATTTTAATACCCGAACCCATGAAGAAGATAATACTTCGAGATCAGCAATTGAACCAATTGGTCGCTTCTGTTACAGCGCAAAGACTGGATGGAAAAAGTTTTCCTGATGGTGTCATAAGTGGTCCAGAGATCGTCAAATTTTCCAGTCATAATCAGGTCAATAAGTTTGTCTTGTTCCAGATCTACCAAGACTGGAATGCAATGATGCAAAAAATGCAGCATCCGTTCTTTGATTACAATGTACCGGAGGTCCAGGAAAGCTTGAACGATTTTCTCAATGTCCTTTCCCGCAACATTCAGGTTCCCCTGGCAGACTTTAAGAAGCTGCTTCAACAAGCGATTTACAATTCACTAAAGCTGATTCTTAACCCGGAAGATGCTTTAAGCAATTTTTTCTTCATGAATGCTCCTTCCATTCCACTTAAGCTGTTCAAGAAGCACAGCGTCTATTTCAAAGATTTTGACTTTGCTGTACGTTCACTGCAGAGGTTCTTTGAAAAGAATAATATGGCGAAAGTGGAACGCGCCTTGTTCCTGGAAAAATTCAGTAAGGTAATCGACATTTTCGAAAAGAAGAACAACACCGAAATCTACACTTATCAGAAAACTCTTTTTAAGAACCTGACTGGGAAAGACCTCGATCTCTTGGCGGAAGAAGCTAAAGAGGCTCCTGTAAAAGTTATTGATCCTCCTGCGGAAAAGCACAATGTACCTTCGGCCTTGGCCAACAAACCGGAAATACCTACCGGGACGAATGAGGCCATCCCAGATTGGATCAAGCGAGAGAAAGATCGGAGAAACCGGGCAATGGAGAATAATAAGATAGAAAGTCCTGTTACCAATACTTCAACCACTTCTAAGGAGCAGCCACGTGTAAAGGATACTCCCGATTCCGAAAAACAGCCTCCATCCAAGGAACAACCTGCAAAAAAACCCACCTTAGCTGACAAGCTCGCAAAGGAACATTCATCAACCGGTCAACCCAACGATAAAACGGTCTCTTCTGCTCACCAGGAAAACAAGTCAGAGAAGCGATCAGTCAATGATGTCTTCTCTGAAAGAGAGAAAGAAAAGCCTCACCGCAAAGTGGCATCTCTACTCTCTCCAAAAGGCAAAAATAAAACCACACCCGTCAA
>JBFGVE010000040.1:0-21673 GCA_041565275.1 Bacteroidia bacterium
GCTGATTTGGAAGTTTAAAGCTTAACTATCTGTAAATTAACAAATTAGCCTTAAATTTGCTACTTTTTTTGTGCCTGAAATCGGCCTTTAAGGTGGATTAGTGGGGTGCGAAACTTGAGTTAATAATCAAACTTAAGCCAATGTCCTAATTTTGGGGGGTAGTTCACATTTTTTATTATTGCTAACTTGCGGCATGGCATCGATTTCCCCTCAGGTAAAACGGACATTTTTCCATGTCTTCCTGGCTCTGTCTTTCTTCACTGGGATCCTCTTCAAACAATTCAATATATTTTATCCTGAACCTTTTGTATTTCTTGCTTTTGCAGGGGTTTTGGGCATTCTGTTTGACTACATGTGGAAGATCCGAAAAGATTCGATCTTGTGGCTGATCCCGGCTCTGCTAGCCTGTGAACTCATGGGGGTGCTGGTATCCAAAGCCGGATTTACTGCCGTAGCGGATGTCCTTTACATTCCCGGGGCGATACTCTTTGTGGTATATGGGATCTTGTATATTTATAAGGGATTCAAATACAAGCGTGAAAGTCAACGGATCACCTTCAAGTTTGTGGTGCTCGGCTTACTGATCATCCCCCTGTCCGGATGGGAACTGATCACCTATTTTCCTCAAAGCTTCGAGAAAAGCTTACTGGTATGGAGAATTGTGTATTTGGCAGGCTTTTCGTGGCTTATCCTGATTGATCTGACAACCAATTTGAGTAAAAATCCAAAAATGAAGGTCGAAAAGGACATTCTTCGCTACTCCATGTTGGTGTTGGCAGGTATGTATTTTGACAGGTTCATTTTTCAATAAACCACCAACCGACTGAAATCCAATGAGTTTCTTACCCGTTGATGATGATTTCCTCTGCCTGGAGGACTTCCTTGGTGATGTTGTCAATCACATATGCAACGATATGGCAGTTATTTGAATCCCAGTCACTATTCCAGGTGAGTTGATACTCCTTGTTAAAGATCTCTCCTGCCTGGATAGCGCCCGGCTTCAATTGCTCGCCCCAATTACCAGGAGTTATACTCCCTCTTAGCATGTGCTGGTGGTGGTAATTGGGTATGTATCCATCAGGTACATCGTAATCAGATTGTTTGGAAAAAATACTGTCCTCCGTGACCACAATAACCAGATGATGGTCGGCAGTACCAGCTTCAAAATAGCCCACTTGAGCATCGACACGGAGAATCTGGTCAGTTATGACGGCGGTAAGCCCAATCGACAAAGGTGGTGTTTCAGCAAGAATTGTACTGATCTGGGTTCCCCATCCCGCAAACTTTTGCAAAACTTTTCCGTCCTGCCAGGTTCGGCGATTGACCATTCCCACTGGCAACCCTTCGATATCGGCACCGTAGTATTCTTCAAGTTCATCTCCCATTGAGGTGGTATAGTCAGGGATATACCCTGCTGCAGGGAATACTTTGGCAAAGCCTCCTGCATGAATCCCCACTATGATCAGGTTTTCTCCATAAGATGCTTTAAGTACTTCCAATTGCTCGTGTGCCCGTGGGCAGTTGCCACACAGGTGACCGGTAAAGTCTTCCAGTAATATCTTCATTTCCGAAGCCTCAGCCTGACAATCCAGGCACACAGGCTCATCAATGATGTCGCAAGAGCTAAGGACGAAAGCGAGCAGTGCGATCAGACTGCCAAGTTTAAAGACCTTCATAGTTCCAATATACTAAAATGAGCCGACTACAGAGAGTATTACTCCGTTGGATGCAGGTACAATTCTACAAACTCCCCCTACACACAGCACACCAGCCCTTTGACGGCCATAACCAAGTTGAAAGCGATAAGTTTTGTAATTAACCCCAGCTGTTCCACTAAAATAATGTAAGCGAAGATCTTCATCTTCATTTCCATAATTATATTCATCGAATATAGCAATGAAGTACCTGGGAGCTATTGAATACTCTATCAGGGCCATGGCCCAACTTCCAAATTCCTGCTGGGTGTAAGCATGCTGTAGTTCCATCCTTAAGGTCTGTTTCTTTTTCACTTTGTAACTCATGTCCAGAATCTGGACATGAGCGGTCACGTCCTCGGTGGTCTGGAATCCAGTCAGCTGCTTGAACAGAACCTCGTCATAATTGAAGTACAAAAAGGAAAGGGTAGCTTTGAAGTGCTTGCTGAATTTGTGGTAGATCTCTAGGTTGATATCCTGAAAGAAAGGTTTCTCACTTATCCCGAAAAAGTCAGCATCATATCCCTCTGAAGGCATATTCAAATTGGGAACCTTGTCCAGCCCATGGATCCTGGACCAGTTGAACGTCAAACTGGTACCATATTTGCCTCCTAACCTGGTCCCTTTTTTAATTTTATAAGCTACTTCCACTTGTCCGGCCCATTCTCCCAGTGGCTGGGTTGCATAGGGGAATAAGGTCGCCAAGCGGTAGGTGTGCTGCTTCGTTTGGGGGGGAAGGAAATTTAGATTCAGATTGTTGAAAGTAGCGGTGCGGTCAGACCTGAAATCCATATTGTCAATCCGCTTAGCTTGTACACTGATCCCCAGACCCTTTCTGGCATACGAGCCCTGAACTAACACTCCGCTCCCGTCCTTGTAAATTATATTATTGACCGTGGAGGGGTCGTTGATCTTCTTAGCAACTTCAACAAAAAGATTGAATCCTTTCCTGTTCAAATTGACCCTCGCTGCCATAGCTGCAACATTTTCAGGATAGTTCTGAATAGGATCTTCATCTTTTTGGTAGCGGCTGACAAAGCTCCCTCCTATCCTGATGCGGGTCTTTATATTGAGAGAATCAAAAGTTTCGTTGATGTTCCAATTGGCATCAAATCCCCTGATCAAACCTGCACTGAGATTCTCGACCCGATTGGAAAAAGCATTTCGTTGTCTTCCCACCAATCCTGTCAACTCAACTCCTTCGTAAGGTCTCACCTTTCCCCGGAAACCATCAATAGAATTGTCAAAGCCCAGCCCCCATTCCTCATAGGAACGCAAGACCATTCCACTACCGAACTGTTCGTAAAAGGTTCCTGCAGTCAGTTCAAATTTGGTATCGGTCCATTTGGCGTACCGATAAGGTAAACCGCTCCCGGTCGTTCGCAAGAATCCTTGCTGAACGGGGAGATAGGCTTCATAACGGATCCCAGCTTGAAACTTATTTCGGGTATACAGGAGGTTGAGAAAAGAATTCGATCCGACATTCTCCGGAAAATCAGGGGCTCCTATCAGTGTATCTTCCCGGTAATATTGAGCATCCATTTGGAAATTTCCACTGATATCGCCCGGATCAACCTTAGTTTGAGCGGTTAACTTCTGGGAAAAAAGAAGCATCAGTGCGTATAAAATAAACCTGATGCTTCCAATATCGCACTTAGTTCTTACCACTTTGTCATCCGTTATTATTCCTGCTCGTCATTTCTTTCGATCTCTACCCCCTCGGCAACTGCCCTAACTACTTCATACAGCTCCTCCTCATCACCAGGCGAATAAGAATTGTGCTGCCAGACAATTTGTTTATCCGCATTCAATACAAACGTATGAGGTACATTACCAACATTCAGGGCACGTTTGAAATCACCGTTCTCATCAATATACACCTCATAATCCCAGTCTTTACCAGAGACAAAAGGAGCAACTTTGTGTGCGTTGCGGGTATCGTCAATGGAAATCGCTATTAGTTTCACACCGGTCTCTTCTTGCCAATCTTCATACTCCTCTGCAATCGCTCTTAATTCGAGAATACAAGGCTTGCACCATGTTGCCCAAAAGGAAATGATGATCGGTCCCCCTTCGTTGTCAAAAGTGCCTGTCTCGATATTCTCACCTTCAAGGTTCTTGACCATCACGTTAGGTAACTCCCGGTCGGTCTGTCCGAAAACCACAATGTTCAAACATAAAACTGTGAAAAGGAAAGCATATATACTCTTCATGATTTAAATATTCGTTTTTCTATACTTATATGCAAACCTCATGCCTGAAATACGTCAAGCTAAAAAAAGAGGCCGATTCAATGCTGAACCGGCTTCTTTGTATTTCTTGAAATATATTAATCTGCTAGTAGCGGTAGTACTCTGGCTTATAAGGTCCTTCTACAGGAACGTTAATGTAAGCAGCTTGTTGGTCGGTAAGGATCTCCAGATCGGCACCAACTTTGCTCAGGTGAAGACGAGCCACTTTTTCGTCTAGGTGTTTGGGAAGAGTATAGACCTTGTTTTCATACTCTTCATGGTGGTTCCACAATTCGATCTGGGCCAAGGTTTGATTGGAGAAGGAATTAGACATCACAAAACTGGGGTGTCCGGTAGCACAGCCCAAGTTGACCAAGCGACCCTCAGCAAGAATAATAACGTCTTTACCATCGATGTTGTACAAATCAACCTGGGGCTTGATGGTGTCCTTAGTATGACCGTACTTTTCGTTCAACCAGGCCATATTGATCTCGTTGTCAAAGTGGCCTATGTTACAGACAATTGCTTTGTCCTTCATGCTCTTGAAGTGATTTTCATCGATCACATTGCAGTTACCGGTAGCAGTAACTATAATGTCACCCAAAGGAGCAGCATCCTCCATTTTGCGCACTTCATACCCTTCCATAGCTGCCTGCAAAGCACAAATAGGATCAATCTCAGTAATTATTACACGAGCACCAGCACCGCGAAGGGATTCGGCTGAACCTTTTCCTACGTCACCGAAGCCAGCGACAACAGCAACCTTGCCAGCCATCATCACATCAGTGGCACGACGAAGCGCATCCACCAATGACTCACGGCAACCATACTTGTTGTCAAACTTGGATTTGGTAACAGAGTCATTCACATTAATGGCTGGCATGGGCAATGTCCCTGCCTTTTGGCGTTCATAAAGCCGGTGAACACCTGTAGTGGTCTCTTCAGACAAGCCACGGATACCCGGAACCAATTCAGGATATTTGTCAAAGACAACGTTCGTCAAGTCACCACCATCGTCAAGGATCATGTTCAAAGGTTTCCGGTCATCACCGAAGAACAGCGTCTGTTCTATACACCACTCGTATTCGGGTTCGGTCAGACCTTTCCAGGCGTAAACAGGTATTCCTGCTTCAGCAATAGCGGCAGCGGCATGATCTTGGGTGGAAAAAATATTACATGAAGACCAACTGACCTCAGCACCAAGTTCTACCAACGTTTCGATTAAGACAGCAGTCTGAATTGTCATATGAAGACATCCGGCAATTCGTGCGCCTGCTAGTGGCTGTGTACCGCGGTACTCTTCACGAATAGCCATCAGGCCAGGCATTTCAGCTTCAGCCAACCTAATTTCTTTGCGCCCCCAAGCAGCGAGGCTGATATCTTTGACTTTATAATTGAGAGTTTCAGTCATGTCGAATTGTTTCTATTTACATTTTAAAGTACAAACTTAGAGAATTTCATCACATCATATCAACCGTACCCCCTAACAATTGTTTGGACTGAAGGGACAGTTTTGATATTACCTGGGGCACTAATAATATTCCGGAATATGGATTATTTTCTTTTCCAGATCAATTCTGGAATGGTTTGGCTTTTTTCAACAATCCCCGCAAGATCCAGGTGATAAACAACACTCTTCAGCATCTTATCGCTTACCCAACCATGAATAGCCCATTCTGTACTGTGGAACCATCGCTCTGCATCCTGTACCTGCAAGCCATATCTTTCTGCAACCATTGGAATGGACTCATCGTTCATCATAAACCGATCGCAGCTGTCATGAATGGTCCGCAGAACCCGAACCACATTCTCGGGTTCACGCTTCAAAATATCCTCAGTAGCAGCGATCATGAAGCAAGGCCAAGGAGTCACATATTCACCTATTCTCCTCAATTTTCCGGAATCAACATAAGGCTTAGTGGTGTACTTTTCCCAATAAAAGACATCGCTGCCATTATCCTTCAATGACTCCAGAGCACCATCCAGATTTCTGACTACGACAAATTGATCTTCCATAAGGTTATGTCCCTGGCTGTTGGCGTCGACAATAGCCATCAAGTGTGATCCCGAACCAAAACGACTGATGGCATAACGCTTGTCGAATATGTCCTGGTAGTGTTCTAAAGAGTTATTAGCACCTGTATGAATACCCCAGATAAGGGGTGTAATAACATACTCACTAATTATTTTTGCCTTATTGCCCCGTATAATATCGGTGATAATACCTTCAGTTAGCAAAATGCAAAGATCAATTTCTCCATCCCTGAGAGCCTTTGTCATTTGGCCTGTCCCTCCGCTGTATGTGGTCCACTCCAGGTTGATACCCCTATCAGCAAATTCACGTCGCTGAATTGCTAAGTGAATCGGAAAATTAAAGTGTTCAGAGACGCCTCCAAGGCGGATCGTAGCTTGGTTCATAAAAGTTGATTTAATTGAAACAGAATATTCATTACGGTAGTATTTTATACCTATCCCAAAATCTCTTTGATTGCCTGTGCTTTGGAAAGGGTTTCCTTATATTCAGATTCAGGGTTTGAGTCCCAGGTAATTGCACCTCCCACATGGTAAGTCAGTACTCTGGAAGGCTCATGCCAAATCATTGATCGAATGACTACATTCAAATCAAAATCACCATCCGGAGTAAAATAGCCAACAGAACCGGCATACATTCCCCTAGAGTGGCGTTCGTACTTTTCGATCAATTCACAAGACCGGAACTTGGGTGCTCCTGTCATCGACCCGGGGGGAAATGTACGTGCAATGGTATCCAGGCCGGACACATCAGGTGACTTAATTGCTTCTATGGTAGAAACAAGATGATGGACCTTGGAGAAACTCTGGATTCCATAGAGTTCTGGGACCGTTACTCCATTCACTACCGAGGAGCGGTAAAGATCATTTCGGGACAAGTCCACGATCATTATGTTCTCTGCCTGTTCTTTTAAGGAATTCCGAAGTTGAATAGCCAACTTCCGGTCTTTTCCAGGATCTGGGTCCCTATGAGTAGTTCCCTTGATGGGTTGGGTTATTAGGCGCTCCCCTCTCAGTTGCAGAAATCGTTCCGGAGAAGCACAAAGCAAATGCGTATCACTAAACCTGGCATAGGCAGCAAAGGGTGTAGGAGATACCTCTGTCAGGCGACGCCAGACTGCTGCAGGTGACTGAATATCCCCCGTTGTATGGAAGCTTTGACTTAAATTGATCTCGTAACTATCTCCTTCATAGATATGACCGCGGACAGTTTCCACTGTCTCCAGGTATTCTTCCTTGGTAAAATTACTTTTTAGGGGTCTATCCAGATGAATCGCTCCCGTGGAAAGCACTTTGTCTTTCGCCAGATGGATAGAATAGTCCGGAAAAGATTCAATATGATGTTCTCCACGACGCTGGTAGATCACTGTCTCAGCCTGAAAAAAAATGAGATTTGGAAAAGGGAATATTGTAGGATTAGTGGAAGAAAGTTTAGGCTCAAGTTCGTTTTTGGCATCGTAACTCAAACAGCCAAACCACCAAACCCCAGGATTGCTACCTACCCTCTCAACCACTTCTCCCCAAGATTGACAAACCTCCGAATCCCGGTCCGCCACTCCTAGGATGAACTCGTATTCCCCGTATTGATCTACAGAAGTATTGCAACTGTCCAGAAAGACAGCATAGTCGAAGTCTGCGGCCCATGCAAGCAGACTTTCTTTTAGTGCCTTTGAGGATTGGATGGGCATTGTCAGCCTCAGGTCATTTCCAAGGTTTGCTCCCGGTCTGGTCCCACCGACAAGAAGGTAATGGGAGTAGCTAATTCTTCCTCCAGCCATTTAATATAATCCATGATGGGTTTGGGAAGTTGGTCTCGCTTACGAACCTCAGTCAAGTCTGTCTTCCAGCCAGGAAATTCTACAAATTGTGGTTTAATAGGAGCATCCAACTCATAGGGCAATTCTTTATGTTCCTCCCCTTCCAAGAGATAATGGGTGCAGACTTTGATGGTATCCATGTAATCAAGGACGTCCGCTTTTGTCATGATAAGGTCGGTGACCCCATTAATGCGGATCGCGAATTTGAGGGCGACCAAATCGAGCCATCCACACCGGCGGGGTCTGCCTGTCGTGGCACCAAACTCATGGCCAGCCTCACGGAGTCTTTCCCCTTCCTCCCCGAACAATTCAGTCGGAAATGGACCACTTCCTACCCTCGTACAATAAGCTTTGAAAATACCATAGACATTCCCGACTTCACGGGGAGCAATTCCAAGGCCAGTACATGCACCCGCAGCAACCGTATTGGAACTGGTTACATATGGATAAGACCCAAAGTCAATGTCCAGCATGGTGCCTTGGGCACCTTCAGCCAAAACCTTCATCCCCATACCCAGTGCGCGGTGAATAAAATGACAAGAATCCACCCATTTGAAACGTTTTAGAGACTCAATTGCCTCAAAAAAGCCCTCCTCCACCGCTTCAAGATTATAATTGTAGTCATAATTATTTAGGAGCGCACAGTGACGGGCTTTGGCTTCTTTATATCTTTCTTTGAAGTCAGGAAGATTTATATCTCCCACCCGGAGACCGCTCCGACCAATCTTATCCTGGTAAGTCGGACCAATCCCTTTGAGAGTAGAACCAATCTTATTCTCCCCTTTTCGAGCCTCACTGGCAGCGTCCAAAAGGCGATGAGTTGGCAAGATTAAATTGGCCCGCCTAGCGATCCGTAAACGAGATAACACATCAATTCCCACAGTATCTAATTTCTCAATCTCCCGGAGAAGAATCAAGGGATCAATCACTACTCCACTGCCGATCAGACAAAGAGAATTACCGTGGAAAATTCCTGATGGGATCAGGTGTAAGACATGTTTATTCCCCTTGAATTCGATGGTGTGACCAGCATTTGGACCACCTTGAAAACGGGCAACCACATCGTATTGGGGGGTAAAAACATCGACAATTTTGCCTTTGCCTTCATCACCCCATTGTAAGCCTAATAATACGTCTACAGGCATGGATAGAGTATTTTTGATCGGGAATCAAATGCCTATCAAGGCAGAGGATGCTTCCTCGATCGAATCATAAATTGAAAAAATAGAACTTAATTTGGTAATCATCATCAGATTCCGAATGTATTCTGAGGGATTAACGAGAAACAATTCTCCCCCTTTTTTTCTAGCCTTTGTAAGGAGCGTAATAAATACGCCCAGTCCACTAGAATTAATGTGCTGAAGGGAGGTCAGGTCTACTACAAAATTCAGGATACCATCCTCAATATTGTCGTTGAAACTATCTGTCAGAATCATTCCATCATTCTCACCAATAAGGCTTCCCTCAAGCGTATAGATCCCGATCTGATTTTCTATGACTTTGTATTTGAATTGCATGAATAATTATGCTTCGATCTTTTTGCTAGTCTCAATATCAGGCTTCTACCGTGTTTCCTTTTTTCATCCTATGGCAATTTCCCTTCATGCAATTGCCGTACAGCACCAGACTGTGGTGTTTGATTTCGAATTCAAGCAGTTCGCCGATCATGCTTTGAATTTCGCCCACACGAGGATCACAATACTCAAGGACTTTTCCACAGTCAATACAAATAAGGTGGTCGTGCTGGCGATAACCATAAGACCTTTCATAAACTGCCTGCCCGGTTCCAAACTGGTGCCGCTTGACAAGGTCGCATTCCATGAGTAAATCCAAGGTATTGTAGACGGTTGCTCTGGAAACCCGGTAATTTTTGTTCTTCATCTGAACATAAAGAGATTCAACATCGAAATGGTCGGTACGGTTATATACTTCGTCCAAAATAGCAAAACGTTCCTGCGTCTTGCGTTGACCTCGGTTGTCCAAATATGCAGAGAAAATCTTTCTTGCCTCCTCATGCTTTTTGTTCACGGGTTCTTCAGGAGCCTTTGTGTGTTTTTCAGAATTAATTGTCATATCTATTAAAGTACGACCGAAACATCTTGATCCAGCTGTTATTTCTTTCGCATATTATGGACCCTTGCCATCGTTTTCTTATCTCTCGCTCCGTACTGCCCCTTCCTGACGGACTCAGCTTTTCGTTTCTGAGCCGCTAGGTTGAATCTGGACACTTTCACTGTCTTTCCTTTGATTTTTAAGCCTTCCACTTCTTCCAATGACTTAAATATCATCTCGTTCAAGTCGACTAGGATATAACTGTGGTAAACGGCGATGGTTCCTATGTCATTGGCATTCGCACCAGTTGCCTGAGTAACAAAACCGACCACATCACCTGCCCTCACTTTATCTTTCTTTCCACGGCTAAGGTGTACTTTCACCAAGCGACCCTCTTTTTCTTCGATCATCGACTTGTCAATTGGCTCCACTTGCATCTCTTTTAAAGCAATGCCCCATTCAGCATGAAAACTCTGAACGACGATCCCTTCTTTTTTGGATCCTACAAGATTGTACACTTTTCCTCTGTGCCCTGCCCGGCCGGTTCTGCCACAACGGTGGAGATAAATCTCTATGTCATCCGGAAAACTGTAATTGATCACAGCAGGAAGCTTTTCTACATCAATTCCACGTGCAGCGAGATCGGTCGCCACCAAGAATTCAACCTGCTTTAGCTTAAAACGCTTCATGACTGCGAATCGCTCCACTTGGTCTAACAGGCCATGGTAAGCTTCTGCTTTTCGTCCAACAGACCGCAAGAAATTAGCCAGTTCAATAACTTCATCCCTTTGTGTGCAAAAAATCAGAGCCTGTCTTATCCTTTTGTCCTTCAAGATGCCAGCTAGATAACGCTGCTTTTGCCCGTTGTCAACATAGATATAGTTGAAACGAATATTCTTCAAGGCTTCTTTGGGACTCAGGCGAATGGTACGAATAGGATAAAAACGTTCCCGAATCAGATTTTCAGCATCCTGTGAGATAGTCGCAGAAAAAAGAGCTACCTGGATCATGTTCCTGACATTGGAAACTAATTTATCTAAAATTTCTTGGAACCCAGATTCCATCAACTTATCTGCTTCATCAATCACAAGGTATTTGATGTCTCGCCAAAAATAATCGTGCTTTCCTCCTGTGAGCACATCTTTGAGTCGACCCGGAGCTGCGACCAGAATATGGGGTGATGATTTCAGTTTCTTAGCGGAATCTTTGAGAGACATTCCTCCATAGATAGCTTCTGTCCGAAATTTTTCATGGGTTGTGAACGAACGTAGCGCGCTGACCACCTGAAGGGCCAATTCACGGGAAGGGACTAATACTAGTACCTGGGTAGAGCGTTTAGTCAAATCCAACCGCGTGATCAAGGGCAGCCCGTAGGCAGCCGTTTTCCCTGTACCTGTTGCAGCTTCCACAATGACATTGCGGCGTTGCAATATCAGTGGGATCACCTGATGCTGAACTGGGGTAGGATGGGCAAAACCAATCTTCACCAATGCGTCGTGAACCCTATCTGACAATTGATACCGTTGGAATCCTGAACTCATACTGCAAAGATATTGTATTCTCCTGTTGCAAACAGCTTTGTTCTGCTAATTGCTCCAGCATTACCACCACACTGCTTCCATTTGAACAGTCAGCAACCTAAACTGACAGTAAGAACCTCCTCTAAACAACTTTACAATTTGTTTAGAATCCCAGCAGCTTTGTCAAGGGTTCCGTGCTCTTTAGCAAAGCAAAAGCGAAGTATGCGTTCCTTACTTCCATTGTGATAGAAAGGGGAAAGCGGTATGGAAGCAACTTTGTGCTCAGAAGTGATCCTTTTCGCAAATTCCAGATCATTCTCCTCGCTGATCATGGAATAATCTAGAAGCTGGAAATATGTTCCATTACAGGGCAAAATCCCAAACCTGGAGCCTTTAATTGCTTTCCTGAAATAGTCTCGCCTTTCCTGATAAAAAGTCCCTAAGCCAGTGATTCGACTGGAGTCTTGCATATACTCCGCAAAGGCATATTGAAAAGGAGTGCTGGTGGAGAAGGTGACAAACTGGTGGATTTTTCTAAATTCTCGACTCAGGACTTCAGGAGCAAGGCAATAGCCTACTTTCCAGCCAGTCGTATGAAACGTTTTGCCAAAAGAAGAGATGATAAAACTTTGGGCTGCTAGCTCAGGATAACGGACTACACCCTGGTGTGCTTGTCTATCAAAAATGATATGCTCATAAACTTCATCGCTAATGATAAAGATCTTATTGCTACGGACAATCTTCTGAAGTTCTAACATATCTTCACCACTCAAAACCGTTCCGGTTGGATTATGGGGTGTATTGATCATGATTAGACGAGTCCGGGAGTTAATATGCTTCTTAAGGTTCTCCCAATTGACCTTAAAATCGGGAGCCTCCAGAGTAACGAAGACTGGCCTCCCTCCGTTCAACTCAATCACTGGAACGTAAGAATCGTATACCGGTTCCAAGAGGATTACCTCATCCCCTTCGCGAACCACTGCCGAAATCGCACAAAACAGAGCTTCGGTCGCGCCTGAAGTAATTGTTATTTCAGATTCCGGGTCATAATCTGCGCCGTACAGTTCCTTTACCATAACCGAAATCCGTTCCCTGAGAACTGGAAGACCATTCGATTGAACGTACTGATTCATCCCTTTTCGGATATATTTTCCCACAAGCTCAGTGAGGGCTGGATCACACTGAAAGTCGGGAAACCCTTGAGATAAGTTGATAGCTCCGTGCGTTTTGGCCAAATTTGACATTACCGTAAATATCGATTTGCCTATGGTAGGTAGTTTAGAGTCCAGGGAGATTGATTTCATAATCCAAAACCTTTTGTCAGCCACGGAAAATTTAAAGTGGCATCCATCAAGAGACCTGTGTAGTTAGTTGCTAATCGCTTCCAATGTTCCTAATTTACACATGTCCTGATAAGCAAAAATAACACCCATTCTTTCAAATAAGTATCATTTTTTTCATAGATTTGTGACTTAGTTTGAAAAACCTGCACGAGTGATAATCGCAAATCCGCAGAAATGAAAAAAAACGTTACTACCTCGTTGGTCAGATCCAACTGGTCTTACCTTCTGATGGCATTATTGATGACAATTCTTTTCGGTGCGTGTGCGCCTGAGGGAGTGATTAACAAAACCAAATATCAGGGTGAAAAGATTACCAATACTTGTGACTCCTTTAAAGAGGAAATAGACGCCCTCATCAGCTCTAATAGCAACACTGCTGAATTGGTTGTTGCTGAGTATGACAATGGCGATATTGATTCCTACTACTTGGAACCAGGTCAGTATGAAATTAAAGACGGGTTCCTCAATTGGCGTTTTTCAGGAGATATTGAGTACGAGAAGTACCTCAACAAAGGCATTGCAATTCACGTTTCTGCCAGCTTTGAGGCACTTGACCACTTGAAAGAAATGGAAAAAACTAAATCTGGTGAGCTCGGGATGTTAGTTGTTGACCGAGCCTACTACGATGCTAATAAGGAGCCTGCATTCATGTATAAAATGGATATTAAGGATAATGTTCGAGCTCTGGAAGGCAAGCAGATTAAGTTGAAGTTCACAGTTGTTAAGTACAACAAAAAAGGGGTGATCAAAAAAGTCTTCTGCGAAAGCGATGAAGTTCCTCTGGGTCCTGTCACCCCTGCCTGCTGTTCATCTCAGCCTTGGGAAAAAGCAGATCCTGCATCCATTATCTCTATACCCTCAATTAATATAGTTGATGAAAAATACAAATATCGTGGGTTCACGGGTGATCTCGACTTGATCTTCCCTATGGGATCTGTTGTCTTCGACAAAGAAAAGCTCTCTGGTGCTATTCAAGACTACATTAAGCGGTACGAACAAAAAGGATATTCAGTCACTGATGTATCTCTTAAAGGTTATGCATCGCTGGGCGGTTTAGAGGCCAAAAATCAGAAATTATCAGAACGTCGTGCCAAAGCAGTATATGAAGATCTTGTTGCGGCACTTGACAATCCTTCCCTTAACATCAGCTATGCCGGTATGGGGGAAGATTGGGAGCGCCTGATCCTGCTGACCAAGGCATCTGCTCTGGATGATCAAGAAAAGAAAGCTGTTCTTGAAATCGCCAATGGCAGCGGCTCCAATGACGAGAAAGAAGCTGAGATGCGTAAGTTACCTTTCTGGGAAAGTTTAGTTGAACAAGTCATTGTCAATACTCGTCACACATTCGTGACTTTCAAATTCGATTATATGCCCGACAAAATGTATGTCGAGTATTATCCTGCCAAACTCCCTGTAACTTCTGACGAGTTGGTAAAGATCGCCGAAGAAACTATGATCATCGGATCTTACAAAAAAGGCTCCAACGTCAAGCAAGGCCTCAAGGTGCTGGACATTTTGATCGGTAACAATAAAAAGGCAAACCTTTTTGCAATGCGTTCGACTTACCAGTTCGCCCGAAACGATTCTCGGGCTGCAATTGCTGATATTGATAAAGCTCTTAGTTTGGACGGTGCCAATAAACAATACGTGATGGCTTCTTTAGCCTACAAAACAAAGTATGCCGGATCCTATAGTTTGGAAGAACGTATGGGAATGATGAATCAGTACAATGACTACACCGTCAAGTACCCCGACAATATTGGACTCCTCTTCAACCGCACGGTTATGATGGATAAGATTGGCTTTATTTCCGGAGCATTGGCTGAATACGATAAGTTGCTTGAAGGAATTGATCCCGACGCTGCTGCCCTTAACAACCGTGGTGTTGCCAAACTGAAAACCATGCGTACTACTGAAGCAGAGGCAGACTTTCTGGCTGCTTTGGACAGGGATAATACTTTGGCTGAAGGATATTTCAACTTAGCGCTCATTTATGCTTACCGCGGAATGACCATTAAAACAGTTGAGCACCTGGAAAAAGCTATACGGAATGACCCGACCTACAAGGATAGGATCTTTAACAACCCCGCTTTCCGGTTCATGAAGGACAGCAATAAGTTTGACAAATTCAGGTAAGTTATTCAAAGTCCTCGTTTTCGAATCATTAAAAAAGGCTGCCCAGTTGTGGGTAGCCTTTTTTAGAGTAGAGAAGTACAAGCGCAAATTTCATCTCAAGGATTTTTTCTCTTCGACCAACTATCTCGTAAAGTCACTGTCCTGTTGAATACCAACTTTTCTTCTGTACTGTCTGGATCAACTGCAAAGTAACCTTTTCGCATAAATTGGAAACTTTCACCAACCTTGGCATTTACAAGGCTAGGTTCTACCTTCACCGCTGAGAGGACTTTGAGGGAATTATGGTTGAAATAGTGGAGAAAGTCAAATTGTTCTTTACCTTCTTTATTTTCGTCCTGCACTGGGTTTTCGACGGTAAACAGACGATCGTATAGCCGGACTTCCACGTCAATCGCGTGATCAGCAGACACCCAGTGAATGGTACCTTTCACTCTTTTACCACTGGTGTCATTCCCACTGCGCGTATGAGGATCAAAGGTACAATGAAGCTCAACCACCTCCCCTTCATCGTCCTTTACAAAGCCATTGCATTGAATGACATAGGCGCCTTTAAGGCGAACTTCCCTGCCGGGGGCCAAGCGAAAAAATTTACGGGGAGCATCTTCAAGGAAGTCGTCCCGTTCTATGTACAATACTCTGGAAAAGGGAACAGCCCGACTCCCAGCCACAGGATCTTCAGGATTATTTTCTACCTCCATTTCTTCAACTTGCCCTTCTACCCAATTAGTGATGACCACCTTCAAAGGGTTGAGGACCGCCATCCTACGAGAGGCCTTTTGATTGAGATCTTCCCGAATAGAGAACTCTAATTGAGACATGTCGATGACTGAATCCTGTTTGGTCACGCCAATTCGCTCCATCAGGTTACGGATCGAGGCAGGTGAATAGCCCCGACGACGCAATCCTGCAAGAGTAATCATTCGAGGGTCGTCCCAGCCAGTGACAAATCCTTCCTCAACCATCCGACGAAGTTTTCGCTTGGACATCACGCAATAATTGAGATTAAAGCGGGAGAATTCATACTGCTTGGAAACGTGAATACCGAGCTGTTCAATGAACCAATCGTATAGATCGCGATGAGGGATAAACTCGAGGGTACAGAGTGAATGGGTAACTCCTTCGATTGAATCGGACTGCCCGTGTGCCCAGTCGTACATTGGATAGATCTTCCATTTGTCACCGGTGCGGTGGTGAGGATGATCGAGGATACGGTACATGAGGGGATCTCGCAAGTGCATATTCCCGGCACTCATGTCAATCTTTGCTCGCAATACTTTTTCACCGGGCCTATGTTTGCCATTTTTCATGGCCTCAAACAAGTCAAGATTTTCTTCTACTGTCCGATCCCGGTAAGGACTGGGCATACCGGGGCAGGTGGGTGTACCTTTCTGTTGAGCGATCTCCTCCGCAGTTGAATCATCTACGTAGGCCTTGCCGTCCTTGATCAACTGAACTGCCCAGTCGTAAAGTTGATCGAAATAGTCAGAAGCATACCGGACATCAGCATCCCATCGGAAACCAAGCCACTCGATGTCACGCTTGATACTATCAACATACTCTACCTCTTCTTTGGCTGGATTGGTATCATCAAATCGGAGGTTACATTTACCACCAAATTTCTGTGCAAGACTGAAGTTCAGGCAAATAGACTTCGCATGGCCGATGTGCAGGTAGCCATTCGGTTCAGGTGGAAAACGCACAACAATCGAATTATATTTCCCATTATTAAGATCGCTTATGATAATCTCTTCTATAAAATTAGAGGGGAATACAGGGGCTTCAGAATCGCTCATGGCTTCTACTTATAGTGATGTAAGGTTCAAATTTATAGAAATCGTGAATATCGCCACGGGATTCCCATCATTTAACCAGTGAAATTGCCTCAAACCTCCAGCTTAATTCCCCACGAAAAACTTTGATACTGATTTGTTCTCCTTTTTTTAGTTGCTCCAGGCATTTCAAGCAAACCGCTTTTCCAACTATCGAATGGACTACCAGTGCTTTGCTGAACTGCTATTCTTAGTGGTACAATATGAAATAGGAAACTTGGAAGGGTTGGCATATTACCATACCAATACCCACAACAGACTTCACAAAAAAATTAGGTTCCCTCAGAAGAGAATTCGGCAGTATTCCCTGACTTGGTTATTGAGGTGCTCGAACTCTCTGCAATTTCGCAAAACTTATCTACTCCAACATACGACTGCTTTGCTAACGAGTATTGAATTATCCGTGAAATACAATTTTCTTTATAATAAAGTGGTCAATGGTCTAAAAATTCACTTTTTTTGAGCTATGACCCTTGAAACTTTAAATACCCGTATAGATGGAGCTACCCTGATCGTTACGATCAATCGCCCAGATGTACTAAACGCCTTAAACAGCAAAGTGATCAATGAACTTGAACAGGTAATGGATCACATTATTTCTACACCTGAGATTCGTGGAGCGGTTCTCACAGGTGCTGGGGAAAAAGCGTTCGTGGCTGGTGCCGATATTTCTGAAATCAATGCCCTTGGAAATTTACAGGCAGAGACTTATAGCCTCCGTGGGCAAGATGTATTTTTCAAGATTGAAAGAAATAGTAAGCCTGTTGTTGCTGCTGTGAATGGCTTTGCGCTTGGTGGAGGTTGTGAACTTGCGATGGCTTGTCACCTACGCATTGCCAGTGAAAAAGCGCGTTTTGGTCAGCCAGAAGTGAATCTGGGCCTTATCCCAGGCTACGGGGGAACCCAACGCCTTACGAGACTCATCGGACGTGGCAAGGCGACTGAGTACCTGTTGACCGGTGGCTTAATCAATGCCACTGAAGCAGAGCGCTTAGGGTTGGTGAATTATGTTGTGCCTCCTAACGACCTTCTGGGTAAATGTCTGGAAATCCTCAATGCTATTTACCAGAAATCATCCTCCGCTATTTCCATGACTTTAGCTGCGATTGATGTGGGGGTCAATGATACTCAACAGGGATTTACCGAAGAAGCCCGGTTGTTCGGAAAAGCAGTCTCTTCCCCTGACGGACGAGAAGGTACCTTAGCTTTTTTAGAGAAACGAAAAGCTAACTTCCTTTGATTCATTTTCCAATATTGTTCAGGTATCGGCTCTCTAGTTGTAGGAAAATTTGCTTCATGTATCCACAACAGTAACAGCTAAGGACTCAATTTCGCCAGGAGTTCTCCAATATTTGATCGAGATTTCTTTAAAATCCCTCGTCACATGTTTGATTCAGAGTACTTCCAAATATAAATTTGCATTCTTTGTAAGAATAGGAACCTATACTAATATGAAACTGTCCGAATTCGCGATGGAGATCCCGGAAGAGCTAACCGCAATGCATCCTGCTAACCCTAGGGATAGTTGTCGGCTAATGGTCTGCCACACCAAAGAAAGGAAAATTGAACATCGAATATTTACGGATATTCTCGAATACTTTGACGATGGTGACGTAATGGTCTTGAACGACACCCGCGTATTTCCTGCCCGACTGTTGGGCCAGAAGGAAAAGACTGGGGCAGCCATCGAAGTATTCCTCCTTCGCGAGTTGAATTCCAAGGCAAAGCTCTGGGATGTTTTGGTTGATCCCGCCCGCAAAATACGTGTAGGCAATAAGCTCTTCTTCGGTGAAAATGAATTAGTCGCTGAAGTTGTAGACAATACGACCTCTCGCGGCAGAACGATTCGCTTTTTGTTTGATGGCGATAATGAGGAATTGCAAAAGATGATTGAACTTCTTGGTAAAACTCCCATACCGCCTTACATTCGCCGCGAAGTTGAAGACCGTGATCGTGAAGATTACCAAACGATTTATGCCTCCAAAACGGGAGCTGTGGCCGCACCAACGGCTGGTCTTCACTTTACTCGAGAACTGTTGAAACGCTTCGAGTTAAAAGGAATTGAACAGGTTTTTCTGACGCTTCATACCGGGTTGGGAACCTTCCACCCCGTTGAAGTTGAGGACTTAAGCAAGCACAGGATGGACTCTGAGTACTTCATTATTGATGAGTTGGTTTGCGATGAAGTCAACCGGGCCAAAAATGAAAGAAAGAGGGTACTTGCCGTCGGAACTACTTCCATGCGGGCCTTGGAATCCTCTGTTTCAGCAAGTAGAACCCTCAAACCGGCTTCAGGTTGGACCGATCGCTTTATCTATCCTCCTTTTGATTTCGCCATTGCTAATGCCATGCTCACCAATTTTCATCAGGCAAAGTCAACCTTGATGATGATGGTTGCCGGATTCATGGGATATGACTTTATGCAGGAAGCATATGCTGAAGCGATCAAGGAGAAGTACCGCTTCTACAGTTACGGTGACGCAATGCTCATCCTCTAGAATTTGAGTATCGAATCTCAACCAAAAGCGCTCCTCTTAATGGCTGGAGGGACTGGAAGCCGCTTTGGTGCGGGTCAACCAAAGCAGATGCTTCCCCTCTCGGGTCGACCTATCATGGCACACACATTGGAGCGTTTTCTAAATTTTGATCCACATCTGTTAGTGGTTGTAGTACTCCACGAAAGCCTCCTTGATGTTTGGCCACAGTTCCTAAGAGAGAACTTTAGCCAAATTTCTCCCTCTCGCTTTCTCGCCTGTGCCGGCGGTGCTAAGAGAACGGAATCCGTATTCCACGGGCTGGAACTCTTGGGGAAAATGAACTTTCCCGCCAGTGGACTGGTAGCAATTCATGACGCAGTCCGCCCATTTATTGACCATGAGATCTTAAATACTGGTTTTTCAATGGCAGCTGAAAAAGGAAATGCAGTTGCATGTGTCCCGGTCAAATCATCATTGCGCCTTGCTACAAATTCTGGGAGCAAAGCTATTGACCGAAGTCGCTACTTCCACGTTCAGACACCTCAGATCTTTCAATTTTGTGAAGTGATTGATTGTTACCAACAAATAGTAGGGTCGGGTAATTTTACAGACGATGCAAGCGTAGTCGAAGCTTGTGGAAAAAACATCCATCTATTCCCTGGAAGCTACTACAACCTTAAAATTACAACTCCAGAGGACCTCATCATAGCAGAGCATTTCGTGGCACAAGACCGGGAAAGAAAGAGCTAATCAGCTCTTTTTTACTATCTTTACATCTTCCTAAACCAAACTCTGGGTACGCAAATGGGCATTTTTGGCTTCTTTAAAAAGAAAGAAAATAAGGAGAATCTGGATCAGGGACTCCAAAAGACAAAGTCCTCCATTCTTAGTCGCCTGGGAAAGGCACTGATGGGTAAGTCCCAAATTGACGAAGATGTACTGGATGAGCTTGAAGAGATTCTCATTACCAGTGATGTTGGGGTCAACACTACCATCAAGATCATTGATCGCATCCGAAACCGGGTATCAAAAGAGAAATACACCAATACTTCTGAACTCGATTACCTGCTTCGCGATGAGATCACTGAGATGATCAGGGAAAATCTGAATACAGAAAACGAAGACTTCTACGTTCCCACTCAGGAATTGAATGGGAGAAAAGTTCCACATGTGATCATGGTTGTCGGGGTCAATGGCGTCGGAAAAACCACTACCATTGGCAAGCTTGCATATAGGTTCAAGCAGCAAGGAAAGACTGTACTATTGGGTGCAGGTGATACATTCCGCGCTGCTGCGGTAGAACAATTGCGAATTTGGTCTGATCGGGTTGGTGTACCCATTTTGGAAAAGGGCATGCATGTAGCACCCGCTACGGTTGCTTTTGATGCGATCAAGGAAGGAATAGACGGTGGATATGACGTTGTAATTATCGATACTGCTGGGCGCCTCCAAACCAAAACCAATCTTATGCGTGAACTGTCTAATATTAAGAAGGCCATGGGTAAAGTTCAGGCTGGCTCTCCACATGAGGTGCTGCTGGTGCTTGATGCATCTACAGGACAGAATGCCATCCAGCAAGCAAAAGCTTTTACAGAAGCAACAGAAGTTAGTGCCCTTGCACTAACGAAGCTTGACGGAACTGCCAAAGGAGGAGTAGTCATTGGAATTTGTGACGAATTCCGCATCCCTGTAAAATATATCGGTGTTGGTGAGGGTATTGATCACCTCCAAATCTTTAATCCCGAAGAGTTCGTTGGCTCTCTGTTCAAATCAAATGGCTGAATTACCTCATATCCTGTAGTACATGAAGACTAAACCACAAATAGATAAGGTCAATGTAGTCACTCTGGGCTGTTCCAAAAACCTTGTTGATTCGGAAGTAATATTGACTCAATTACGGGGAAATGGGATCAATGCGGTACATGAAACCGACGATCAAGCCAATATTATAATTGTCAATACCTGTGGTTTTATTGACCGGGCCAAAGAAGAATCAATCAATACTATCCTTGATTATGCTGAGAAACGTGAAGAAGGAAGCATCGACAAGCTCTTTGTCACAGGTTGTCTATCCGAGCGGTACAGGGATGAATTAAAGCAAGAAATTCCGCTTGTAGACGATTGGTTTGGCACGATGGAGCTTCCTTCCCTGCTACACAAATTTAATGCAGATTATAAAAAAGACCTCATAGGAGAACGCCTGATCACCACCGAATCTCACTATGCGTATCTGAAAATTGCAGAAGGATGTGACCGTCCCTGTTCCTTTTGTGCGATCCCTTTGATGAGGGGAAAGCACCGCTCCCGCACTATTGAAGATTTGGTCAAGGAAGCAACCTGGCTAGTTAAGCGTGGAGTTAAAGAACTCATGTTAATCGCACAAGACCTTACCTTCTATGGATTAGACCTTTACAAGAAGCGCAAGCTGAATGATCTCCTAAAAATGCTCAGCGACGTGGAAGGGTTGGAATGGATCAGGTTGCACTATGCTTATCCCAGTGGTTTCCCAGTGGATATCCTTCCCACCATGGCCGAGCGAGATA
>JBFGVE010000041.1:0-21641 GCA_041565275.1 Bacteroidia bacterium
AAATGGATACCCTTTCCGGAGGACAGGTAAAGCGAGTTGCACTCGCGCGTACGCTGGTTCAAGAGCCCGACTTCCTCATTCTGGACGAACCTACCAACCATTTAGATGTAAAATCAATCGAGTGGTTGGAGGAATACCTTGCAGCCAGCAAAGTTACCTTGATCCTCGTCACTCACGACAGGTATTTTCTAGACCGGGTTTGCAATGAGATCTTTGAACTCGATCAAGGAGAACTCTTCCAGTACCATGGTAATTACGAGCATTTCCTGGAAAAGAAAGCAGAACGCCATGCCAACCGAGAAAGTGATGCCACCAAAGCGGCCAATCTGCTCCGTAAGGAATTAGAATGGCTACGCAGGCAGCCTAAAGCCCGGACTACAAAATCCAAAGCGAAGGTCGAAATGGTACATGGTCTCATTGAACAGTCCAGTGCCCAGTACCAGGAGAACAAAATTGCTTTCAACTTTGGTGCCAAGAGGCTTGGAAGTAAAATTCTTGTGCTTGAACACCTGAATAAGTCTTATGGAGACCTAGTTTTATTGAACGACTTTAGCTATGTATTTAAACGCAAGGAACGTATTGGCATCGTTGGCCCTAATGGAGTAGGTAAATCAACCTTTCTGGACATCATTACCGGGAAGATTGCTCCTGACAAAGGGAAGGTAGAAGCAGGCGAAACTATATTTTTTGGCTACTACACGCAAGGTGGGCTCACCTTTGACCTTTCTGACAAGATTATCGACGTCATCAAGAACGTCGCTGAAGACATCCATATGGGAACAGGAGAAAAATTGAGTGCATCTCAAATGCTAACCCTGTTTGGTTTCCCACCTCCCGCCCAGAATACTCATGTATCTGAACTGAGCGGAGGAGAAAAGCGAAGGCTACACCTGCTTAAAGTATTGATGATGCAGCCCAATTTCCTCATCCTTGATGAACCGACCAATGATCTGGACCTGATTACCCTTAACACCCTTGAAGAATTTCTCATTTCTTATCCCGGTTGCCTACTGATCGTAAGTCACGACAGGTATTTTCTTGACAAATTGTGCGACCATCTTTTCGTTTTCAAAGGTGCGGGACAGATCAGGGACTTCCCTGGTAATTACCGCCAATACCGGGAGGCGGAAAATCTGGAAGAAGAGGTCAAAGAAGTTCCAAGCAGAGTTGTGGAAAAAGAGGAGAAAAAATCCCGGGTCGTACGCAGGAGCAGTAACAAGCTTACCTACAACGAGCAAAAAGAATGGAAAGGGTTAGAAAGGGAGATCGAACGCCTGGAAAAGAAGAAAGCGGAGTTGGAGGCCGAAATAAATTGTGGGACTACAGATTACCAGAAAATCAGAGGCTTGTCCCAGAGCCTCGAAGAAGTCAAAGAAGAATTGGATGCCAAAGAGAATCGATGGATTGAATTGGCTGAGCGATTGGAAGCTTAGGTATGTACTTGTTGCGGGTTCTATCTCCGAGATCGGTCCCTCTTTAAGCACACAAAACAGATGTAAAAGAAACAGGCTGCCATAGTTGGCAGCCTGTTTGTATCAACTGGTCAAGAGATGGATCAATCAACGCGCTCTAAGCTCTGTGTGATGTCAAAGCGAGTAACATCGTTTCCAAAAGAAAATTCCACAGAAGTAAACCACTTTTGGCTTTTCCTTTCAGATTCCAAGACCTCGTATACCAGGGTAGTTCCATCTTGAGTAATGGTTACCTTATCCTCGTCAGAATCAAATGACCAAGTAAAAGTTCCATCTGATGTACCGTCAAAAGCAAAAGATTCACCAGTTCCATCAGAATCAAAACGTATAGTGCCCAAACTATCCGTCTGAGTTACATCTAGCTCTAGCACATTATTGAGATAGGTCTTGCTGTTTAGACTTGTAGCTTGCCAGAGCCCATCTTTCTTTGGTAAGATTTTTTCAACATTGTTACACGACACAATCGCAAAGGCAGCAACCAATGCAAGTGCAAATACTTTGATGTTTTTCATCATAACTTTTGGTTTTTAGGTATAATAACTAATTCGGTAATTTCCTTGCGAAGGTCGATAAAGCGATAGAATAATTCAAATCACCGGATGAATTTTCAATAGAAATGATATACGCATCCGGACCAGGTGGAAATTGTATAGATTTAAATTCCGATTTCTTCACAGGAATCTCACATTCACAGAAATCTCACACTTCAGCCCAGAATCTCTACATTAAATCCTTCAAGAAAGCGCTGGCCCTCGATTCTGACCAATAGATGCCTTTCCACCTGAATGTCATGAAGCCTATGTGTCCTCCCGCTACCGGAATTTCCAAAAACAAATTTTTATTTGCATTAGCTTCCTTAATGGGATAGCAAGACTTCGGTAAAAAAGGATCATTCTCAGCATTCACGATCAGCGTGGGTACATCAATATTCTCCATTACTGGCTTGGGAGAACAGGCATGGTAGAAATCCTCCACCCGTGAATAACCATACCAAGGTGCGTTGAAATGAGTATCAAAATCCTCCATTTTTTTGATCGAATCCCATTTTGAGAGGTCATAAGTTCATGGTCTAAGCCTTACTTTTTGCAGTATTTTTCGCTTAATCCTGGAAAGGAACACCTTTTCATACAAATTATTGGCTCCTTTTCCCATGTGGTTTGATGATCCTTGAATATCTGTTGGTGTATAAAAGGCCACAGCTTTTTTTTACCTCTGGTGGAACCTCCTGTGACCTTTCTCCCAAATAACGCAATACATATGCACCTCCTAAACTAAAACCGATCAGAACAACTGTGTGATACGAATAGTTTTCCAAAGCGTACTTCACGACTGAATGCAAATCCTGTGTTTGGCCAGGATGATAGAAATAATCCTTCAAATTTGGTTCTCCCCCGCAACCGCGGTAATCCCAAGCCAATTTATTGAAATATCTGACCATTCCACGGATATAGCCCGATTTAGAGCTTCCTTCGAGTCCGTGGGAAAAAATAGCCAACTTGTCACTGCCAACCCTTGACCAGTCAAGATCCAGAAAATCACCATCAATTGTATCAACTCGCTCCCGTTCCTAAATCTTTTCCCATATCCACCCTGTAAATAATTTAGCTTTGTCCAATGCATTGCAGGATATATCCAATCGTATTCATAATGCTGTGCTTTCTGCCAAAAACCACTTGTAGTCAGGTGGTCAGGGTCAAGATTGAGCCGTTTTCAAGGCTCAACTCTTTTACCTTTCAAAACCTCAGCGATGAAGTCGTCGTGATGGCGGAGGATTCATTTCCATTGATCCATTTCCGCCTGAATACATTGGAACAACTCGATCTTTACAACCACGAAGACGGTGTTAGGGTGGAACAGAAAGGTAAAATCCTAGGGGTCTTTTCTCAGTTATTTTTTTGGGCCAATGATGGCGCACCAAGGTTCAAGGTCTTATCCAATGAGCATGGAGAAACAGCGCAGATTTACTATGGTCACTTACTGGTTCGTCCGGGAGTCCGCGGTCTGGAGATGATCAATGAGGTCCACCTTGAGGACTACATAAGTTGTGTGATCCACGCCGAAGCTGGTCACCATAAAAACCTTGACTTTTTCAAAGTTCAGGCATTGAGTGCCCGGACCTATGCCTTGAGGAATTTGAAGCGACACGGTAATCTCGGATATGATCTCTGTGACAATACACATTGTCAAGCCTACAAGGGAGCGCATAATGCTAGTCCTTTGCTGGAGCAAGCAGTACACGAAACCAAGGGAGAAGTAATTGTATTTGGGGACAAAGAATTGATCGACGCTGTTTTTTCTGCAAATTGTGGAGGATATACTGCAAATTCTGAAGATGTATGGGTGGCCGATGTATCCTACTTAAAAGCTACTTCAGATTATGAGTTTTGCGAGGGTTTTTCTAACCATGCTTGGCATGTAACCATTCCCAAGGTAGAGTTCCTAGCGAAATTGGGGAATTATATGAAAATCAACGCCACCAGATTGGAGATTGAGCCCGACATTAGTGGAAGAGTAAAGAGAATTGTTCTCAACGGACAGAATAAATACAGCATTACGGGTGAGGAAATTCGACGCCTGTACTGGTTGAAAAGTTCAAAGTTCCACATCTTCGATGCCAACAGCCTTCTCTTCATCGAAGGGCATGGATTCGGTCATGGGGTAGGTATGTGCCAGGACGGGGCATATTACCTCAGTAAAATGGGAATGGACTATACCCAGATCATCCAGCACTATTACCAAGGAGTTTCCATTCTCACTCTTGACCAAACAGAAGGACTTTGATCAATTGTCAACATTGGAAATCAGATTCCGCTAATTTTATGCTATGAGTAGATTTATTCTGATCCTAATCACCAACCTGATCCTGTTTTCTTGTGGAGGGACCAGAGAGGTCGTAGTGAAAGACCTACTGATAGGGAAATGGCAAGTGGCGGTAGTGGAAAGGGGATCTGAGGTTCTCGGGGGGAATAACTTCAAGGGAACGGTTTTTGAATTCAAACCGGACAGTACGGTCCTTGCCTATAACCAACAAGATACCAACAGGGTCAGGTACCAACGTAATGGTCAAGCCTTGGTATACCTCCATGATCAAGGGCGAGAAAATTACCGGATTGACTCCCTCTCAGAAAGCACTTTGAAAATTTTCAGCGATGCCGATGGCATCCCAACCACTACCACAATGATCCGGATATTTGATTAGGCTCATTTTTTGTAGCTCTTCCTTTTTTCTCAAATATCTTTCGATTTTCGGATGAACAGCGCGGGAATACAAGAGTTTCCAAGCATGGATAACTTTAATTATATTGGGACAGATTTTTTCAAGAGTCCTGAATGGCTGGGTTAATGTATGAGAAACAACTACTTTGACGCCTGTACTCATGTCCTTGCGTTACTCACTTTGTTATTGGGGGGCACATCCGGAAATATTTATGCGCAGACGTACAATGACGGCCCTATTGAACTGATGGTCCGCTTGAGGGATTTTAATATTTCCTTCCCAGAAACAGATATTGCCGTTTTTGGGGTGGTAGGTCAACCTGACGACTTAACCTATAACGTTTGGGCGAGGGATAATGCGAATGTAGACGGTGTGAATTGGGGAGGGGGTACGGGATGCCTCACCGAGGATTATACCCTTCCTCTGAATGACTTTAATAACACGTTTTACAGCAATATATTTGCCGGCACGACTGTGCCTCAATTCGTAGATATCCGCCTGGATGCCTGGGAAGATGAGAGCCCGGATCAACTGCTTGGAATTGGATGCCAAGGTACTAGGTGCGCTTTCGAAACAGGATTCTGCTGTGGTGGATTCCTATTTGGCTTTTGCGTAGGGGTCATTGATGATGATGACCTCCGCTGTAACGGCAATCCGTACGCCACACTTGATTACCGCTTAGGTGATCCATGTGTCTGGTACAACCACGGGTATCTGAACGGTTCCTGCGCCAGTGATGTGTACCATCCTAGAATTGAGACTTTTTGGCGCTATACTGATGGTGATAATTGTGGTACTGCTATCCCCATTGGCAACTTTGCTCCTGGATTTTCCAGTATCACACATTTCAATAGTAATTTATGCTACAATGACATCAACCCCCTGCCCAATGGCGGTCGCGATGTTTTTTACAGATTGAATGTAACCCAGCCAGTAGGAATCAGGTTTGAGACCTGTGGGCCTGGTTCTGCCCAGACAGCCATTGATATTTTGGATGGAAGTTGCACTTCAATCGCAAACAATTTTTCTGGCTGTGGCAGCGGAGCTTCTATATCCGTACCAATTTGCAACCCTGGTGTGTACTATGTCGCTATTGAAGGACGGTTTGGAAGTTCAGGCACCTTCACCCTAGAAGTCAGTGAGGATCCTAGTGTAGTCGTCGATGCAAATGCTGGAGCTGACGTTTTTGTGTGCGAGGGCCTTGGAGTTACGATAGGTGGAGCCTTACCTCCTACTGCCACTGGCGGCCAAGCCCCATACTCCTACTCTTGGAGTCCCTCAATGTTCCTAAATAACAATGCGATTGCCAATCCCGTCGCGTTTCCACCTGCTACACAGGATTTCTACCTCGCGGTCACCGATGACAACGGTTGTGTTTCTTATGATACCGTGAGAGTCAATGTCAACCCAGGTCCGACTGTAGCTCTGGGTCCCGACCCATTCGTCTGTGCTGGAACACCAATTCCACTTGATGCCGGAGGTGGGTTCTCCTCCTATTTCTGGAGTACAGGTAGCTTTAATCAAACCACCATTGCCAATGACTCTGGTCAATATATTGCGGTGGTCACTGACTTCAATGGGTGCATCGGGCGAGATACCATTGACATCAACTATTACAGTACTCCATTTATCGATCTGGGTTCAGATATAGCCATTTGTTCTGGAAGTGCTGTCATCCTTGATGCTGGACCTGGCTTCAATACTTATACCTGGAGCAATGCTCAATCTACACAAGCAATATCTGTCAACGCTACTGGTACCTACAACGTACTTGCTACTGACAACAATGGATGTGACGCAACAGATACGATTGACATCGTTGTTAACCAAAACCCAATTGTTTCCCTAGGTGCCGATACTACTCTCTGCCCTGGAGAGCAAGCTTTTTTAAATCCTGGCCCCGGACATGTTTCCTACAGTTGGAGTACGGGATCACCCAATCAAATCATCAATCCCTCGACGCCGGGCAACTATTCGGTTAATATCATTGATACCAACGGCTGCACTGCCACAGATGATATCAATGTTTTCAACTTTACACCAACTGCTCCTAATATTACAGGCGTCAACTCTATATGTCCTGGCCAGTTAACAACCTTGGATGCCGGGACCGGCTCAGCTACCGCCCCTTTTGTCTCTTATTCTTGGAACACGGGAGCCACCACACAAACCATCAGCGTTCAGTTTCCGGGGAACTATTTTGTTACAGCAACAGATGTTAACGGTTGTAGATCTTATGATACCATTACCGTTATCCAGGTGCCAAGACCAATAGTTGATTTAGGGCCTGAAGACACCACCGTTTGTTTAGGAACCCCTGTAACCCTGACTGTTCCCAACAATGGACTTGCTTATAACTGGAGCACAGGAAGCAGTGGTTTTTCGGTTATTGCTGTCAATCCCGGAACCTATTATGTTACTGCGACAAACGCTGATGGGTGTACTGCAGTTGATTCCATTGAGATCTTCACCGCACTTCTTCCATCACCAACTGCTCTTAACAGTAGTGATATTTGCCCTGGAGATTCTCTGACACTGAATCCCGGATCCGGGTTCAGTTCTTATGCCTGGTCCAATGGATCTAATTCTCAGACGATTACAGTTGGAACTCCTGGAAATTATACAGTTACCGTAAGTAACCCGGCTGGTTGTACTGCCACTACTTCGATGAGCCTCGGCCAATACAACCCCGTAAGTATTATGCTGGGAGGTGACATCACCCGTTGTGAAGGTTTCCCCCTCATACTGGATGCGGGAAACCCCGGTTCTACTTACCAGTGGAATACGGGGGCTTCCACCCAAACGATCAATGTTTCCTTAACGGGCCAATATTCTGTTACAGTTACCAGTCCTGATGGCTGTGTTGGTTCAGACACAATGGAGGCAACCTTTAACCCATCACCCGCTTTCAGTTTGGGTTCCAACGATACCCTCTGTGACGGTGCAACCATTATCCTGGATGCCGGAGCAGGATTTGCCAGCTATGCGTGGAACACAGGCAGTAGCTCACAAACTCTACTTGTCAACTCTTCCGGAATTTACTCTGTCACAATCGTGGATGCAGTTACCGGCTGCTCTAACTTTGATGAAGTTGAAATTGTATCCAGCAACATTCCCCCTGTGGATCTTGGCCCTGATATTACTTATTGTGATAGTGGCTACGCAAGTATTGATGCTGGCCCTCAGTACCTCAGCTATACTTGGTCTCCTCCCCTTTCAAATGGTCAAGTCATCAATGTGGATGTGCCTGGAAATTATTCCGTTACTGTCATTGATAAATTTGAATGTATTTCTTCAGACAACCTTAACGTCACTGCCCAAGGCATGACGGACCGGAATTTCCTTCCCCCTATTTATGAATTCTGCTCGGGGGAAGATGGTATATTAGATGCAGGTGATCAATGGGTATATTATGAGTGGAACAATGGGTCTCCAGATCAGTTCGTTGTCGTGACTACGTCTGGTTCATTCGATGTGATTGTAACCGATTCCAGTGGCTGTCGATTTTTCGATACAATTAATGTACGTGAAAAAATTCCTCCCCTTCTTGAATTAGGACCTAATCCCACCATTTGTCCTGATGAGATAATCACTGCAAATGCCGGAGCAGGATTTGATAGCTATTCATGGAATACAGGCAGTCTCAATCAAACCATTGACATTTCCAGTCCCGGTCTGTACACGGTAACCACATTCTATGACGGTTGTGAGCAGACAGACGAACTTTTTGTTGGAGACGATTGCCCGGGCCAAATATTTGTACCGAATGTCTTTAGCCCAAATAATGACGGACTCCATGATTATTTCCAAGTAACTTTTGTCAATCTTGATTACCTCACTGTTAAAATTTACGACCGTTGGGGTAAATTTTTATTCGAATCCCGTAATAAGAATTTCCAGTGGGATGGTACCTTCGAAAATAATCCTCTCCCAGAGGGAGTCTACTATTGGGTCATCGATTACAAGTTGAATACAGTGGATTTTGAAGAACAAGAGAAAGGCACGGTAACGATACTTCGATAAATGATAAAACCACCATTTCAAGGTAGCGGTCTGAGCAACGATGAAAACCGACTGGACCTCATTCCTGTATTTCAATTCATCTGGAAATGGAAGATTGTCCTGCTCTCCGTACTTATCCTTTCAGGAGGGCTGACCTTCTTAATTGTCAAGCAAATTGACAAGCTTTACGAATCGCATGCGATACTTTATCCCTCCAACAGCAATTCCCGGGACAAACAATTGGAAGAGTTCTCCTATGGTTATGATATCCAGGCAGATAGGTTGGTTCAGCTTTTAAATTCTCAAAACCTACTGGACTCCATTGTCCAGATTTTTGACCTTGCCAATACTTATCAACTGAATATGAGCCGTCAGGACGGATACGATCGGTTGCTGGAAAAGATTCGCAAACGGTTTCAATTCCACAAAACCCGGTTCTCCTCAGTTGTTATCTCGGTCCTTGATGAAAACCCCAGTCGAGCAGCTGAGATGGCCAATGAGACTGCCCGACTGGTCAACGTCATTCAGACAGTTATAATGAAAGAAAACGCGATCATTGCGTTAGAAGCGGCGGAAAGGGATTATCGGAAGAGAGCTGAGGCTATTTCAATTATAAATGACAGTATTAAAGTCATTCAGGATGGTGGTATAACCAAAACCGAAGCCCTTCTGCTGGAAAGAATAAGTCAGAAGGAAAAAACCATGGAAAAACTTCGTTCCTCTATTGGCCAAATCAGACAAAAGTACCAGATCTATGATTACGCATACCAAGTCAATGTTCTCAACGAAAAACTAGCTGAAGCTCGCTCCATTTACTTACAAGAGGAGGGGCGTTTGGAGATTCTGGAGGCAAATTGGGCCGGGGACGACAGTACAGTCATATTTGCACGTGCTAGAATGAACGGGGCCAAGAAGAGAACAGATTTTTTCCAAAGGCAACTGGATAAATTGTCACAGGTAAATGCTCCCTACATTACTTCACAATACCGATTGGAAGAGGAAAGGGAGCTTCTTCTACAGGCAAAGCTGGAACTAGAAAAATTGACAAGTTCCTTGGAACCTCAGGTCAAGATCAGATCTCTCAATGAGCTTGAATCGGTTTATAATTGGGACCAGATCCAATTGAGAGAAATCCAACGAAATTATCAGCATGCGCTTACCAATTACCTTAACCCAGTTCCTATAGCTTATGTGATCAGTTATGCCAAGCCCTCTTACAAACCGGTCTATCCAAGGGTAATCACTAGTGTTCTTCTGGCAAGTATAGGAACCTTTTTTCTTGCCTTAATGATCCTTACCCTAGTTGAACGAAACCATAGACAGAAGAAATGAAACTGTCCGGAATACTACTCCCTCTTCTGTTACTGGTCCCATACCTGAGTTACATGATTTGGGTTTTGACCGAAATGGAATATTCCCTCGCGTGGGTAGGATTTATCTTTCCGGCTGGCGTCCTAAGTGGGTATCTATTAATTTACAATTTTCAGAATTTCCTCTACCTCCTGGTTTTCCTCACCCCTCTTTCTGTGAGTATTGTGGACATCGGGAGTGGTGTTGGACTGAGTCTCCCAATGGAGATTATGCTGGGTATTTCGGCAATCTTGGCTATAGCACTATTTCTTTGGGATGGACTATCTCATAAAGAATTCCTTCGTCACCCTGTAACCATTTTCATTCTCATTCAATTCCTTTGGATTGTTGTTACCACTTTGACCAGTACAGCCACTGCAATTTCCACTAAATTTTCCGTTGCCCGACTGACCTACTTAACAGTGTTTTACCTATTGTTCTCGCAGTTATTTTTTGCTCAGAACAATATCCGTCGTTTTATTTGGGCCTATAGCCTCGGACTATTTCCGGTGATGATCTATTCTATCTTCCGCCTGGGGAGGATCGGATTTGGCAGGAGATTCTCGCCTGTTATGGCAGAGCCCTTTTTTGATGACCATACAGTTCTTGGAGCTTGTTTAGCCATGTTGATCCCCCTATTTTTGATTTGGAGCCGGAATCGCGAGACCCAACCACCAGATTTGCAATCTAAAATTTTATTCTGGCCCATCCTCTTACTAGCTGTTACAAACCTGATTCTCAGTTTTTCACGTGCTGCCTGGCTAAGTCTTTTCGCAGCAGGTGCTTTTTACCTTTTGCTCCAGCTAAAAGTATCCTTCAGACTGGTCCTTACAGGTTTCCTGATTCTACTCTCTATAACCTTCTTTTTACGTGGTCCTCTGGTCGAACAAATGCGTAAAAATGACAATGTTGGCAGCGATAACATTCTGGAAATGGCAAAATCCGTGACCAATGTATCTTCAGATGAATCAAACACCGAACGCGTTAATCGCTGGTCATGTGCAGTTCGAATGGCCCAAGACAGGCCTTGGTTTGGATTTGGACCCGGATCCTACGAACAGAATTATCCCCGGTACCAATTAAGATCGGAAATGACCCGTATCTCTTCGATGGATGGAGACAAAGGAGATGCCCATTCAGAATACTTAACTGTCCTTTCCGAACAAGGCTTTTTAGGCATTCTCATTTGGTTATCACTTGTTTTTAGTTTGATTTGGACTGGGATGCGGGCTTACTACAGAAGTCAGGATGATTTTTCCCGGAAGATGGCACTCGGCCTATTACTTGGCTTAATTACGTACTTTGTACATGGTTTTGTCAACTCTTTTCTAGATATTGAAAAAGCAGCGACTCTCTTCTGGGGAATGTCTGCCGCATTAGTTTGTCTTGATTGCAGGAACCAAGTTATTTCTAAAACAGCGACAAATTATTAGGTTTTAATTTCAACCTGTGTCAGTATCAAAAATACAGTTTGCAACTTTAACTGAGCTTGAGAGTTCTTTGGTTCAGACGCTCTTGTATTTTGATATATTTTCCTACCCGCTCACCGCCCAAGAACTCCTGTATTGTTCAAAGTTGCCAGATTTGGGATTGGATGAAGTCCATCATGCAATAGGTGGAATGGTTGCCAAGGGGTACCTACACAGGGAAGAAAAATACTATTACCTGGGAAATGATCCGGAGAAGGTCAAGCGAAGGAAGAAAGGGAATGAAGAAGCCAAACGCAGGATTCCACAAGCATTTCGGGTGTCAAGATTTATCGGGAAGTTTCCCTTTGTAAGAGCAGTAATGCTTTCCGGATCTTTATCAAAGAATTATATGGAAGAGGATTCGGACATCGACTACTTCATCGTGACGAAACCCAGACGATTGTGGATTTGTCGCACCATCCTCATTCTTTACAAGAAGATTATTCTCCTGAATTCCTGTCAGAATTTCTGCGTCAATTACTTTATTGACGAAAACCATTTGGAAATTGAAGACAAAAACACCTTCACTGCCACTGAGGTTATATTCTTGCTGCCTTCTTACAATTACCAGTTGTACAAGGAATTCCGAAAAAAGAATAGCTGGGTCTATGAATACTATCCCAACCACGGACTCAGGAATGATTATCCATGCTCGGACAAAAATAATTCATGGCTCCGGAAGTCTTTGGAATGGACCCTTAATTCCAGACTCGGCGAATGTATGGATACCTGGTGCATGAAGAAAACCATGAAACGGTGGAAGACAAAATTCTCTGACTTCGATGAGGAATCCTTTGAAGTAGCACTTCGCTCCCGAAAGTACGTTTCCAAACATCACCCCAGAAGATTTCAGAATTTGGTGATTCAAAAGCTGAAAGAAAAACGCAAAGCGCTAGAAGAAGAGTTTGGAATACGGTTATTCACTTCATAATTATCTGGCGTGAAGATCTTATTTACACACAGTTACTTCCTACGATTTGATCAGAAACAATGGAAGATCCAGATGCCTTATCCTCCCTTGGGCACTATCTACGCTGCTGCATTGCTCAGGGAAAATGGACACGAGGTTGCACTCTTCGACACCATGTTCTCCCACGGCTCCAGAGACCTCCTGCCTTCTCTCGAAAAATTCGATCCTGACCTTCTTGTTATTTACGATGATGGGTTCAACTACCTCACAAAGATGTGCCTTACTAATATGCGCGAAGCAGCTTTTGAGATGAGTAAATTTGCTAAAGAACGAGGATGCAAGGTGGTATGTTGTTCTTCTGACTCTACGGATCATTTTGAAAAATACCTTGCCCATGGAGCAGATGTTATAATTCGAGGGGAAGGGGAGATAGGATTGCTCGAATTGGTTCGCAATTGGAGCAATGGAGTTAATGATCTGAATGAGGTTTTAGGCATTGCATACATGAATGCTGGTGAAGTTCGCCAAAATCCGGACCGACCTGTTTTACGTGATCTGGATAGCCTTCCCGCACCCGCTTGGGACCTCGTTAACATTACCTCTTACCAAAATGCTTGGTCTGATAAAGGGTATTTCTCGATTAATATGGCTACAACCCGCGGCTGCCCCTACAAGTGTAACTGGTGTGCCAAGCCGATATATGGTAACAGGTATAATTCTCACAGCCCTGAAGCCAAGGCGGATGAACTTACTTATTTGGTTAAAGAATTTGGAGTTCAGCACGTTTGGTTTTGTGATGACATCTTCGGCCTGAAGCCAGGTTGGGTCCAGGGATTTGCAGAAGCAATATTAAAACGAAGGATCAGGGTACGATTTAAGATACAATCACGGGCGGACCTGCTTCTCAAGGACGGTACGGTTGAGGCTCTCGCCCAAGCGGGTTGTGAAGAGGTATGGTTGGGTGCAGAATCGGGGTCCCAAAAGATCTTGGATTCGATGGACAAGGGAATAACCGTAGCTGAAATCCATGAAAGTCGTCGTATATTAAAATTCCATGGAATTCGAGCCGCATTTTTTCTCCAATTCGGATACTTGGGCGAAACCCAAAACGATATCAAAGCTACTTTAGAAATGCTGGCCGACACGATGCCTGATGATATTGGGGTCAGCGTCTCTTATCCTCTTCCCGGAACGCCATTTTACGAAAAAGTCAAGAATGACCTTGGTCAAAAAGCCAACTGGACAGATTCCGATGAACTTGCCTTGATGTTTCGAAACAACCATTCAAGAAGCTATTACAAACAACTTCACCGGTACGTCCATAAATATTACCGTAAACTCCAAGCTTTTGAAGCATTTGGCAAAATAATTCGTCTTTCTCCAACTAAGGAAGACCTCCGTCGAGCAGCAAGTGCAGCTTATTACATCCCTGCCGCTTTCGTCGAAGGACAACGGTTAAAACGCATGAACAATTCATAAGATGACTATTCCTCTGGAATCTGCCTTCGATTCTGCTGCTCAGAGCTACGACACGGATTTTACCAAAACCGAAACAGGCCGTCTCCAACGCAAAATGGTTCATGAGTACCTTGACAAAACCATATTGCAAAACCGAAAGTTGAAGGTGCTCGAGTTAAACTGTGGTACTGGAGCCGATGCAATCTGGTTGGCACAAAATGGCAATTGTGTTCTAGCAACTGATCTTTCCAAGGAAATGATTGTCCAGGGGAAAAATAAATGGAAAAGGGTCTATGAAGCATCCGAACTTTACCCGGATACCAGTGAGATTTTAAACCAGGGTTCCGTCGAATTCAGACAAATGGATCTCCGCTCCGCAGTATACCTTCAAGATCAATTCGACTTGGTATTCTCAAATTTTGGGGGGATCAATTGTATTTCCCCGCAAGATCTCGCTAGTTTTATGGAAGGGCTTCCCAACTTAATTAAACCCAATGGACATTTCGTTGCGGTAATCATGGCAAAGTTCTGTGTATGGGAAACTCTCTATTTCCTACTAAAATTCCGATTTCGCGCAGCCTTCAGAAGATTTGGGAACGGCCCCCTGCCTTCCCCGCTAAAAGGTGGGGCTTTTCAGGACACATGGTATTACTCTCCAAAAATGATACGTGATCTTATCTATTTCCAGAATACAAGAATTAATGTCTGTCCCGTCGGTTTTTTTCTCCCTCCTTCCTACCTTGAACCATTTTTCAGGAAACACCCTTACTGGTTAAACCATTTGGCCAAATGGGAACATTCTATCTCCCAAAGTCCTTCATTTGGTTCAATATCAGATCATTTTCTGATTTCAGTTCAATTTTTATCTACTTTTCCATTGTGAATGTCCTTTTAACACATGGTTATTTCATTCATGAAGATGTGAAAGAACAGAAGATCATGAGGCCTTATCCGCCCCTTGGTCTCTTATATATTTCTGCTTATCTCAAACAGCAAAATATCGATTGCACCATCTTCGATACAACCTTTTCCAGCAAAGAGAAGTTCCGGACCTATTTACTCGCCCACCGCCCTAGATTCGTTGGCATTTATGTCAACCTTATGACCAGGCTAAACGTCCTGGAAGCAATCAGGTTCATACGCAGCCGAGAGGCTTTGAAGAATACTCATATTATCCTTGGAGGACCTGAAGTAAGGGCGCACAAAGAGAATTTTCTTAAAAAAGGAGCTGACATAGTCGTATTGGGAGAAGGGGAAGAAACAATGTATGAAGTGGTCACAGCATTGGGAAACGTTATGAATCCCTTCCTGGATACCATTCAGGGTATTGCTTTCATTAATACTAAAGGAGAGGTTGTCGAAACTCCTCAGCGTCCACTCCAAAAACGAATCGACCATTTGCCCATGCCTGACCGATTAGGTATTGATTTACAGGATTATCTGGATGTTTGGAAGCAAGTCCATGGTAAAGCGACCACTTCCCTCAGCACTATGAGGGGTTGTCCTTATACATGTAAATGGTGTTCCCGGGCTGTGTATGGGTTGAGCTACCGGCGCCGTTCTGCTAAACTTGTTGTAGATGAGATCGTATGGATCCTTTCTCATTTTGAAGTAGAAGCATTCTGGATTGTTGACGATGTATTTACTGTATCTCACAAATGGCTTCGGTCTTTTGTAAACGAGCTAAAGAAGCGAGATGTAACCGTGAGCTACGAATGCATAACCCGGGCGGATCGTATGAATGAAGAGGTAATTGATCTGCTGAAAGAAAGTGGATGCTTCAGGGTTTGGATCGGTGCCGAGTCAGGTTCCCAGAAGATTTTGGACGCAATGGACCGTAGAGTCACTGTAAGACAAGTTAGAGAAATGATCAAACTTAGCCAAAAAAAGGGGATACAAGCCGGAACGTTTATCATGCTGGGTTATCCCGGAGAGACAGAAGAAGATATTGAAAGTACAATTCAACACCTTATAAATTCTGACCCCGATATCTATACCCTTACAGTAGCCTATCCTATTGCTGGCACATCTCTATTTACCGAGATTGAAAGCGACATTACAACCAAGCTAGCCTGGGATTCCAGCACGGATCGGGATATCGACTTCAAGCGAACCTACTCCAGACGCTATTACGACCACGCCGTTCGCAGGGTTTTCAATGAAGTTCATTTCAATAAAAGCCTTAAATCAAAATCATACCCCTCCGCCGTCAACCATAAATTTCGATCTTTAGTGGCCAAGGCCAGAATGTGGTGGGAACGTAAACGTTCCTTGTAATATTCAAAAATTCTCTGCTGACATCCACAGGCTGTCACAAGCTGAGGAATAGCGGGGAAGAGTCCTTTTAAAACCTGATGCAGAAGTGGTTAAAACCCTTTTATGGGTAAAATATCCTTTATAGCTGAAACCAGAGATCTATCCGAGATCAGTGAGAACTCTTTTTCCTGATTAAGGTTGTACTTTTATAATCCTGCTTCATTTAGTAAGTTTGAATGCTGAGAAGTATTTATCTATCCACTTTAATAACCGATAATAAGGAAATGTCCCAAATTGCTGAGCTTAATGATTCTGTAGATGTGATAATTGGGGGTAAAACCTATGCACTGCCAGTCGTAGTAGGTACCGAAGATGAATGCGGTATCGACATAGCTACACTAAGAGGCAAGACAGGCTATATTACCCTTGATCCAGGGTTCAAAAATACAGGTTCCTGTTATAGTAGTATTACCTTCCTGGACGGTGAAAAAGGAGTCCTACGCTACCGAGGATATAATATTGAGGACTTGGCTGAAAAAGCTTCTTTCCTTGAGGTAGCTTATTTACTCATTCATGGTGAACTGCCTACTGGAGAACAACTCAGCTCCATGGTGGAAAGTGTAAAAGCAGAATCATCTCTACCTGCTGGCGTTGACAGTATCCTGAATTCCTTTCCTGAAGGATCACATCCTATGGGCATGCTGTCTTCCACTGTTAATGCTCTCCATGGATTTTATCCCGGTTCCCTCGACCCATATCGTTCGGATACCGAAAAGGCGACGACCATCATCGGGTTGATCGGAAAGCTACCAGCCATCGCTGCTGGTATCTACCGCAAGAATCAAGGATTCGGATATATTGACTCAGACCCTTCATTAGGATACTCTGAAAACTTCCTCAAAATGATGTTTGCCAGAAACGGTGAAGATTATGAGGTAAATCCGATAGTCGCAGAGGCGATCAACAAATTACTTATCTTACATGCTGATCATGAGCAAAACTGCTCTGCTTCAACTGTGAGGATCGTTGGGTCCTCCCACGCCAATTTATACACTGCTATTTCAGCCGGTGTTTCTGCTCTTTGGGGTCCTCTTCATGGTGGAGCAAATCAGAAAGTGATTGAGATGTTGGAAAACATCAAGGCTGACGGAGGAAATACAGAAAAATGGCTTAATAAAGCAAAGGACAAAAACGACCCATTTCGCCTGATGGGTTTTGGCCACAGGGTTTACAAGAATTTTGATCCTCGCGCACGGATCATCAAAGGTGCTTGTGATAACATTTTGGCTGCACTTGGCATTAAGGATTCTATTCTTGACATCGCCAAGGGGCTTGAGGAAGCAGCCCTGAATGACGAATATTTCGTCGAACGGAAACTCTATCCAAACGTTGATTTCTACTCAGGTATCATTTACCGTGCCCTTGGGATTCCTACCAAAATGTTTACGGTAATGTTCGCCTTAGGACGCCTTCCCGGCTGGATTGCCCAATGGAAAGAAATGCGCGACAACAATGAGCCTATTGGACGGCCAAGACAAGTGTATGTTGGCCAAACCCAACGTCCTTTCAAGCGATTGGAAGACCGGTAAGACAGGCATCCAAATACTTTATGACTCCCGGATACACCCGGGAGTTTTTTGATGCTCCAAAATACAATTTCCAACTCATGCCTCTAATGCGCTTTCGTGTGTAGATAAGATTATTCTCCTTTTGATTTCCCCAAATTCTTTCAGCGCATAAAAAGACAAAAGGGACTAAGTGAAATAAAAAATATTACATTGCCAATATGAAAGCTGTTCGTCTGGCCGCGATACTGGTGATCCTTGGGTTTGTAATCTACGTATTGATGACTGCCCAAAAACTGTTACTCCCCTTGGTCATCGCTATCGTGATCTGGTATTTTGTCAATTCCATTGCCGGTTTTGTATGCCGATTAAGAATCATCCCCAAGTGGCTGGCATTGATGATCTCCTCCTTGGTAATCATTTTTTTTCTGGCAGTTGCCATTGAGATCATCTCGATTTCTATTGAGAACATGATCGCCAAAGCTCCGAAATACCAGCAAAAGTTTGGGCAATTGATCGTTTCTATTCTTGATCTCCTGCACATGGAGAAACTCCCATCAATTGCTGAATTTCTCCAGGATTTTGATATTCAGCCGATTCTGCAAATGTTTGGCAGAGAAATTTCTAATATTGCCAGTCAAACATTATTTGTAGTTATTTATACTATCTTTCTTTTGCTTGAACAATCTACCTTTTCTGGGAAATTATTTGCCTTGTCGAAAAACGAAAAGCACCACCAAAGGATGCAAAAAACCATCACCCGGATCAACAGTTCGGTCAACACCTACATCACCATCAAGACTCTGATCTGTTTTATCCAGGCTATCCTGGCATTTGTAGTTATGGTCATCGCAGGTCTTGATTTCGCTATCTTCTGGGCATTCCTCATCTTCCTGCTTAATTATATTCCCACCTTTGGATCTATGATCGGGACTATTCTCCCGACTGCATTTGGCCTCCTGCAATTTGAGAGTTATACCATTGTAATTGTCATGGGAATCGTACTTTGGGCGGTCCAATTCCTAATGGCAAACCTGGTCGAACCCAAGTTAATGGGTAATACTCTAAACATCAGTACTATCGTAGTATTGATCTCTTTAGCTGCCTGGGGATTTATTTGGGGAGTTCCGGGAATGATCTTCAGTATACCTTTTATGGTCATTCTGATCATTTTCTGTGCGGAGTTTCCTTCTACCCGACCGATTGCTATTTTACTTTCAACCAGCGGAGTAATTCCCCAACCGTCAAGTGAGGAGATTGAGTCAGAGGCTATCGAGAATAATCAATCTAAACGTCATTTCTTCACCAAATAGGCTATATTCTCTACATGGGTTGTCTGCGGAAACATATCGATTGGCCGGACAGCAACTACTTCATACATTTCATTTAAAAGTGCTAAGTCCCGGGCCTGGGTAGCAGGATTGCAACTTACATAGATAATCCGGGGAGCCAGGATCTCCAGTAGTTGGCGGATGACTGCTTCGTCCATCCCTGCTCTGGGGGGATCGGTAACCACAACATCGGGGGTTCCCTCATTGACAACTAACTCTCGGGTCAAGATTTTTTTTATGTCTCCGGCATAGAAGCTAAAGTGATTGACGCCATTGATTTCGCAGTTCTTTCGGGCATCCCTGATAGAGGAATCAACATATTCGATCCCAACTAACTTTTCAGCTAAATCACTAATGTAAATACCAATGGTTCCCGCACCACAATAGAGATCGTAAATGGTTCCAACTTTTTCTTTTCCGATAAACCTCCGCACTTGATCGTAAAGGACCCTGGCCTGGAAGGTATTTGTTTGGAAGAAAGAAGTTGCTGAAATGCGGTACTTCCAAGGCCCCAAATGCTCGGTGATCTCACTCGGGCCATCCCAGTTAACCGGATTCAGATCACTGTAACTGGAATTCTGCTTGGGGTTATAGACAAAGAGGAAAGAAGTAACCTGAGGGAATTTCACACTCAAGTGTTGAAACAATTTATTTACCCTTTCCGGATCTTCTTCTCCAATGATCAACAGCAACATCAACTCTCGGGTCCCTTCAGAAGTCCGAAATACGACATTTCGTAGAAACCCTTTATGGGCACGAATATCGTAGTAGCTCAACTTGTGCACCTTGGCAAACAGACGGATTTCGTTTCGTATCTCATTGATCACCGGCCAGTGCAGAAAGCAGGTTTCTACATCCACAACCTTGTCGAAAAAGCGGGCAACGTGGTAACCCAGAGCTCCTTCCCAATTGAATTCTTCCCCGCTCTCAATCATCTCAGTGGGAATCCAGCGTTTGGTAGAGAAGGTGAATTCAACCTTGTTCCGGTAGTGGAATGGAGATGTGCAACCCAAGATGGGATGCATAGTACCAATGTTCAAGTTTCCAATGCGGGTAAAGGCATCGCGTACTGATTTTTCTTTGTAAAATAGTTGCTTTTCATACGACAAGTTTTGCCATTTGCAGCCTCCACAGGTTCCAAAATGAATGCACACGGGATCGATCCGGTCATCAGAGCGTTTAACCCACCGCTCTACCCTCCCCTGAGGAATTTTCTTAACCTTAGAAAAAACCAAAATATCCACAATATCTCCTGGCACAGCCTTCTCCACGAAATGGACTTGCCCATCCTTTTTCCCGATTCCTTTTCCGCCCTTTTCTATATCCACCACCACCACTCCTTCAACCAGGTATGGCTTGTTCTTTTTTTTTCTCATGCAACAAATTTAAACGGCAATACTCGATATTCCATTTTCCCTGTGTAGATTCGATAGATAATTACAAACTACATCATGCCAGTTTTTCCTACTCACTACACCGGAATACCTGCCGTGAACCGAGAACAGATGATTGAGGTGGATCGTCTCATGGTTGCTTTTTACGGTATTACGCTACTTCAAATGATGGAAAATGCCGGCCGTAGCCTAGCCATTGTTGCGCGGGAACACTTCCTGAAAGGCCGGGCGGCGAATAGATCAGTGGTTATTCTTGCAGGAACAGGTGGAAATGGCGGAGGGGCTTTGGTAGCAGCTCGCAGGCTCAGGATCTGGGGAGCCACGGTACGGGTCGTTCTGACCCAGCCAGCCTCAGAGTACAATAATATACCGGCGTTGCAACTCTCTATTTTGCAACAAATGGGGGTTTTGATCTTGAGCGCCCCACCCACAGGCTCTGAGCTCATTTTGGATGGTTTGATAGGTTATGGCATGGAGGGTCCCCCCAAGGATAGAGTGGCCAGTTTAATCGAATGGACAAACAGGCAAATCACCCCAGTATTGTCACTTGATTTGCCGAGTGGATTGGATGCCGATAAGGGATTGATTTATCAAAATTGTATTCGTGCCAATGCGACAGTAACCTTAGCTCTTCCTAAGAAGGGATTGCTGGCAGATAATGCTCGACCTATGGCTGGGGAGATTTTCCTGGCAGATATTAGTGTTCCGAGGGTACTATACAATGCTCCGAGCTTAGGCCTTGAGGTAGGCCATATCTTTTCAGAAGGAGATATTATTAAGATCCGGTAGGGCTGATTACCACATCAACCCCAGTAATTTAGACTTCAATCGATTGGGGGTGGCATGGAAGGCTTGACTGTGGGTTCCTGTTTCCCTGCCTTGAAGAGTATAAACACTTCCAAGTTGATGGATCGGACTTTACTTCCATCAAAGTCTTCCAAGCCAGTGGGATCCGGGTTCTTGAGAACATTGGTCAAGCCAATTTCATAAAAAAAACTAAAGCCTACCGAGCCATATCCTGTCGGACCCTCCACGGTCAATCCAATTGGAAATTGGAAATTCAGCCTGTGCAAGTCGCCTGTGGCTCCGGTTTCAAGGAAACCAGCTTGCTTCACTTGATAACTCAACAACATCCCGATCTTAGGATTGAACACCCCAAACCTTGGACCAACTTTAAAGTCCAGTTCCAAAGCAGTAATACCTATATTCTGATTTGG
>JBFGVE010000042.1:0-21450 GCA_041565275.1 Bacteroidia bacterium
GAGTTATTCTTGGAGATGTGTACCTGATCCTATCTGTAAGGACCAAGTCTTGACTGTGGAAAAGTACCAAAGGAAATGGATTGTTTTCCGGCAAAAAAGTTTGTTAATTTAGAAACAGAATATGACACCCGATACTGTATATAAATACCAATGATACGTTTTCGATCCATATTGGTGATGCTGATGTTGCTAGTACCAGCAGCCAAATTGGCTGCAATTTCTCCCAGTGGTACTCTTGATGGAGGAGGGAGTGAAAAGGTGCCTGGTATCATCGAGCGAAGTCCAGCGTCGGCTCCTATACCTATCGACGCGGGTTCCAGAGCCATTGAGGGAATTGAAATCCCGGCTGATCTTGGAAATTTCGATCCGTACACTGTTGTAGATGACATCGCCAGCCATAAAGCTGCAGATCAGGATTTGAATGACGGATTTGCTAAATCTGAGCTTCAGCACAAGAGGGATTTGCGCAAGGATCGCGTTGCAAAAAAGGAATTTCGTACCCAGGTCAGGAACATTAAGTTAGATTTGAAGAAGGCTTTGGTGAAGGAACGAATAGATAGAAAAGATAACAACAATTCTGGTGATACTCAGCTATTGTTACTGGTAATTCTGGCCATCTTATTGCCTCCTTTGGCAGTCTATCTTTACGATGGGTCTGTCACCATTAACTTTTGGATCTCTTTGATCCTGACCCTGCTATTCTGGTTGCCGGGGATTATTTTTGCCTTGATTTATATTCTAGGCGGATTCTAAATAAATATTTTTTAGTTCGGTTCTTCGAGTAATGGAGTTTTTTTTAGGATCTGCCACCTGGCAAAGTATCCGTAACCCTCTCCGTGCTTGAAGTCAGCCAGTTTTACCTCCACGATTTCATCTTGCAATTCCCATCTTGCCCCCTCATAAATCTTGGTAATATTCTCCATATCCTTGAGGTCTTCATAGCTGCCAATTACATCTTTCAACGCCTTGATCAGTTTCTGTATAGATTCCTGTACGGTAAGAAATAATTCTTCATTTGAAGAGGGAATATCAGGAATACCCCGGAACCATTCGTAATGCTGTAATTTACCCCTTTCAAACCAGTAGGTCCACGTACCTCTCACAGCACCAATTTGCTCTTCACGAGATCTCACACCGTGAAAACCAATTCCTTGTACAGCAAGCTGGGGGTATAGGGAGCCAAATTGCTCGATGGGCATAAATGCAACTAACGGAGCTCGGGGAAGAATCATACTGTTTTTGAGTTTGGGACTGAAAGCCATCTCCAGCCGAAGTCCCAGGGCAGGTTCAATATTCAGTCCCATACTGTCCGGGATGTGCCTAACTTCGTATCGAAGGACAATAAGGGTACGCCCAGAATGCCAGACCCTGTAGGGTACTAACTTTGGTTCAGCTACCAGCACCGAATCGGGAATTTTAAAAAATTGCCAGTCTTCCTCTAAGTCAGCATTGTGAGATCCATAATCGATATCCAGAAGTTGGGTAATACGTTTGAAAGATTTTTCCAGGAATGCACAATCTTCCAAAGAGGTGTAAGCTTCCGATTGCCACAGCGCAGCCGTCATTGAACCCATGCTAAAACTGAAGGTTTGATTCCATTGCAATCCTTCCCAAAGGGTGTCTCCTTTGATCCTTCCTGTGAATCTCAGCGAAGCAGGAGATAACTCTGGATATATCTTTAGGAATTCTTCAATGGGCATATCCAATTGGACATTTTGGGAGTACCCAAAGGAGCCCATCGATAGAAGAAAGAGGCCAAACAAAAGCTTTCGGAGTATCATTCATTTAGAATCTAAGAAAAAACAGAGCTAAAATGATAAGTAGAAGTCTTAGCGTCCTTTTTTCCATCGGTTTCTCTGTCTCCTCTTCCTGAAGTTTACCGATCTCCCAACCTTGGTATTAAATGATTTGTGAAAGAAATTCCGGACTTTAGCTCTGCTATGAAGCTGAGATTCCTTCATTCTGAGGGCTCTTTTTGAATTTCTGACAGAAGCACGCGCAGACTTAGCTGGCCTGTGCTTTTTTCGAGACATTTTGTTTGTGCTTTCATCCTCGTCTTTGCCTTTCTTTTTCTTTTTGCCCTTATCACCTGGCCCTGAAATCACTTCGGCAGGATTGACTCCGGTCTGAGTACTACCATTTTCAAGTTGAAGACCGGATGGAATGGAAAGCTGAACGAGATCAGCCCCGATCCTAACGCTGGTAACTGCGGAAATAGGAATATGAGTGAAAATAAAAAAGACAGTTGCAAGGGTAAAATATCTAAACATCATAGAAATTCTCTTTTTTCCGGGTGTAATATACTAAAACCCATGGAATCCCGACTGCCACCCTTGCAAGCTTATTTCAAATTTGCATGCTAAAGGTGTATTTCAGCCTGGATCAAAATCTATTTATGCCAGATATTTTCATAGTTTTGAGAGTAAATGGGTAAACAGGTTCTTGTAGTTGGTGCCACTAGAATGGAGTTGGAAGGATTAATCAAATCCATGGGAGGAGTACTAAAACCAACTAAAACAGAAACTGAAATGGAGTGGAATGGGGTTAGGGTCACTTTCCTTTGTGCTGGAATAGGAATGGTAAATACAGCCTTTCATTTAGGGCGCCTTCTTGGGGAGAGGAGGTTTGATTGGGCCATTCAGGTAGGGATTGGAGGGAGTTTTCCCGGCGGTCCCGAAGTCGGTACAGTTGTAGAGATAGAGAATGAATGTTATGCTGATCTGGGAGCTGAGTCTCCTTCCGGATTTCTGAGTCTTGAGAAATTGGGATTTCCCAATTTCAGCTACAAAGGGGAAGTCATTTATAACTCCTTTTCCAATCCTTATGCTGGAAAGAGCGGCCTCCCACTCTGCAAGGGAATAACCGTTAATAGGGTACATGGCCTCTCTGAATCAATAGTTAAAGCGGAACAATTGTGGAAACCCGAAGTTGAATCAATGGAAGGTGCAGCTTTCATGCAAGTATGTCTCATGGAAGACCTCCCATTTTCAGAGATAAGAGGTATTTCAAATAGAGTAGAAACACGAAACCGATTTGTCTGGAAAATTGCAGAGGGTCTGAAAGCTGTGCAGACGACTGCTCTGAAATTTTTGGAGCAAATCTGACAAGTAGATAGCAAAAAATGATGATAAGTCTTGGTTTTAGTACCTGTCCCAACGACACATTTATGTTTGATGCCATGGTAAATGGCAGAATAAATACTGAGGGGTTAGCGTTTGATCTGGTGATAGAAGACATTCTCCACCTTAACCGAAAAGCACTTTCGGGTGAACTGGAGGTACTCAAAATTTCCTACAATGCCTATGGACATGTCAAAGATAATTATCGTCTATTGCGATCGGGAAGTGCTATGGGAGTAGGGTGCGGTCCGATTTTAATCTCATCAAAACCTCTTAGCATTGATCAGCTTCGCGACGTCAATCCCAAGATTGCAATTCCCGGGGTTAATACTACTGCCAATCTATTGATGAGTTACTTTGCACCTGATCTGGTAAATAAAGAAGAGATGCTTTTCCATAAAGTGATGTCTGAAGTGGCAATGGGAACATACGAAGCCGGAGTCATTATCCACGAAAATCGCTTTACCTATGAGGAACAGGGTCTATATTGCGTGCAGGATCTGGGTGCTTACTGGGAAGAGCAAACAGGCCTTCCCATTCCTCTGGGAGCGATATGCGCTCGCGAAGATCTGGGAAATGATCTGATCGCCAAAATTGAGCGAGTATTGAGAAGAAGTATAGAATATGCTCTCGATTATCCAGATGAATCAAAAGCTTTTATCCGGCAATATGCCCAAGATCTTTCACCTGAAGTGACAAAAGCCCACATTGATTTGTATGTTAATAAATATTCTATTGATATGGGTGAAGAGGGTAGAACAGCAGTTGATAAGTTATTGTCGGTCGGCAAAAGTATTCGCATTTTTTGATCTTCCAGGCTCAGGTAGGTTAGATCAATGTTATAATGCAGTTTGGCAGATCTTGGGAATTGGTTCAAAAAGTACCAAGCAACTGTCTGGACTGAAGCTACTCCTTCATATAAGCGCCAATATACAGCTACCTTCAGGTACTTCCCACTTCCCTGAATGTGCAGCAACTACCCCCAGTATTGAGATAACCTAACTCACTGGTTTATAGTCCCACTATCCTCATCGTCCCACAATTCGTCATCTGACTCCTCGGGTAAGTCCCTATCAATAATCCGAAGATCCTTGCGTCGAATCCTCTTCTTTTTCTTTTTTTCTTTTTCATAATCAATACGGACTCCCTTTACCACCCGCGATCTTCTTTCAGGCTTATAAAGCTCGTTTTTCTTGACCATTAACAATGCATCATTATAGGGAGGGACCAAATAAAACCGTTTGCCGTCATATTCAATCTGACCCCTGCCCTCTAACCATTTATCTGCATCTATTTGATATGAATCATAGCTATTTTTTTTAAAGCGAAGTTCGCAGCCTTCGCAGCCCTCGAAAGAGACCCATAATTTTTCCTGGGCAACTTTCTTAACTATTCCAGGGGTTCCTCTTGGAATTAAGATCTCCTGGGTCCGTTCACCGTCAATTTGCTTGATCTCGCCATTTCTAACGCTTGTCTCGCTACTCTCAACTTGGCGGCGCATACTAATCCCTTTGTCTGCGTAGAATTGGATGTCTGCAACATCAATTCCTTGTGATTCTAAAACAGCTCTACTGCCCTCTGTAAAAACTTGGCTGGGACCGCAGGAAGTCAAAACGGTTGCAATCAACGCAAAGAAAAGAAAGAGTCTCATGTTGTCGCCTTTTGGTTTCATGTCATAATACATCAAGACTATAAATATCGTAGTTTTCCTGAGAAATCCAGAAGTTTTGGCTTGAAAAGGTAAATAAACCATTTATTGTTGCCAGAAAAAATGGCCGTAAAAGTAAGCATATTGCTAATATTATTATTTTTGGCTACATTCCTAAGATGATAGAATGGTACGATATGAGTACTGATACAATGAAAACACTTATTTTGCAGGGAGAGGAGCTCAACTGAAGTTCTTCTTTGTTACAAGAATCCTGTTGGTATCATTACCAAGAATAACATGGTAGTCAGAGATATTGACTTACTTAAGGAAATGTCCACCGAAGATCTGGTCCGGGTGAGCATAAGTATCACAACCCTTAACGAAGAACTTCGAAGGAGCATGGGGCATCGTACTTCTACTAGTAGGCAAAAGTTAAAGGCGATCGAATCACTTTCAAATGCTGGAGTACCAGTAAATGTAATGATAGCACCTATTATTCTAGGCCTAAACAGCCATGAGATCGTTAAAAAAGGAAACCAATCCCTTATAACCTCCAAGCCTTTCGAAGACCTCCCAAGAAGAATGGGCAATTGTCCCTTTTTTAAACCAAACAATCTGCTTAAACCTTAACAGACTAAACCTACGACGGGAGGAACTCATCAAGGGAGAGGAACCGTACGAAGGATTTTTTCGACAATCTGGATGGAGGTTATCTCGTCTGCTTCTGCTTCATAATTGAGTATGACCCTATGGTTAAGGATATCGCATGCAATGGCTTTGATATCTTCAGGAAGCACAAAACCCCTGCCTTCCATCATAGCGTGGACTCTGGCACCAAGGTGCAAGGCGATTCCTGCACGCGGAGAAGCTCCAAATTCAATGTATTTAGCAATATTTTCCATGTTATATGCAGCGGGCTCCCGGGTACTACATACCAGATTTACAATATAGTCTTCGAGGCGCGTATCAATTTTAATTGTATCGACGAGGCGACGGACATTAAATATTTCCTGCTTGGAGATAATCTGTCGCAACGGCTTTAGTTTCGCAGTCTTTGCCATTCTGCGCATGATTTCCCGCTCTTCAACCTTGGTGGGGTAACTGACATGGACTTTCATCATAAAACGGTCAACCTGTGCTTCAGGTAAAGGGTAGGTACCTTCTTGCTCTACAGGGTTTTGAGTAGCCATGACAAGGAAAGGCATATCCAACTGGAAAGTAGTTTCTCCAATGGTCACTTGCTTCTCTTGCATCGCCTCCAATAGTGCTGATTGCACCTTCGCAGGTGAACGGTTTATTTCATCTGCAAGCACGATATTGGCAAAAATAGGACCTTTTTTTACTTCAAAACTCCCTTCTTTTTGGTTGTAGATCAGAGTGCCGATAAGGTCTGCAGGTAAGAGGTCAGGGGTAAACTGGACCCGTTTGAAGCGAAGATCCAAAACCTGTGCCAGAGAAGAAACCGTAAGGGTTTTCGCCAATCCGGGAACACCCTCCAACAGAATATGACCATTTGCAAAAAGACCGATCAGCAGACGATTGATCATCTTCTTTTGGCCAACTACAACTTTTTCAAGTTCGTCTCCGAGGGCACTGATCTTTTCCTGCACTCCTCGCACATTACTTTCAAGTTCTGATTGCATATAATCTTTTTCAATCTCGTCCAAAACTATGAGCCAGTAAATTTAGAACATTGCCGGGAATGATACCAAGTTCAATTCTTGTTCATTAAAGTAACGATTCCTCACACTGCTTATCATCATTACAGTAGGTCTGTGAGGAGCAAGAAGACGAAAAAAAGCATGGATTATTAATAAAGTCGACTTAGATTTACTTCACCCAAAACTTCAAAAATTCAAATGAACAAAGTATATCCAAACGCAGAGGAAGCAATTAAGGGTATTGAAGACAATATGACCCTCATGCTAGGAGGCTTCGGACTGTGTGGAATTCCAGAGAATAGCATTTCAGCATTGATAAAACTTGGCGCTAAGGGACTTACCTGTATCTCTAACAATGCTGGGGTGGATGATTTTGGCATTGGGCTGATGTTGCAGACCCATCAAGTAAAAAAGATGATCTCTTCTTACGTAGGAGAGAATGCAGAGTTTGAACGCCAATTGCTCAGTGGGGAACTGGAAGTAGATCTGATTCCTCAAGGAACATTGGCCGAACGAATAAGGGCTGGGGGTGCTGGCATACCTGCTTTTTACACGCCTGCTGGTTACGGAACAGAAGTTGCTGAGGGCAAAGAATTACGCAAGTTCGGCGAAAAGTTCTACTTGTTGGAACGTTGGCTCAAAGCTGATTTTGCTCTAGTAAAAGCCTGGAAAGGGGATTTTCACGGCAATTTGGTCTTTAAAGGAACTGCACGGAATTTTAATCCAATGATGGCTATGGCAGGTAAAATCACGGTGGCTGAAGTTGAAGAATTGGTAGAACCTGGAGACCTTGATCCTAACCAAATCCATACTCCCGGAATATTTGTTCAGAGGATTTTCAAAGGAATTAATTACGAGAAAAGAATCGAGCAGCGGACTGTCAGGTTCCAAGAAGCTTGATCAGTTTCTATTGTTCAATTATAGAAAAGTACAAAAATATACATGGCGCTTTCAAAACAACAGATCGCCCAACGCATTGCGAAGGAGTTACAAGATGGATCTTATGTCAATCTGGGAATTGGTATACCGACTCTGGTAGCTAATTTCATCCCGAATGGCGTTGAGGTGATCCTTCAGTCAGAGAATGGCCTCCTCGGGATGGGTCCCTTTCCCTATGAAGATGAAGTAGATGCTGATCTGATCAATGCTGGAAAACAAACAGTTACAACTTTACCAGGTTCCAGTATTTTTGATTCTGCCACCAGTTTTGCCATGATCAGGGGTGGCCATGTGCAGCTAACAGTTCTTGGAGCCATGCAGGTCGCGGACAATGGGGACATTGCAAACTGGAAGATACCCAACAAAATGGTCAAAGGGATGGGTGGAGCAATGGATTTGGTTTCCTCTGCGGATAATATCATCGTGGCTATGACTCATACCAATAGAAAAGGGGATTCCAAGCTTCTAAGCAAGTGTAGTCTGCCAATTACAGGAGTCAGATGTGTTAAAAAGATTGTCACAGACCTTGGTGTATTTGAAATTACGGAAGATGGATTCTGTTTAATTGAAAAAGCTCCTGGGGTTGCAGTCGAAGAGATCCGTTCAAAAACGGAAGGTAGACTTATAGCCAACGATGATACTCCTGAAATGGAAATTTGAAATTATGAGAATTTATACCAAGACAGGTGATAAAGGAAAGACCTCCCTACTGGGCGGAACCCGGGTTCCAAAGCATCATCTCCGCATTGAAACTTATGGTACTATCGACGAACTCAACAGCTATATTGGTGTAATTCGGGACCAGGAAGCTGCATCAGCTTACAAGGATTTTCTTAAAAAGATACAAGACAATCTATTTACTTTAGGATCCCTGATGGCTAGCGATCCAGAAAAGGACAGTATGAAATTACCACAGTTAGCCGAGGAGGATGTTACAAATCTGGAACGATCAATTGACGAGATGGACCTCGAACTTCCAGTGCTGAGAAATTTTGTGTTGCCGGGTGGTCATCCGGCCAACTCATTTACACATGTTGCCCGTTGTGTGTGTCGCAGGGCAGAAAGGTTAGTGGTTAGCCTTTCCGAAGAGGCTGATGTAGACCCTATTACCATCAAATACCTTAACCGACTTTCTGACTGGCTTTTTACATTTTCCAGAATGATGATTCTTAAAACAGGAAGCGATGAAATAATCTGGGTACCAAGGAAATAATCCCATTGCTTAGAAAAACGTTTCAAAACCCTTTCCATCCTGCTTTCCTATCAAAAATTAAGGCAGAATCAAAATCATTCAAGAATTAGAATTATATGAAAATATTAAATTTATCATTGAATATTAAAATCTTTTTAGTTTCATTTGCCATCGCTAAAATAAACGTGTACGACATATGTATTGGACACTGGAACTAGCCACTTATCTTGAAGATGCACCGTGGCCCGCTATGAAGTCAGAACTGATTGATTTTGCCAATCGGTCAGGAGCCCCCCTAGAAGTGGAGGAAAACTTAATGGACCTTGAAGAGGAGGGTCCTTACGAAAACATTGAAGAGATCTGGCCTGATTATCCGACTAAAGATGATTTCCTCTTCAATGAGGATGAATACTGATCTGATGGCTTGAGCATTCAATTACACCAAGTCACAGTTACACTTAAGAAGAGAAGTATTCTCCGGAATGTTTCTCTTTCTTTTTGCAGCCCTCTTACCTACATTCTTGGACTGAATGGGAGTGGTAAAACGACTTTGCTCAGAACAATTACCGGTGAGGTAGCATTTAAGGGAAGGGTATTAATTGAAGATAAGGACGGCAGGCACATGAACGAGCATGAAAGGGCACTGAAGCTAGCAGTGGTAAGCCAGCGGGTTAATTTACCCTTTCAGTTGAACGTCTTGGAGTTCGTTTTGATGGGGCGCTATGCCAAGCTGGATTGGTGGAGATCTTATGGTGCTTCCGACCGTAAAAGGGTAGAGGAAGAGTTGGAGAGAATGGGGATACTTGGGCTCAAAGGTCGTGAAATGAATGAAATTTCAGGCGGGGAGTTGCAAAAGGTGCTTTTAGCCCGAGCTTTGGCACAAGACACTCCGTGGTTACTATTGGATGAGCCAGGACAACAACTTGACCCTAAGAGCAGAAAGAACCTTTATCAAATGTTGACAGATCTAAGCCAAGAAGGTAAGAAGATCATCTGCTCCACCCACGACCGGGAAGCCGTAGAGGCGGGTAATAACAGGATCATAGGTATGAAGGACGGAGAAGTAGTCTATTCCCGGGAAAATGAGAATGATTGGGAAACAGTTTGGCAAGCACTGTACGCATAAATTACTCTTACAAGGGTATAATATGGGACGCATAAGGCGATTTGCCGCTCTATTTCACTTCAAAAGTTCGCTGAAAACTTTCCGTTCCGTTTCCCATACGAAAGTAATAGGTTCCTGCCGGGAATTCTTCCATGTGAATAGTTACCTTGCCTTCAGGTTCCCGGATTCCTATTAGAGCAGTTTCCTTGATGATCTCCCCTTCTTCATTGCACACAGACAGGTAGAAATTTTGCCTTTTTTCTTTGTTGATGTAGGTGATAGTAAATACTTTATTGGCTTGGGTAGGCTTGACCACGCTAACAAAGAATCCTTCAATCAAATTAGCTTTGATAATAATTTCCTCAGAGGCTTTTCTATTGCCATCTGAGTCTACTGAAACGATTCGATAGCGGTATTTTTTCCCCTGTTCAAATCCTGAAATCAGATCTTCAAATTCATACTTCACTTCTCCAGTTCCAGCATAATTCATTGGATCGATAATGCCAACCACCTGGAGATATTCTGAGCCTTCGATCATTTCAGCCAGATCGGGTACTCGTTCTATAACGTAGTAGGCCACCCTGTCCTCAACTGAACCTGTCCAAGAAAAATAGGCTACATTGTTTTTAAACTCGGTTTCCAGGCCATTAGGATCACTGTAACCTGATTTAGGCAAGTCATAATCGTACTGTAAATGTCGATAATCTAGCGAACGGATAACCTCTCTTCCCCGTAGCCAAATGTCAAAGTCACAGACAGTCCCGTCATACCCGTCTACATAGATCAAGTATTTTTGTCCAGTATCCGAGTTCCTCGTAAATAGCTTGAGCGTATCCAGCGTTTGCTTATTCGAGCAAGCCCGGTACAAATAGTGGGTATTGTTACAATCATCTGATTGAATTAACATGGCTTGTAAACCAGCTGGCGTATTGCATGCCTGGCTGATGATGATCACTTCATAAAATTCATGATTCTCTGTTGTAAAGGTGTACCAAAGATCATTTTCAAGCGTTTGGATACAGGATGCAGGGGCTGTTTTAGGAGCTTGATGCTCTATGCTAGCGGTTGCGTTTTTATTCGACGCATTTATAATATTTTGACCGATACTGATGGGGGTAGCATTGTGGCAATCATCATTCTCCGGTTTTGACCGCTGGCCCCAGCAAAGAAAAGAAAGTAAAAAAAGAAGCAAGGTCAGCAAGGGCTTCAATAAGGACATCAACAGATCGAATTGATTTAGGTGATGAGGGATGCAATCTGAGAACTCATAGAAATAGAAATAGAAAAACCGGAAGCAGTAGTTAATGAAAGGACAGGCTTGGAAGATGATGCCGACTATTGGTATTCCAATTCAACATCAGAGGTCATGGGATGAGATTGACATGTTAGCACGTAACCCTCCTCGATTTCAGCATCGGACAGTCCTTCTTCTTCTTCCATAGCTACGGAACCAGAAGACACCAAGGCCCTGCATGTGCAGCATACACCCATTTGACATGCATAGGGAGGGTCCATTCCTTCATCGATCACTGCCTCAAGAATAGTTTTATTTTGTTTGACAAATACTTCTCTGGTTTCCCCATCAAGTGTCACTCTAATTGTGTAATCTCCCGGTTTACCAAGTGGGGACGGTTGGCTAGCTGGTTCAGCAGAATCCTTAAGTTTTGCGGTAAATGACTCTTTTTTAACATCTCCCTTTTGGACTCCTAGAAAGCTAATAGCAGCTTCTGCCTCCGTCATCATACCTGAAGGACCACAGATCCAAAAAGATTTGCGTAGAGCGTCAGATCCACAAACATCATTTATGATACCAAGTAAAACTTGACGAGTAGGCATCCCAGTCAGCCCCGTCCAGGTTGGATTCACATGGTCGATGCTGTATATAACTTTTAGGCGGTTAGGATTGGCTACAACCAGTTCCTCCAAGATAGAATGGAATATTATTGAAACTTCATCTCGGTTGGCATAGATTAAAGTTAACTTGCTGTTTTTCTCCACGTGAAGGACTGACTTGATAATAGACATCAGAGGGGTAATGCCACTACCACCACCTATCAAAACATAATGGTATTCAGCAGTTGGGTCAAGATTTACCTTAAAATTTCCCATGGGTGGGAGAGCCTCTACTGTATCACCTACATGAACCTGATCAACTATGTGATTTGAGACAATTCCGTTTTTTACTCTCTTCACTGTGACAGCCAAGTTAGAGTCAGTGACTGGTGAACTGCACAATGAATAAGCTCGGCGAATGGACGAACCGTTGATATTAAACTTGAGGGTTAGATACTGACCAGGCTGATAATCAAATGCAGGAACGGATGGTTTTTTAAATACAATTGTGTTGGCCTCAGCAGTTTCCTGAATGATTTCCGATACCTTCAATGGAACAAATTTATTATTCATAGCTTTTATTTGCATCCGTTCAACAGATTTGAGGCAAAAATGTTCATTTAAGTTGTCCAAATTGCAAATTTATAGCGAAAATCTTTGTCTAAAAATATTGTTTCTAATCTCATCGTTCAATATGAATTTATTTAACTTCGCCTCCGACAATGACCTTTCTTAACCCCATATTTCTTTGGGCATCGTTTGCCATCACAATTCCTATCATTGTTCATCTTTTTAACTTTCGTCGGCCCACACGAATTCAGTTTTCGGATATATCATTGGTAAAGGAGGTGCGAAAATCAGTCGTCAAACGTCTCAAGTTACGTCAATGGCTGCTCTTGCTAATTCGGATTCTGGCAATTCTTGCGCTTGTTTTCGTTTTTTCGAACCCGGTTTTTCAGAATGAAGGAACCGTCCAAAGTGGAGGGAATTCTTCTGTGGTCGTCATGCTTGACAACTCTTATTCGATGCAAGGAAGCAATGACAAAGGCTCTTATTGGATCCAAGCACAAAAGGCTGGGGTTGAAATCGTCAAGGGATACAGACAAAGCGACGAGTTTCTGATTATGTCCAGCAGTGAGTTCATGACAGATCATAATTTTGGTGAACAGCAAGATGCAATTAGAACCTTGAAATCCATCTCCATACGACAGAATTTGCGGTCATTACCCGAAATTCTATCCCATTTACCAGATATATTTTCTAATTCATCATTCGGGAAAAAGAGCTTTTATTTTATTTCAGATTTTCAAAAATCTACTATTCTGCCCGATACAGGATTCACTGCATCAACCTGGACAGATATAGAGATCAATCTTATTCCGTTGACCACCCGTCAGTTGAAGAACGCCTATGTAGCTGACCAAAAGGTAACCAGCCAGATCATTGAAGTTGGGAAGCCAGTTGAGATGGACCTACAATTGGTGAATGATTCAAAAGATGGTCTTAAAAATATTGGGCTGAAGGTAGTTACCGGCAATGAGACTCGGCCTGTTGCAACCGAGGATTTGGAAGCTGAGGGGAGTAAGATTATCAATTTCAACCTGATCCCCAAACAGTCAGGATGGCAGTCAGGATATATAGAATTAGATGATTCTCACTTGGAATTTGATAACAGGCGCTACTTTTCATATTACGTTCCTGGCCGCGAGAAAATGCTGGTCGTCGAGGAGAAACCTATTAACAATCTAAGGGTCATGTTTAGTGGGAACATATTAGGTCAGTTTGATACCAAATTTGTTTCCTTCAAAGATTTTGGAGAGGAGAACTTGGACGAATACAAATCTATTGTTTTGGTGGGATTGACCAATATTTCAACTGGTATGCAAGAGAAATTGCGTACTCATTTGGAAGAGGGTAGAAGCATTCTTTTCTTCCCAGGAGAAGTTATAGGAGCTGGTATCAACCGGATGTACAGTGCTTTTGACCTGGGAGCTTTCAATAAGCTACAGATCAATAAAAGAGGCGATCTTTGCGCTGGTGTAGATTTGGACCACTCCTTGTTTGACGGTGTATTTGTCGGAAAGCGAGAGCAAAAAAACTTTGATGCCCCTTTGGTCTTTAAACACTACAAATTCCGGCCTGCTAACGGAATTGTCCAAAGTATAATTTTAAGACTTGGCAACCAAGACCCCATTTTGATCGAATCCCATCCGAATGGTGGCCTTTTTTACACTTTTACCTTTCTTCCCGAGGAGGGCTGGACTGACTTCACTGTTAAAGGTGTTGGTCTTTCCATGATGATACAGTTGGCTAGACTGATGAATCAAACCAATAGGATGCAGCAGAATTTAGGTTTAGGGATAACTACCCATAGAAAGGTAAGAACAAAAAAACAAGACGTAATAAAAGTGGTGTCCCAAGACAGTACGGAATATATTCCTGAACAATTTGTACAAAACGGGTACATAGTTTTGAAGTTTGACCGGCAGGATATGAAAGAAGGAAACTATGACCTCTTTCAAAATGACAATCTATTGGAAAAAATATCGATAAATATTCCTGACGCAGAATCCGGGTTGTATTCCCTGCCGGAACAAGAATTGAAAGAATTTATGGCGGCTGTCGGCATGAAAAACCTTGGGATTACTAAAGTAGTAGAGGGGGGATTCGCAGAGGTAATTCAATTGCGAAATCAAGGGCTTCCATTGTGGAAGTATTTTCTGATTGCGGGGATCATTTTTTTATTGATAGAATTTATGATACATGTAACCAATAAAAAAACAGCCGCATTTGTATGAAAACAATTCTCTTTCAGGGAGTTCGAATAGTAGACGTCCATAGCCCTTTCAACGGCCAGATGGTCGATCTCCTTCTTGAAGATGGGGTAATTGTCGAAATCGCTGAAAAGATCGATTCCAAAGGTTTGAACCCGGAAGATATCAAAAAAGGTAATTCTTTGAGCCCAGGTTGGATTGATTTGAGGGTTCACCTAACCGATCCTGGTTTCGAACACAAAGAAAGCTTAGAGTCCCTAGGACGTGCTGGACAGCGTGGAGGATTTACAACTCTTCTCACCCTTCCTAATTCGGAGCCACCAATAGACAACCATGGACAAGTCAAAGCCTTGCTGTCTAGATCTCACCAACTCCCAGTGAGGATCCTGCCAACCGGAACCCTCAGCAAAGGAGGGAAGGGAAAAGATTTAGCAGATATATATGATATGAGCCGGGCTGGAGCAGTTGCATTTGGGGATGGGATTCATTCAATTCCTTCCGCTGGTTTATTGCTCCGAGGGCTTCAATATCTCAAAGCATTTGAGGGTTTGCTCATGGATTCTCCGATGATCGCAGATTTGGTGCCTGGGGCACAAGTTGGAGAAAGCCTGTCTTCAACCAGAATTGGCATGAAGGGAATCCCTTCCCTTGCAGAGACCCTTGCTGTGGAAAGAAATTTACAAATCCTCGAATATTTCCCTGGCCGTCTTCATTTGGGCCCTTTGACTACAAAGACTTCTATTGACAGGATTCGAAGGGTCAAAAAACGTTATCCGGGTTTGAGTGTAGAAACTTCCGGATATTATTTGAACCAAAATGATACCGCCATCGAATCCTTTGATGTAAACGCTAAGGTTTGGCCTCCTCTTCGTACAGAAGCTGACCGTAAAGCTCTGATTGAAGGGATTAGTGACGGAACCATAGACGCAGTTTCTTCCAATCACCATCCACAAAGTATTGAAGAAAAAAAGCATGATTTCACGCGTTCAGCCTTTGGTGCTGCTATGCTTGAAGTTGCTTTTGGAGTAGCTATTTCTGCCATTCATGCGGATAACTTGGGTGGTAAGATCATTGACCAATTGGTTGCAGCATTTTCCACTGGGCCTGCCCGTATTCTGCAACTTCCCGGATATTCCATCTGCATTGGAAATCAACCCGATCTAACATGGTTTGATCCTGATACAGTGTACACAATAGAGGAAAATGACTTTTTATCAAAGGCAAAAAACCAAGCCTTTGCAGGAGTTACTTTGAGAGGCCGCGCTTTGGGAACAGTATGCAAGGGCCAATACGCTGCATGCCAATAGGTTATATGTAATTTACACACCAATGACAAGAATAACTGGTTAATGACAGAGCCCCTTCCTAAAATATCTACAAATGGCAGCAGATGGGATCGACTAGGTTGGGGCTTAGTTTTCACGGTATCAGTATTGGGATTTTTGATTGGGCTTTCTCACTTGAGCAATAGCTTTTCACTACTGGGTGAATCAGCGACCAATGAATTGATTCGAGCAACCTCGAATCCGTTCATTGGACTATTTGTCGGCATATTGGTGACAGCAGTTTTGCAAAGTTCTTCCACCACGACTTCCATGGTTGTAGCAATGGTAGCCGGAGGAACTCTGGGGGATACGGCAGATGTGGAAACCATTGGTCGTGCCATACCGCTTATAATGGGTGCCAATATCGGGACGACTGTCACCAGTACAATTGTGTCCCTTGGCCATATTGCCAGCAAGAAAGAATACCGTAAGGCAGTAGCGGCTGCCACCATGCACGATTTCTTTAATATCATCACAGTATTGGTACTATTCCCATTGGAAATGGCCTTTGGCGTATTAAGTCGCCCCGTCAATATCATTGCTGATCAGTTTAGCATAACCGAATCCGCTCAGGGAACTTTTGGTTTCATGGATTATTTTATCAATCCTCTTTCGGACTTTACAAATCAATTTTTTGTCTTATTTTTTTCTGAAATCGGTGTTTTCATAATCGGACTCATACTTTCTCTCCTGCTGATGTTTTTCTCTTTGAAATACATTACCCGGATCATGAAAAATAATTTATTGGCAAGAGAGCGGACTGCATACAGATTAACGCTCTTTGAAAGCCCTCTCAGTAGTTTGGGGTGGGGGGTGCTGATCACTGGTCTGATCCAATCAAGTTCCGTAACAACATCCCTGGTGGTTCCCATGGTTGTCACAGGAAAAGTTTCAATGAGTAAAGCTTTCCCATTTATCATGGGAGCCAATGTAGGGACAACAGCAACCGCACTGTTGGCATCTCTCCTGATCCCTGGAAGCAATCCTAAAGCTGCAGTTGCCATCGCAATTTCGCATCTTCTTTTCAATTTAGTGGGTGTGATTCTGTTATTTCCAATAGCTCGTATCCGTCGCATACCTATCAGGTTAGCCCGGAAACTCGGATATGCAACCCTTTCCAACCGATTGGTTGGAATCCTGTACATATTGTTAACTTTTTTTATTCTTCCTTTTTTAATGGTTCTTTTTAGTGGGACGTTGGGTTGATATAATCTGCTCTTTTTCCGAACTTGGAAGTACTGCCTTAAATTTTGGAATACAAATATGATTAAGACCAGAGATTCCATTTCCACAGCGGAAGCGATTGCGCTCGAAGATAAATATGGTGCACACAACTACCATCCTCTTCCTGTTGTATTAAGCCGAGGAGAAGGTGTATTCCTATACGATCCTGAGGGAAACCGTTATTACGATTTTCTCAGCGCCTACTCGGCTGTCAACCAAGGGCACTGTCATCCTAGGATCATTAATGTTTTGATCGACCAAGCTAAAACCCTGACCCTTACTTCCCGAGCATTTCACAGTGACCAATTGGGTTTAACAGAAAAGTACATGGCCGAATATTTTGGCTATGACAAGGTGTTGATGATGAATTCTGGAGCAGAAGGAGTAGAAACAGCTATAAAACTTGCTCGAAAATGGGGATATGAAAAGAAAGGGGTTCCCTTATATCAAGCAAAGATTCTGGTTGCCAAAGAGAACTTCCACGGCCGAACGACAGGCATTATATCCTTCTCAACTGATCCTGGTTCTCGAGGTGGGTTCGGTCCTTATATGCCTGGTTTTGAAATTATTGACTATAATTCTGAAGAAGCACTAGATAAAGCTCTTGAGGATCCGAATGTGGTAGCCTACCTTGTGGAGCCAATTCAGGGAGAAGCAGGAGTTAAGGTACCCCATGACGGATACCTTAAAAATTGCTATGAGATGTGTAAAGCCAGGAATGTACTCTTCATTGCGGACGAAATTCAAACAGGTATTGCAAGAACAGGAAAGATCCTGGCCGTTGATCATGAAAATGTTCGAGCTGATATCCTTATCCTGGGGAAAGCAGTTTCGGGAGGAGTATATCCTGTTTCCGCAGTTTTAGCGGATGATGACATCATGTTGGTCATCCAGCCTGGTGAGCATGGTTCAACCTATGGTGGAAATCCACTGGCTTGTGCAGTAGCCCGGGAGGCACTTCAAGTTGTTCTGGATGAGGACTTAGCTGGAAATGCGGAAACTCTGGGTGAATTATTCAGAAACCGAATGCTTGCCATTGATCACCCAATGCGAGGCATTGTGAGAGGAAAAGGCCTGTTAAATGCAGTCGAGATCACTCCACATCGTGGTTGCGAAGCTTGGGAGGTATGTCTCCGACTTAAAGAAAATGGATTATTGGCGAAGCCCACACATCGTCATATCATCAGATTCGCGCCCCCACTGGTAATTGATGAAGTCCAGATCAGTGATTGCTGTGACATCATTGAAGAAACGATTCTTTCCTTTAAAACCTAAAAGTTTAAAGCCCAAGTGCGCAAGATAAACTCACTAAACCCATTATTAACTATTTGAGACATGATAAAAATGACACCTGAGATCCAGAGTCAACACGATGTCTGGTTAAACCAGATTCGTGGATGGGAGAACGAATTGGAAGCAATGGACCGGGAAAATGGCCACAATCTGAAGAGTACTGACTCCAAGGAAGACCGTAAACAGATTGAACATTTCCAAAATCAGTTTATCGTTCAGAAAAGACGCCTTGATCAGATGAAACACAATATCAAGATCTACGGTGGAAACAAATCAAAAGGAGATGCCGAGTTAGATGATTATCGAGCTTATTTCAATGAATTGCAGGACGAATTTGAAGCCTTTTGCAATAAATTCTCATGATCGACAAATCGCAAAGGATTCACTTTTGGACAATAAAGCGTTCGGTGTAGTAGTTATCTCCTATCTTCAATTTGAGGAAGTACGTACCAGGTAAAACTTCGGAAAGGGTCAAAGGAACTTTCCGGGTACCCGAAGGAAGCTCTTCCATTATTTGGAAAACTTCACGACCGAGCGCATCATATACCTGAAATCTAACTTGACTGGGTTGATCGAGGTTAAAACGAACCGTAAAGTTCTGATGACCTGGATTAGGATACAAGGCAAAACCTTCCAGAAACTCTGAAGCATCCATGTATACTCCTATGATCATGGTATTGAAGGTGTCAATGGCGGTGCATCCCGCAGCCGAGTCAGTGTAGGTGTATGTTAATTGAATGGGGCCCCAGGGGGCACATTGGGGATCAAAAACATTCCCGGTCACACAAGGCCCTGAAAACATACCACCTGGAGGCGTACCCACCATGGTTACCAGGGGATCACTGGAAGTATAAGTTGTATCAAGACCGGAAATACTCACATTAGCTCCAGTCAGGTTTACATTGACTGTATTAGAGAGGTTGGTACAACTGTCGTTGGTAACTATAACCTCATATTTGCCAGCAGAAGTAGCCATGTAAAAGGGATCGGTTGCACCGCTGATTGGTGAGCCGTTCAGATTCCATTGATAGTTCAATCCAGGGTGACTGTAAGCGGTCAGCATTCCGCCATTTGAGCAGAAACTAACAGAGTCTGGTGCATGGATATAGGCCTTGGGGTCACAGGTGTTGTCCTCAATCCGGACAATTGTCCCACCGTGATTGACAATATAAACCTGTCCGTAAACATCTCGCCCAAAGCTACTGGGGTTGGAGCCAAAAAAACCATTCCATGTTTGAAAAGAGAATCCATTGACAGAATCTCCAGTGGTGTACCAAAGCGTATTTGAACAATAGTCAGAGAAAAAATAAGTACCCCAAAGATTGCCATAGCGCGCTCCACGGTAGACAGTACCGCCTGTTACAGAGCACCCTGTACTCGGGTTGTTGGCATAACTGTAGATAGGAGCAACATAGGAAGAAGGCCCCTGACATCCACTGGTGTTGTAGGCCTGATTGGCTTCGTAGCAGCGCCAGCCGTAATTTTCTCCACCGGAACTGGAAGCCAGTTGAAAATCAATCTCTTCACGGGTGTTTTGTCCAACATCACCAATCCAAAGGTCACCAGTTGCTCTGTCAAAATCAAATCGCCAGGGATTACGAAGGCCAAGGCTCCAGATCTCATCAATTGTATTAGGATCATTGACAAAAGGGTTGTCAACTGGGATTGTATAAGGAACTCCACCATCTACATCCACCCTCAGTATTTTACCAAGCATTGTCATCCGGTTTTGTCCGTTGTTTTGCGGGTCTCCAGCTGAGCCTCCATCGCCAGTACCAATATATAGATAGCCATCAGGGCCAAACTTAATTCCGCCACCATTATGATTTGAGTAGGGTTGGTTAATAATTAAAACAATTACTTCACTGTTAGGATCTGCAATATCTGAGTTCAAGGGATTTACGGAGAACCTGGAAACCACTGTTTCACCATTCGAGTTGGTGTAATTGACATAGAAATAGCCGTTGTTGGCGTAGTCTGGATGAAAGGCCAAGCCCAACAATCCACGCTCATTGGCTCCCGAATTTACCCGGGGATCAATGTCTATGAACGGGGTGGGATTTACGGAACCATTTTGATCAACGATCCAAATTACTCCATCCTGTTCTACAACAAAGACTCTGTCATCCCCAGCATGGGTTAAATCAACAGGCTTATCAAAACCGCTGGCAAATGTCGGAAAGGTAAGACTGGATGGCTGAGCAACGACAATAGTGCATGCCAAAAAGCAAACGACGGTTACACTATACAGTTTCCCCATAATTATCTGCTACTGATTAAAATCAACCTAAATACTTGATACAATCAATATACTGTTTCCGCATTGCGATTTCAAACAATGAGTTGATGCTCTGTAAAATTGTCTAATTTTGCGATTTAAAGATTACAGTTTGATGATGAAACCTAAGTGGGATTTGTGGTGGGTTTTGACCTTTTTGATGGTGTTGGCCGCATTCGGATGTGAATCCGGTATTCCAAATGGTATCTTAGAAGTTGAATCGATGATTCCTATTGTCAAAGATCTCCAAATAGCTTACGCAGGGGTAGATGCGATGATGCCGAATCCAGAATTGCGATCTGAAAAGTACAAGGAGGTAAATACCCTTGTCCTTGCCAAGCACCAAATAGATTCAAATGCGTTCTTCAATAGCTTTCAATACTACCAGAATAACCCTGTCTTGATGGATTCCATATTTAAGAATGTGGTTGATCAGATCAATCAGGATATTTTAGATTTAGATAGACGGCAAGGCCGGAGGCCAAACTTACCCGACCCGGAAATGGAAAAATGAAGTATTACAATGAACAAACCGAGCAACAACTTGGGTTTGAGCGCTTGCGGAAGTATCTGAGCGACCGAGCCACAACAGAAGAGGGAAAGAAACTTTGTCAGCAGCTGAGACCTTACACCAAACCCACAGGATTAGACAAGGAATTGGCTAGAGTGTTTGAATGTAAGAAATTGCTGGAATCAGATGAAGCCTTCGCCCTTGATATCAGGGATAGCATGCAGACCATTTTTGAGCATGCAAATATCAAAAACAACTGTTTAATACTTTCAGACCTGTTTCGCCTTGCCAAATGGCTGAAGATGGTTCGCGATGTTATCAACTATTTCCACCTTCGAAAAGAGAAATATCCGACTCTATCCTCCGGAATCGAACGTCTTGAATGGCAAAGCGATTTACTGTCAGGCCTTTTAAATATCATGGATGAAAGAGGGAATATAAAGGATAATGCCTCACCCACCCTCAAAATCTTGCGTCGCCAAAAAATATCCCTGTCTTCAGACCTTCGTCGCCAGCTCAACGGAATTCTTAGACATGCCGTCCAA
>JBFGVE010000043.1:0-21336 GCA_041565275.1 Bacteroidia bacterium
CATTGTATATAAATTCAATAAGTATCCTAAAATAACCTACAAAATTCTATCCATAGAGCCCGAACCTTAGTCATCTAATATCTTAAATACTGTCAATCAAAATAGTGATTCGTAACTTACCTATATAGTCAAAGAACAACCGAAGAATCTTCTCGATTATTTCGGACTGCAAATGTGCACAGAAGTCACCTTACAATCCAAATAAAAACCTTAAAATCTTCTTACGTTTTTCAAATTTACGTATCAGCAGACATATAGCCTCCTGAATGGGTCACAAATGTACAGCGGCCTTTTGGATTCACCAAAACTATTTTAATATATTTGGTGAATCCACTGACAAACAGATTTATAAATATCAGAATTTGTTCTTCCACATCATTGACTCCACCGGGCGGTCATTTCGAATAGTATACTTGGCAGTTTTTTTCTGGTCATAAGTATTCAAAACTTCCCCGTCTACTTGGAAATAAATCAGTTGACCAATTGGCATCCCAAAGTAAATGCGTACAGGCATGGATACAGAAATCTCCAAAGTCCAGTGGTTACAGAACCCTACATCTCCCTTCCCGGCGGTAGCATGAATGTCAATTCCCAGCCTTCCTACGCTACTCTTTCCTTCTAAAAAAGGAACACATTGAAAGGTCTCCGTATATTCCTCTGTCACTCCTAAATATAGGTTTCCCGGATGCAACACATATCCCTCTTCTGGAATCTCATAATGCAGTACTTCATTGTGCTTACGTGCATCCAATTCATCCTTTATATAGGTAGCGAGATATTTCCCCAGATGAACATCATAGCTATTGCTCCCCAAGCATTCGGGCCGAAAGGGATTTATCACTATGGTTCCTTGGGAAATTGATTCCAGGATCTTTTGGTCGGATAATATCATCTACAATTCGTCTGCAATGTAGTCAATGTACTCTTCATCTTCGTTAGAGGTGACCGACTGGTCAAAAAAGGATCCACTCTTTTCTCCTTTTCCAGATCCAGAAAGCTCTTTTACGGACAGTTTCACTCTTATTTCAGAATTGTCCTCAACATCTGTCAATTTTTCATTCTTAAAATTAGATCCTCTTTCCTCAGAAACAACTTCCACAACCTTCTTCTTTGCAGTCATCTCCACAGGTTCTTTCTGCGTATTTGGAGTTGGCTTTGTTCCACTGGGTTCTTTGGACAATGGTTTTTCTTGAGTCTCAGGCTGTTCTACTGCCTTTACTTTCACATCATCTGCTCTTGCTGCTCTGTGAGAACTCTCATATGGATTTTCAGCTTTCGGTTTTTCATTAGAGGATCCTTTGCTCTTGGAATTGACTTGATTATTCTCACTAGCCTTCTGTCTGGCAAGATCGGGTGCCTCTATAGCTTCTTTGTCTTCGAAGGTTTTTAATCTCTCTGTTTGGGCAACCAGATAACCTTTCAACTGCTTAAGGATCTGATCACGGCGAACGACCAAATCCCTGATCTGAGTCTCGATCCGTGACCGTTCGTCCATCGCTTTTTGCACAATTTCCCGTGCATTGTCATTGGCGTTCCTAATTTTCGTCTCTGCCTCCTGTTTTGCCGACTCTATCGTGTGGCGAGAAGTTTCCTCAGCTTGTAGAAGCGTCTTATGCAAAGCCGATTCGACTTGGCGCAATCCATCTAACTGATTAGAAGTCTTTTCCAAATTTTTCTTGGTCCTTTTCAACTCATCCAAAGTGTGTTCCCACTCAACGGAAAGTGTATTAAGGAAGGCCTGCACCTCATCCCTGTTATACCCTTGGAATCCCTTCTTAAACGTTTTCTGCCTGACTTCAATCGGAGTTATCATGTGTTTTTAGTATTCTATTTGTAGTCCTCCAAACGGATCTGTTCACCGAGCAAAAGTAATGATTATTCCACCATTACTGCCAACTTATAAACAACCACTGTCAAGGGAAATAGGCGTATCGGGATAATTAATTGAATCTGTGAGTCCTTCACCGTAATTTTCATCCATGAAAAATGTATCTAAGCAAAGTCGTAAAGAGTTCCTCCGCAAAATAGCTCTGGGTTCGGCTGGTTGGATAATTTTGGGAGGCCTAAAGGGATGTGAATCCGCAGAATCAGAAATTTTGCTGGGTAAAATAGATGATTTGATTAATGAAGGAAGCCTCACTGGTGAATTCAACGGCGACCTGATTCTAGCCGTGCAAGACGAAAAGGGAGGGATTATAGTTTTTTCCCTTGTGTGCAGTCACAAGAGGTGTACTGTAGAGTGGAAACCCGAGTACGGCGAGTTCCATTGCCCTTGTCACGAAGGAAAGTACGATGCTCAGGGAATGGTCATCAATGGCCCGCCTCCAGGCCCGCTGAGACGCTTCGGATACAAAATTAGAGGCGAGGAACTATGGGTATTGAATTCAATGAAACTTCAAGACTAGAGACCCGTCTTTGGTGTTTAATGAACAGGATAAAGCTGACCATTGTCACCTTTTATCCTGAAGAGTGTCATCCTGATCATCGAAGGTTCTGATGACATTTGTCATGAAAAGAGATATTTTGTCTTAATAATCATTCTCAACCAATGCATGCTGCGACACTCCATATCACCGCTGATCGTATGCTCGTATCGATCCAATCCGAGTTTCACATGGCTTTTCCACATTTAAGGCTGGAGTTCTATCACCATGCCCATGAGGTTTTCGAAGGTAACAGCCGTCGTGACATTGCAGACCCTGGCCTACGAGTAGCTGATATTGGAGATCCTAAAGCCAATGGCTACTTGAAGATCAGTCCTGAAACTATGGTGTTCGAATTTGAGCAATCTCTCATGGAACAGTTCAAGCTAAGTGCCCAGGTATTTCGTCACTCGGGCGGGAAGTGGGTCCAGACAACTGCTTCCGACCAGTGGACCCTCGGACAACAAAACCTTAGAGGGGAGTCTTCCTCTGCCATCTACCGCCATCTAACCGATGAGAAATGACCTTAAGAAATCTTTGTTTCAAGGTTTCGGTGCTTGGGATTGGAAATGTTGGGACGGCAGTTACACAACTACTCTTGGGAAGCCGTGAGCTCCCGTTAGAGATCAATCTGGTTGACCCTTCTCTGGATGTGGCAGGGAGTTTACTTGATCTGGCACATGCCTGTGCTTCTGTAGGAATTCGAAATCTTCATATCAATAGCGAAGACCAACTGCGGAATGCTGATATAATTTTTCATACCGCAGGCGTAAACTCACAGCGAGGAACATCCCGGCATACTGTAGCGAAAGAAAACGTTACATTGACCCGTAACATATTCGAAAACCTTGATCTTTCCCCCCATTGCCGCATTATAGTCCTCCCTAATCCGGTGGATGTAGTTGCATATTTTACCTGGAAATATTCAGGCCTTCCTGCTTCACAAGTTATTGGTACTGGCACTCTGTTGGATACTCACCGACTCAGATATTACCTTTCCCTTAAAACTGGATGCCCTCTTCATGAAACAGAAGCATGGGTTCTTGGAGAGCATGGACATACAATGACACCGATTTTCTCACGCAGTCGCTGTCACTTGCCTCCCTCAAATCCATTGTCTGAAATTACCCGAGAAGAACTGGTCAAACAGACAAAAGATGCGGCCACCACTATTCGCCAAACGGCTTCTGCAACCAAGTGGGGAGTGGCAGCATGTGCAGTTGAATTGATGCGAGCATTTCTTTTTCTACCCTCCCGCACCCTTGTTGCAAGTGTGATGATAGACGATAATTATGCTGGGCGGCTGGATTCACCCTCTATTTATCTGGGATTGCCGGTCCGCTTTACTGAAGAAGGCTGTTTTCCAGATCCTGGCTTTACAATTAGCGACTCTGAATGGAATTCTTTACGCATATCTGCAATCTCTCTGAGCAAGAATTTATTTTCCTACACCTGAACTTGACGATCCAAAAATTACTTTTCATTTTCCTTTCGCTTGGAATTGGATTAACTTAAACGCCCAAGTTTATTAAAAACATCTATTTTACTTAATGAGCATACTCATCAACAAGAGTTCCCGCGTCCTGGTACAGGGACTCACAGGAAAAGAGGGGTCGTTTCACGCTTCTCAGATGATCGAATACGGTACGAATGTAGTCTGTGGGGTAACTCCTGGGAAAGGCGGCCTTACCGAATTGGGACGGCCTGTATTTAACACGGTTAAGGAAGCCGTAACTGCCACCCAGGCCAATGTATCTATTATTTTTGTTCCTCCCGCATTTTCTGCAGATGCGATCATGGAGGCTGCTGACGCTGGCGTAGAATTAATCATCACCATTACCGAAGGAATTCCAACCCGTGACATGATCCATGCTAAAAAATACATAGATGATCGTGGCATTCGCATGATTGGTCCTAATTGTCCGGGAGTTATTACCCCAGGTGAGTGCAAGGTCGGTATCATGCCGGGATTCATCCATGCGCCCGGCACTATAGGAATTGTCAGCCGTTCAGGCACCCTGACTTACGAGGCCGTTGACCAAGTGACCAAGAGAGGGCTTGGTCAGTCTACCTGCGTCGGAATTGGGGGAGATCCTATCATCGGATCTACCCATATCGATATTTTGAAGCTTTTCAATGATGATCCTGATACAGAGGGTATTATAATGATTGGAGAGATCGGTGGTTCCAATGAAGAAATTGCAGCAGAATGGTTGAAGCACAACGCGAAAAAGCCAGTTGTCGGCTTTATTGCTGGCCAAACAGCTCCTCCAGGCCGTCGCATGGGCCACGCTGGTGCTATCATTGCTGGTGGTAAAGGTACCGCAAAAGAAAAAATGGAAGTCATGGCATCTTGTGGGATTCATGTTGTAGAGTCTCCTGCTGACATCGGCGCTAAGATGGCAGAGGTACTCAACAAAGCTGGGGCAACTGTCTGAATCATATACGTGTCAAACATTTTTTGTCCTGGAAGGTCCATTTCGCCCTCACCGACTACCACACTTTAGGGGAAAGTATTAATTTGCAGGATATGACCAATACCGAAGAAAAAATATTTCCAGTTTCGCGCAAAGCCGCCCATTTAGTTGGCTCGGAGATCATCAAATTAGCAGGAGAGATCCGTGCTATGCAAGCCGAAGGAGCAGAAATATATAATATGACCATTGGTGACTTCAACCCCCAGTTATTTCCAATCCCTGAGGGGCTGCTGAATGGCATAATGAAATCTTATCAGGCAGGAGAGACCAACTATCCTCCATCAAATGGCATTCCTGAGCTTAGGAGTTCGGTCTCAAAGTTCATTGAAAAACGCCTGGGTCTTACCTATTCTCCCGATAATTATCTCATTGCAGGTGGTGCTCGTCCTTTGATCTTCGCAGCCTACCAAGCCATAGTGGACCCAAAGGACCGCGTTATTTTTCCTGTCCCTTCTTGGAATAACAATCATTATACACACCTTTCCGATGGCCAGAAGGTGATGATCCCCAGTACGGTTGAAAATGCATTTATGCCGACAGCAAAGTCCATCGCTCCCCATATCAAAGATGCAGCTCTAATCGCAGTTTGTTCTCCACTGAACCCTACTGGAACAATCTTTCCCAAAGATCAGTTAGAAGCCCTTTGTAATCTGATCATCGCTGAAAACAACCGCCGTGGACCCAATGCAAAACCACTTTATCTGATCTACGACCAGATTTACTGGCAGCTTACTTTTGATGGCGCAGTGCACCACAATCCCGTAGGCTTGTGTCCTGAAATGAGGCCTTACACCATTTACATAGACGGGATTTCCAAATGCTTTGCTGCTACAGGTGTCCGTGTAGGTTGGGCTTTTGGCCCTGATGTCGTAATCGGAAAAATGAAAAGTATCCTTGGTCATGTAGGTGCATGGGCACCTCGTGCGGAGCAAATAGCCACTGCCAACTTCCTTAATGATGACGAGGCGGTCGATACCTACATGGAAAACATGCGCTTCAAACTTCATGAACTCCTTGACAGCACACACAAAGGTTTCCAATCTCTTAAAGCGAAAGGATATCAGGTTGATTCAATCACTCCAAAAGGAGCTATTTATTTGACCCTTAAACTTGACTTGGTCGGCAAGACTCCCCCTTCCGGTAAAACCTTTACCCATAACAGCCAGGTGCACAAATACATCCTTGAGAATGCTGGATTAGCAGTTGTTCCTTTTAGTGCTTTTGGCAGTAAAGCCAACTCTTACTGGTATCGTTTATCGGTTGGTACCGCCTGTATAGAGGATATACCAGTTATGATAAACAAAGTTGAAGAGGCTCTGGCAGCACTGAAATAAATTGCCATTCCAGGTGGATCGCTAAAAAAATCCCAAAATTCAACCAACTACAATTCGGCCATGAACCAGCACGGTGGCCCGTCGTTGGCTTCCTCGACCGCGTTTGAGTTACTGGTTCTCCCTCTTCCTGATCCCAACCTCAAAAAAGCCCTCGTCCAGCTCATTTCAACCCTGCAACTCATTCTTGGCATTCCTCCCTGGCCCATGATCATCCGAGGTTTTTGGAGCATCGCCCAGAATAGGTTCATAGTGCTCGTGAACGATTTGCAGCAGGAATTCGAGGGCTGAACAGTAGCCGAACTACTGAGATTCTTACCAACGTGGCCGTAGACAAGTTCAGCTCTTTGAAAAGTCTGCTTGATCAGGTATATTAGGGGAGTAAATTATTCATGGAAAGTAAATGCAACTTCATTTACTTGCAACGTTAGCTTCAATAGTTGAACTTGAAATAACCAAGAGATTAAATTATCAATTAAATAGAAAATGCCACCAGCATCAAGAGTTCTCGACATGCACACCTGCCCAATGCAAACACCTGGAGTACCACCCATACCCCATGTGGGCGGGCCAATCATTGGCCCGGGCATTCCCACCGTACTCATAGGAAATTTTCCCGCAGCAGTGCTAGGAGATAGCCTAGTATGTGTCGGTCCGCCAGATTCGATAGTTAAAGGATCGGCGACAGTAATGATTGGAGGAAAACCTGCAGCAAGGATGGGAGATACCACAGCACATGGAGGGAGCATTGTTGTAGGATTCCCAATGGTTATGATTGGAGGATAGCGGTAGTTGAAGTCATATTTAAAAAAAGCTGAGGTCAGGCGTAAAAAATGAATGCACCCCACAGGGTGCATTCATTAAATCGGCTTTCCAGAAACTCTACTTGGGGATCCTATGCTTTGCCCTCATCAGAACTACTTGCTTCCAATGTCTCTTCTACATCTCTGACTTCACTCTTAGATTTTGGATCTGCTTCGGAAGCGACCTCTGCTACCTCCTCAAAATCTTTCACATCCTCAACAACATCTTTCTTTTTTGCAGTTGAGGTTTTCTTTCCACGGCGTCGGCGAGAAGTCTTCTTCTTTGGTGCCGCGTCTTTTAAGAGTTCATTGAAGTCAACAAGCTCAATCAGTGCCATTTCAGCATTGTCCCCTTTACGGGGGCCTAGCTTCAAAATCCGAGTATAACCACCTGGACGGTCAGCAACTGCTTCCGCAATTTCATTAAAAAGTATGCTCGCAGCTTCCTTATTTCTCAAATAACGGAAGGCCATTCTACGGGAGTGCGTAGTATTATTCTTTGACTTAGTAATTACGGGTTCAACGTACCTCCTCAAAGCTTTGGCCTTAGCAAGTGTAGTGATGATCCGTTTTTTTTCACTGATCAGAAGAGAAGATGACATGTTGGCCAACAACGCTCTGCGATGCCCAGATTGCCTTCCCAAGTGATTAATTTTCTTTCCGTGTCTCATTGTATAATGAAATTAATCCTAATGTTATTCCTCGTCCAAATTGTACTTAGATACTTCCATGCCGAAGCTCAGACCTTTTTCTGCAACTAGCTCTTCTAGTTCGGACAGAGATTTTTTACCAAAATTTCTAAACTTGAGGAGATCAGCAATATTATAACTTACCAAGTCACCCAAAGTCTTGACTTCAGCAGCTTTAAGGCAATTAAATGCCCGAACCGAAAGATCAAGATCGGTCAACGGAGTCATGAGAACCTTGCGCATGTGCAGATAGTTTTCATCAACTTCCTTACGCTTCTCAGGAACTTCTGATTTCAGTTGAATATTCTCATCGGAGAACAGCATCAAGTGCTTGATCAAGATGTGAGCAGCTTCCTTCAACGAACTTTCAGGGTCAATGGTACCATCAGTGGTAACTTCGATGATCAATTGTTCATAGTCAGTGCGTTGCTCAACCCGAAAATCCTCTATAGTATACTTAACATTCTTGACTGGTGTAAAAATCGAATCAACAGCGATTTCACCAATGGAGGCGTTTATATCTTTGTTTTCATCTGCAGGACGGTAGCCACGGCCTTTCCCTACAACCAGTTCTATATCGAATTGAGTGTTTTTATCTAAGTGACAAATAATGTGGTCCGGATTGGTGATCTCGTAGCCATTGGTATGTTGTGCAATATCTCCAGCAGTGAATACCTCCTTACCCCTGACAGAAACAAAGATCTTATTTTCTCCGTCAAGAACCTTTTTCAGGCGAACTCCTTTCAGATTTAAAATGATATCGGTAACATCTTGGACCACGCCTTTGACGGTAGAAAATTCGTGATCCACACCGGGAATCTTGATAGAAGTAAAGGCATAACCCTCAAGTGAAGAAAGAAGAACTCTTCTCAGAGCGTTTCCAACAGTGATGCCGTAGCCGCGTTCTAGTGGACGGATCTGGAATTTTCCATAGAAATCCCGATCCTTTTCCATAACTACCTTTTCGGGAATTTGAAATTCGAGCAGTGCCATATTGAATGTTAAATGGTCTAAAGGTGTATTACTTCGAGTACAATTCCACGATCAAATTTTCCTTAACATTTTCAGGAATTTGATCGCGTTCGGGATATTGCATAAAAGTTCCCGAGTGGTTCTTGGTATCAATGCTCAGCCATGGCCAAGACTGCTGACCAAGTCGCTCGTTTACGATTTCAAGAGACTTACTCTTTTCACGGATTTCAACCGCATCGCCAGGACGAAGAAGCAAGGAAGAAATATTACAATTTCGACCGTTAACCTTTACGTGTTTATGGCTTACCAGTTGACGAGCCGCTCTGCGAGTAGGAGCAAAACCCATCCTGAAGATGGTATTGTCTAGGCGAGACTCCAGGAGTTGGAGAAATACTTCGCCGGTAACACCTTTTTTCCGGGAAGCCTTAATGAACAGGTTGCGGAATTGCTTTTCCAGCAGACCATATGTGTATTTCACCTTTTGCTTCTCCATAAGTTGGATAGCATAGTCTGAGGGCTTGCCTCTGCGACCGCGGCCATGCTGACCAGGACCATACTTCTTACGCTCAAGGGCTTTGCTAGGGCCAAAAATCGGTTCACGAAACCGACGTGCAATCTTAGTTTTGGGGCCTCTGTATCTTGCCATTATATAGGTCTTTTTTTTTCAACAATAGAACAGGAATCATGAAAATCAGTACAGGTCATCAAACCCTTCTCTTCTTGGGAGGACGACAACCGTTGTGAGGAAGTGGAGTAATATCCCTAATATAGGTAACATTAATCCCAGAGTTTGAAATCGCACGAATGGCGGCCTCACGTCCAGAGCCTGTTCCCTTTACAAACACCTCTACCGCCTGAAGACCGCGGTCATGACATGCCCGGGCAACTTCAGTTGCAGCAACTTGTGCTGCATAAGGAGTATTCTTTTTTGAGCCACGAAAACCCATTTTCCCTGATGAAGACCAACCTATCACATTACCTGCACGATCAGTGATCGTTATGATTATATTGTTGAAAGAAGAGGTGATGTGAGCCTGGCCAGTTGGGTCGACTTTACTCTTTTTTGCTTTGCGTTGAACTTTTCCTTTTGCCATTTTAATCTAAAAATTTACGGGCTGGGAGATTATTTCGTTACCTTTTTCTTACCGGCAACAGTCTTTTTTCGTCCTTTACGAGTACGTGCGTTGGTACGAGTGCGCTGTCCGCGAAGAGGTAGCCCTTTCCTATGACGAAGCCCACGGTAACATCCTATGTCCATCAATCGCTTGATGTTAAGCTGAACCTCAGCACGAAGCGCACCTTCTACTTTAAACTCCTCACCAATGATCTGACGAATGGTCACAACTTGATCGTCTGTCCAATCCTTTACCTTGGTATCGAAATCAATTCCTGAATCAGTCAGAATTTTTTCTGCTGACGTACGTCCTATACCGAAGATATAGGTGAGGCCGATTACTCCTCGCTTGTTCTTTGGTAAATCAACACCTGCAATACGTGCCATAATTAACCTTGTCTTTGCTTAAATCGCGGATTCTTTTTATTAACCACATAGACTCGTCCGTTCCTGCGGATGATCTTGCAGTCGGCGGACCGCTTCTTAACCGATGCTCTGACTTTCATGATGACTTTATTTATATCTGTAAACTATTCTACCTTTTGAAAGATCGTAGGGAGACATCTCCAGGGCCACCCGGTCCCCTGGGAGGATTTTAATGTAGTACATCCTCATTTTTCCAGAGATATGAGCAAGTACCTTGTGACCATTTTCCAACTCAACGTTGAAAGTTGCATTGGGAAGGGCTTCCAAAATAGTTCCATCAACCTTTATGGAGGGTTGTTTGGCCATAAACTTAAATTTGATTCACAATAAATTCGTGCGAAGATAGTATTTCACACTGATCTTTCCTTACTACAATCGTATGCTCGTAATGAGCCGATGGAGAACGGTCCGAAGTGCGTATAGTCCAACCGTCGCTTTCAACAACAATTTTTCTGCGGCCAAGGTTCACCATTGGTTCAATCGCAAGAGTCATCCCTTCCACTAATTTGAGTCCGGAACGTTTTCTACCATAGTTCGGTACCTCTGGAGGTTCGTGTAATTTAGATCCAATTCCGTGACCAACCATTTCCCGCACAACGGAATATCCGTGAGATTCTACGTGGAACTGGATAGCATGAGATACATCTCCCAAAAAACCACCCTCTACAGCCTTTTCAAGTCCCTTATAAAGAGCTTCGTTTGTAACTTTCATCAGCCGCAACTTCTTAGAAACGACCTCACCAATCCCAAACGTATATGCACAATCACCATAGTAACCATTCATAAATACTCCACAATCAACTGCTACAATGTCTCCGTCAACAAGGAATTTGTCAGCCAACGGGAATCCGTGTACAACCTCTTCGTTAACTGAAACACAAAGGGTTCCTGGAAAAGGAGCATCAACAGGAGATTGTTTGTAGTCCTTGAATGCAGGGATGCCACCATGATCCCGGATGCACTCCTCTGCAACTTGATCAAGCTTAAGAGTACTAATACCTGGCTCAAGCAACCTACTCACTTCTCCCAAAGCTCTGCCAACCAACATGGCACTCTCACGGATCAATTCGATCTCTTCCTCAGTTTTTATGGTTACGGTTCCGACTACCATCAGATAGATACTCCCGAAGCTCCTTGGGTTCTACGAATGCGTCCCTGACGCATCAAGCCATCATAATGGCGCATCAACAGATAGCTTTCAACCTGCTGCAGGGTATCTAAAACCACACCGATCATGATGAGGAGGCTAGTACCACCAAAAAATTGCGAAAAAGACTGCGAGACCCCAAAAGCGCTAGCAAAAGCAGGGAAAACTGCGACAAAAGCCAAAGCAATGGAGCCAGGAAGCGTAATCCTCGAAAGGATATTGTCTATATATTCGGAGGTCTTTTTCCCGGGTTTGACCCCAGGTATAAATCCTCCTTGTCTCTTTAGATTATCAGCAATGTCATTTGGATTAATAACAATTGCTGTGTAAAAATAAGTGAATATCACGATTAATAACCCAAAAGTGATATTGTACACAACCCCTGTAAAGTCTGAAAACATTGCTCCTGTAGAAGTCCAGAAACTACTTTCGGGGAAGAATTGAGCAACGGTAGCAGGGATAAACATTATGGCCTGTGCAAAAATGATAGGCATCACACCTGCCGAGTTTACTTTCAAGGGAATATATTGGCGAGCGTTATTGGTCATACCTCCAGATATCCTGTTACCGACAACCCTTCGGGCATAATTAATGGGTATCTTTCGGGTAGCTTGTGTAAGGGCAACGACTCCCATAGTGGCTATTCCCAGAGCAATCATTTCAATGAAAAAAAGCATCGCGGGATTGGCACGCCATTCGTTAATCATCGCACCTGGCATACCAGCAATAATACCTATAGCAATGATCAGGGAGACGCCATTCCCTATCCCATTGTCGGTGATCCTTTCACCCAGCCAAACAAGAAACATAGTGCCTGCTGTAAGGATCAATACTGAAGTCAACCAGAAAACACTGTCTTCTTGAGGGACTGCATTTGGATACATGGCACGGAGGTTAACCACAAACCCAGCAGCCTGACCAAAGGTGATCAAGACAGTCAGATAACGGGTTAACTGATTGATCTTCTTCTGCCCAGATTCACCTTCACGTTGTAACTTCTGTATAGAAGGTAATGCAGCACCCAACAACTGTACAATAATAGATGCGGAGATGTAGGGCATGATGCCCAGAGCAAAGATAGCACCCCGAGAAAATGCACCTCCGACAAAAGTATTGATCAATCCAAGGATACCACCTCCTTGACTATTCGCAAATGACGATTCTAACAATTCCCCATCAATGCCGGGGAGGATTATATAAGATCCTAACCGAAAGACGAGTAGCAGGAGCAAAGTATAAAGTATCCTCTGCCGCAACTCTTCGATGCGGAATATGTTCCTTATTTTTTCGATGAAATCTTTCATAGGTCAGACTTCAGTGACGGTCCCCCCTACTGCTTCAATAGCTGCTCTGGCAGATTTGGAGAACTTATTGGCTACTACCGTGACCCCTTGGGAAATTTCACCACGACCGAGCACCTTCACAAGCTGTCCGCTTTTGGAGATGATGCCGTTTTCTTCTAGAAATTGATGGTCAACGACGGTAACACCAGAATGCTTTTCCAGCAAATAGGATATAGTGTCAAGATTAATAGCAGTATATTCTACACGAAACCGGTTCTTAAAACCGAATTTAGGTATTCTACGATAGAGGGGCATCTGCCCTCCTTCAAACCACGGACGGTACTTGTATCCACTTCGAGATTGTGCTCCCTTGTGACCTTTGGTAGAAGTACCGCCACGTGTGGATCCCTGACCACGGCCAAGCCTCTTATTTGCTTTGTTGTGCCCTGCGCTAGGCTTTTTAAGGTTATGAAGTTTCATTTTGTACTATGCCTCCTCAACTTTTACTAAGTGCCCTACTTTTCTGATCATTCCTATGATCTGAGGCGTTGCGGTATGAACAACGGTCTTATTTATTCTTCCTAGTCCGAGTGCCTGAATGGTAGCTTTCTGACGACGAGGACGATTGATAGTACTGCGAACCTGAGTTACTTTTATCTGTGCCATTGTCTTATCCGTTAAAAACCTTTTCAAGGTCCACACCACGTTGCTCTGCCACTCCATAAGCATCTCGCATTTCTTTAAGAGACTTTATAGTGGCTTTGATTACGTTGTGGGGATTAGAAGATCCGAGAGATTTACCAATTACATCTTTAATTCCGGCAGCTTCAAGAACTGAACGCATCGCACCTCCAGCCAATACACCTGCACCGGGCGCAGCTGGGTGCAGAAGGACTTTGGCTGCACCATACTTTGTAAAAGAGCGGTGTGGCACGGTACCCTTTGAGGTAATGGGAACTGAAATTAAGTTTTTCTTTGCGTCATCAACACCTTTTGAAATTGCATCGACAACTTCATTGGCTTTACCAAGCCCAAACCCAACGGCTCCTTTACCATCCCCAACAACGACAAGCGCAGAGAAGCTAAAACGACGACCACCTTTCACCACTTTGGCAACACGCTTAATCTTTACAACCTTCTCGGTTAACTCCACGTCACTACTTTTAACCCGCTGCTGCTGCCCCTTATTATTTGATTTCTTCATGTTTTTTCTTGTTTAGAAGTTAAGACCTCCCTCACGTGCTCCTTCAGCAAGCGCCTTTACACGCCCATGGTATCTGTAACCACTCCGGTCAAAGACAACTAACTCTATACCTGCCTCTTTAGCGCGTCGAGCGATTTCTAAACCGACCAACTTACTGACTTCAGATTTAGACCTATCGGATGCATCTCCTTTAACTCCTTCAGACAAGGAAGAAGCACCTACAATAGTCTTGCCATCGTCATCATTGATTAACTGAACGTAAATTTCCTTATTGCTTCGAAAGACAGCCAGACGAGGACGTTCAGCAGTTCCCCGAATTTTCTTGCGGATACCTTTGCGAATTCTTTCACGTCGGGCTCTATTTTCTATCCTTGCCATAGCTTATTACTTAGCGCCTGTCTTACCAGCCTTCCTTCTGATTTCTTCACCTACAAACCGTACACCTTTCCCCTTGTAGGGCTCAGGTGGCCTGAGAGAACGGATCTTGGAGGCAATATGACCGATTAATTGCTTGTCGATACCCTCCAAGGTTACTTTGGGATTAGTTCCTCTTTTCGTCTCAGTTTCTACCTTAAGCTCTTTTGGAATTAAAATAGCTATCAAGTGAGAATAACCTAGATTCAGTTCAAGAACCTGCCCCTTTGCTTCTGCTTTATAACCTACTCCAACCAACTCAAGTTCCTTGCGATATCCTTGAGAAACACCAGTTACAAGATTATTAAGAAGGGAACGGTAAAGTCCATGAAATGACCTGTGTTCCTTGGAGTCAGAGGGACGTTCAACGATCAATTGGTCATCTTCTACCCTCACAATCATATCCGGGTGGACCGTTTCCGTAAGTTCTCCTTTGGGTCCTTGGGCTGAGACAACATTATCGTTGATCTTTATTTCAACACCTTTGGGAATTGCGATTGGTTTTTTTCCTATCCGGGACATAACTCTTAATTAATAGACGTAACACAAGACTTCCCCACCGACATTCAAATCCCTGGCTTCCTTGTCGGTCATTATACCTTTAGAAGTTGAGAGAATTGCAATGCCCATGCCATTCAAAACTCGAGGTAGATCCTCCACGTTGGTGTATTTTCTAAGGCCTGGTTTTGAAATCCGAGTAAGCGAAGTGATTGCAGGTTTTTTACTTATTTTATCGTACTTCAGTGCAATCTTGATCTTGCCTTGCGGTTTCTCTTCAATGAATTTATACTTGGCGATATACCCCTTCTCATAAAGCAACTCGGTGAGTGATTTACGAAGATTAGAAGCAGGTAGTTCTACTACGCGGTGACCAGCTGCGATAGCATTTCTCAGCCGGGTCAGGTAATCTGCGACTTTATCAGTTGACATAATCCTACCAGCTTGCTTTTGTGACACCTGGGATCCGACCAGCCAGAGCAAGTTCTCTGAACTTGATGCGCGAAACCCCGAATTTACGAATATATCCCTTAGGTCTGCCGGTGATCATACACCGGTTTTTCAGACGGACCGGAGATGAATTCCGGGGCAACAACGCTAAAGCTGTGTAGTCACCCGCTTCTTTAAGCGCTTTTCGCCTGTCAGCGTACTGGGCTACCAGTCTTTCACGCTTACGCTGCCTTGCGATAATCGATTTCTTTGACATAATTCTTATTTCTTTTGACCCTGAAAAGGCATTCCAAAACGCCTGAGAAGGGAGATTCCCTCTTCATCAGTTTTTGCACTGGTTACAAGGGCGATATCCAATCCCTGAATACGATCGATCTTGTCTACATCAATCTCAGGGAAAATAATTTGTTCTTTAACTCCAAAGTTGAAGTTACCGCGACCGTCCATCCCCTTGGGATTGATACCACGAAAATCACGGACTCGCGGAATGGCGATATTGATCAAGCGATCAAGAAACTCGTACATGTTAACCTTCCGAAGCGTAACCTTACAGCCGATAGGCATGCCCTTACGAAGCTTAAAGTTCGAAATGTCTTTTTTTGAATAAGTAATAACAGCCTTCTGCCCTGTGATCAAACCAAATTCATTGACAGAACTTTCGAGCAACTTTTTATCCGCGATGGCTTCACCAAGTCCGCGAGAAAGACATATTTTTTCAAGCTTCGGAACTTGCATTACAGAAGAGTATTGAAACTCTTCCATGAGTCCTGCCACGATCTCCTCTCTGTATTTTGTATATAGTCTTGCTTCTTTTGCCATCTTTTTATCCAATTATTTCACCAGATTTTTTGGAATAACGGACCCAACCCTTGCCCTTTTCATTTTCTCTACGCCCGATTCGAGTTGGCTCCTTGGACTTGGGATCGATTAACTGAAGGTTCGAAATATGTATTCCTGCTTCGGTCTCAATTATACCACCTTGCGTATTATTCTGATCAGGACGCTGGTGCTTGAAGATCAAGTTCAGACCTTCAACAATTGCACGGTACTGGATCACTCCAGTTTTAGAATCAACTTTGTGGATGATAGCAAGCACACGGCCAGATCTACCACGCTCACGACCTGAGAGAACTTTTACGTTATCTCCCTTTTTTACATGCAGCTTGGGACGCTTGTTGTGTTTTCTGCGGGACATTGTTGCTTTCCTTATTTATTATAGTACTTCAGGTGCAAGGGAAACGATCTTCATATAATTTTTTTCTCGGAGCTCTCTGGCAACTGGGCCAAAAATACGTGTACCACGCGGCTCACCCTCAGCGTTGATCAAAACAGCTGCATTGTCATCAAAACGGATGTAAGACCCATCACGTCGACGAACTTCTTTCTTCGTTCGGACAATTACTGCTCTGACAACATCACCTTTCTTAACCGCAGAGTTTGGGTCGGCTGCCTTTACAGAACAAACAATCCGGTCACCAATGCTGGCATAGCGACGCTTGGTTCCACCGAGTACACGGATCACAAGCAATTTTTTTGCTCCACTATTGTCGGCAACGCCGAGTCGGGATTCCTGCTGTAACATTTGTTATTTCGCTTTTTCAATGATTTCAACCAATCTCCAGCGTTTACGTTTACTCAAAGGGCGGGTTTCCATGATACGAACAATATCGCCTTCACCTGCAACCTCCTCAGCATCGTGAGCCAAATACTTGGAACTTTTCTTCACAAACTTCCCGTAAATCGGGTGCTTGACCTTTCTTTCGACCATGACGGTAATAGACTTCATCATTTTGTTACTCGTCACGCGCCCGATACGTTCCTTACGCAAATTTCGTTTGACACCTGCCTGGAAAATTTCTGGGCTACTTGTATTAGTCTCTTCAGCCATCTTATCTATTGCTTTTGTTCAACCATTTCACGCTCCCTAAGCACTGTTAACATTTTCGCAATGTTACGCTTGCTAGTACGAATCTTAGAGGGAGATTCGATCTCAGAAATTGCATTGTTAAAATACATTTTCTGGAGCATCGCCTTTTCGTCTGCGATGCGCTCAATAATCTCTGCGTCAGTTAATTCTCTGATATCGTCTACATTCATAACCTTACCCGATATAATCTCGCCTCACAACAAATTTAATCTTGACAGGAAGCTTTTGAGCACCGAGCCGCATAGCTTCACGCGCAACCGCAAGAGGCACGCCTTCTGATTCGAAAATGATACGGCCCGGCTCGACAGGAGCAGCCCAGTATTCTGGCGATCCTTTGCCCTTACCCATACGAACTTCGGCCGGTTTCTTGGTCATGGGCTTGCTGGGAAAAATCCGGATCCAAAGCTTTCCTTCACGCTTCATCTCGCGAGTAATGGCCTGACGGGCTGCCTCAATCTGGCGGCTGGTAATGAAACCTTTTTCCAGAGTCTTGATAGCAAAAGAACCAAATGCAATCTGGTTGCCTCGTTGAGCATTTCCTTTGATCCGGCCTTTTTGGTGTTTCCTGAACTTTGTCCTTTTAGGTAACAGCATGATGAATAATCCCTTTTAATCTTTCAGTCAAAATCATCTTCTGCGACGATCGCGCCGCTTTCCGCGTTTGTTATCGACGCCAGCATTTGGTGACAAGTCGACCTTTCCGTATAATTCTCCCTTGAAGATCCACACTTTGACTCCAATAATTCCATAAACGGTTTTGGATTCGGTCAAAGCATAATCAATATCAGCGCGAAGTGTTTGGAGGGGAATACGTCCCTGCTTATACTGTTCAGTTCGAGCCATTTCAGCACCACCCAGGCGACCTGAGCACATAATCTTACAACCCAATGCTCCCATACGCATCGTAGAAGCTAAGGCTGTTTTCATAGCACGACGAAATGAAATTCTCGCGGCCAATTGTGAGGCGATCATCTCGCTCACCAGCTTCGCATCAAGCTCGGGACGTTTGATCTCATAGATGTTGATCTGAACATCTTTATTGGTGATCTTTTTGATCTCTTCCTTTAAGCGATCAACTTCCTGACCGCCTCGACCGATAACGATACCAGGGCGAGAAGTGTGGATAGTGAGAGTTATACGCTTTAAAGTACGTTCAATGACGATTTTTGAAATCCCACCGCGTGGAATACGGCGGTTGAGATAAATACGTATCTTTTCATCCTCGATAAGCTTATCTGCATAATTCTTGCCGCCGTACCAGTTGGACTCCCATCCCTTGGAGATTCCAAGGCGCAATCCGATCGGATGTGTTTTTTGTCCCATTTATTCTTCGGTCTCTTTGGTATCCAAAATTAAGGTTACGTGACTGGTGCGCTTACGAATACGGTGAGCGCGCCCCTGCGGAGCCGGACGAAAACGCTTGAGCATCCGTCCCCCACCTACAAAACCTTCCTTTACAATCAACTCGCCTTCGTCTACACGTACACCTTCGTTCTTAGATTCCCAATTAGAAATCGCCGAAAGAAGGAGTTTGCGGACAGGTTCTGCACCTGCTTTGGAGGTCCATTTAAGAACATGGAGTGCTTTATCAACCTCCATTCCTCGGATAAGGTCCACTACCATGCGCATTTTGCGAGGAGCAATAGTTGAGTTCCGAAGAGAAGCCTTTGCAAGGTCCTGACGCTCATTCTTTATGCGCTGAGCCATGACGGTCTTCCGCTTGGGGGCCTTATCCAGACCTTGAGCAATCTTCTCCTTGCGAGTCAATTTTTTTATCTGTTCAGCCATTATCTTCTTCCTTTATCCTTTTTCCGATCTCCAGCATGACCGCGAAACGTACGAGTAGGAGAAAATTCACCGAGTTTGTGCCCAACCATATTCTCAGTGATATACACAGGAATAAATTTATTTCCGTTGTGAACTGCAATAGTAAACCCTACGAAATCAGGCGAAATGATTGACCGACGCGCCCATGTCTTAATGGTGCGCTTCTTTCCACTTTCCGCCATGGCAGCGACCTTTTTATCCAGCTTGGGATCGATAAAGGGACCTTTTTTCAGTGACCTAGCCATGCTTATTTACGTTTCTTTTTCCTACTTATAATCAAACTGGAAGAGTGCTTCTTTTTATTCCGGGTACGGAACCCCTTTGCAGGAATACCGGTACGCGACCGTGGATGTCCACCAGAGGCGCGACCTTCCCCACCACCCATCGGGTGGTCAACAGGATTCATAACCACACCGCGAACGCGGGGACGGCGACCCTTCCAACGATTGCGACCAGCTTTGCCCATCCGTTCGTTCATGTTCGAAGAGTTGCCCACAGCTCCTAAGGTAGCTTTGCAGTGAACAAGAACCCAACGGGTTTCACCTGACGGAAGACGTAGGCTTGCATATTTTCCTTCCCGGCCCAGTAGTTGAGCGTATGTCCCTGCCCCCCGACACATAGCCCCACCTTTACCCGGATGAAGCTCAATATTATGAACGATAGAACCCAAAGGAATGTCCTTTAACTTCAGGCTATTTCCCAAACTGGGTGAAGCCTTCTCTCCTGACATAAGAGAAGCACCTGTCTTCAGACCTTCTGGTGCGATTATGTACCGCTTTTCTCCGTCTGCATAGAAAAGAAGAGCAATACGGGCAGAGCGGTTGGGATCATATTCGACAGACTTGACAACTGCAGGAACACCATCTTTGTCTCTTTTAAAGTCAATAACACGGTAGCGGCGTTTGTGACCACCACCGATCTGACGCACGGTCATCTTTCCGGAGTTGTTCCGCCCACCAGATTTACTGATCTTCCGAAGGAGGGACTTTTCGGGTCGAGACGCCGTAATTTCTGCGAAATCAGACAGTCGGACAAATCGCTGGCCTGGGGTAGTTGGATTTAGCTTTCTAATTCCCATTCTCTCTCTTCCTTAGATATTCTTATAAAAATCAATCTCCTGACCATCACCAAGGGTTACTATCGCCTTCTTGTAGTTGGGAGATTTTCCATGGATAAATCCGGCGCGAGTGTGACGGGTACGCCGCTTACCACGTACAATCATAGTGCGTAGACTTTGAACATCTACGCCATACATTTCCTCAATCGCCTCTCTGATCGCTGGCTTCTTTGCTTTCAGATCTACTTTAAACGAATACTGGTTGTTACCAGAACGCTCGTTAAGCAGTTCCATTTTTTCCGATACCAGTGGCTTACTCAGTACACTCATAGCTTATCCTAATTGCTGGTGGATTTTTTCAACCGACTCCTCTACTAAAACCACGCGGTCTGCGTTGAGGATGTCATAAGTATTAAGATCTTGAGCACGAATAACATTCGTTTTAGGAATGTTTCGCGAAGACAAGTAAATATTTTTGTTGTCGTCGGGGAGTACCAAAAGAACTTTTGACGAATCCAATTCAAGCGCATTTAATATTAAGAGGAGTTGCTTGGTTTTGGGAGAATCCATATCGAAAGATTCTACAATCATCACCTTGGATTCACGCGCTTTATAGGTCAGCGCACTGCAACGTGCCAGTCGACTGACCTTCTTATTTACTTGGAAACCATAGCTACGCGGCCTCGGGCCAAAGACACGACCACCGTGACGCCAGAGCGGGGAACGTTTGGACCCTGCACGGGCACTACCTGTTCCCTTCTGCTTATATGGTTTCTTTTTGGAGCCACTAACTTCACCGCGTTCTTTGGTCTTGTGAGTTCCCTGACGGCGGTTGGCAAGGATATTACGTACATCTTCATAAATCGCTTGATCATTGGGAACTTCCAGATCAAACACTTCTGCCGGAAGGGTCACTTTGCGACCGGTGTCGGCTCCTTGGGTACTTTGTACGGTTACTTCCATAGTTACTTTTGAATATAAACGTATCCACCTTTGGGACCAGGTACTGGACCGGAAACGACCAACAAGTTCTTTTCAGGAATAATTTTGAGGATGCGAAGATTTTGAACAGTTACGCGTTCTCCTCCCATGCGCCCAGCCATCTTCATCCCTTTAAACACGCGAGAAGGTGTAGAACCAGGGCCCAGCGACCCAGGGGCACGACCACGATTGTGCTGACCGTGTGTTTGACCACCAACACCACGAAAACCATGGCGTTTAACTACACCCTGAAAACCTTTACCCTTACTCGTTCCCACAACATCGACAAACTCTCCGGGTTGAAAAATACTAA
>JBFGVE010000044.1:0-21140 GCA_041565275.1 Bacteroidia bacterium
GGAATCGAGATCCACTTCGACAAAGTCCTCTGAGCAAGCCTTCAGAGCTTTGGGCTGAGGGGCCGGCTTGTGGGAAGGATCGGTTTGAAGGATCTCCTGGTAAAAGCGATGGGCCAGCTAATCTACCTGATTGTCAATGAATTGATCAAACAGCCCTGACTGCCCCAACAGCAGATGCTCGATCCTGTCTGCCAGCAACTTATGCTTATGTTCAGGAAAGCCATCGAGCTTCCCCAGGTTGAGGATCGCTCTCTGGCGAGGCTTATCCTCGGCACCCCGATAAGACTCAACCAGGCGGTAGTAAACATAGCGTTTGTCGGAGTTGGGATTCTTTTTATGGACTTTTCGAATGAACATGCCCCAAAGATAAGTAAAGGGCCAATCCCAGCCAACATATATGGGTCACTACGAACGGGAATCCAGACCATAATCGGTCATTTATGGACGTATTGACCGATTATTTTTGTAAATTCAAAGAAAATAAATGATTTATGGGGGCAAAATGCTCAACTTGGGTTACAAGCCTCTCCAATAAAAGGAAGCTCTCACAGGCTGTTGTTGATTAGAATGTCAAGCTCTGCCGCAAACGATTCCAAAATATAGGCAGGCGACAAAAGATTCAATTGGCGGATATCAACCAAAGTTCGTTTGTCTGATTGGAAAAGCCATCAACCCAACTCCTCCACCATTTTCCGAACGATAAATTCTGCTGCATTACCAGTCCCAAAGATTTCTGGATAGGAGTGGTCACCATCTGTACTAAGCTTTTCCCAGGCAGCGATGATCTGCATTTCATCCGGCCCAGAGAGTAGGCAGGTGCCATTTTCTACTAGTTCCACCCATTCGGTCTCTTTTCGGAGAACGATACAGGGCTTTTTCAGAAAGAAAGCTTCTTTTTGTACTCCACCGCTATCGGTGATGACCATTTGGCAGGCATCTTCGAGGTGAGTAATCTCGAGAAAGGAAACCGGAGGAATGATATAGATGCCAGGTTCAGATTTCAGGGCTTCCCGCACTTCAGGGGCCACATTTTGCTCCATCAGTTTAGAAGTGCGGGGGTGCATAGGGAAGAGAATTTCTTGCCTATGATCAAACGCGAGACGAAGGAGGGCCTTGAAAATAGCGGTCAGGTATTCTGGTTTGTCGGTGTTGGAGGGACGATGAACGGTGACTAGGATGAAATTCCTGTCCTGAATGCCCAGTTTTTCAAGGAGATTGACCTTGTTGCGAGCGTATTCGGAAAAGAAGAGTGTATTGTCATACATGACATCACCGCAGTGCCAGATCTTGGGATTGTTGGAAGTATAGAGAGGCTGATTGTCGCGGGAAAATCCCTCCCGGATGAGGTTTTCAACCCCGGTGCTTGTAGGAGAGAAAAGTAGGGTGCTGACATGGTCGCAGAGAATGCGGTTAATCTCCTCAGGCATATTCTTGTTAAAGGAACGGAGGCCAGCTTCAACGTGGATGACCGGGAAGTGGAGTTTAGAGGCGGCAATAGCCCCAGCCAGTGTGGAGTTGGTGTCGCCATAAAGGATTACACCTTGAGGCTGCTCTTTGAGGAGGATCTTTTCGATGCCGCTAATCATTTCTGCGGTTTGCTCTCCGTGGGATTTAGAGCCAACGCTGAGGTTGTAGTCCGGCTTGGGAATCTTCATCTCATCAAAAAAGACCTGAGACATATTGGGATCGTAGTGTTGCCCGGTGTGAATGATGATTTCAGTGGCTTGATCGGGGTAGAGTTTGAAAAAGGCCCGGGAAATAGCGGCAGCTTTAACAAACTGGGGTCTGGTCCCGATGACAGTGACAAATTTGGTCATGTTGTAATTTCGTCAAAGACTTTGGCGAAGACCCCGGTCAGAGTCCTCCGGGAATAGGCTTCTACACCGACGCCTTCAGCCTCGAGCTCTCCGGCCTGGTAATATTCAAAATAGTTGAGTAAATTTCTTTTGAGACTCTCTTTATCATTGAAGCCTGAAATGGCTCCAGCATTGACATTTTTAATGATGGCGGCGGCATCCCCGTTCTCCGGACCAATAGCGATGACTGGGCGGCTAGAAGCCAGGTATTCAAATATCTTGCCTGTGATCACACCCTTGGCGTTAGGGCTGTTGTTGATAAGGAGCAGGAGAACCTGGGCCTTGCGCTGGGCCTCAATAGCCTCAGAATGAGATATATAATCGATGATTTCGGTCTGGTCCTTCAGTTGGTATTTATCGAGGAAGGCATGAACCCCGACATCGACCTTGCCAATTAGCCGGATCTTAAGTGCTTGTGCAAAGACTTCGTTTTCTAATGACAGTTCGCCTAGGGCTTGCCAGAGAATCTCGTGGTTTTGGCTGTCGGAGAGCATGCCGATATGAACCAGTGAGAATTCTGCGTCCGGTTCAGGTAGAATTGTGGGAAGGTCAGCCTCATCGTAGCCATTGGTAATGACATCTATCTTGCGGTTCCCTATTTCAGCGAATTCCTTCGCCATTTGGTTACCAACGACTACTACACGGCTGGCTGTTATTACGACTTCCTTTTCCAGACGGTGATGTTTGCGATCGGCCCAACTGCTGAGCATGAGATCCTTGTAGAAACTGATATTAGTCCAAGGGTCCCGGAAGTCAGCCACCCAGGGAATTCCTATTTTTTTGTATAGTCCCAAGGCGATCAGATGAGTGGTATGGGGCGGGCCTGTAGAGACGATAAGGTCTACCGGGTTCTCCTTTAAGTATTTTTTGAGGTAGCTTACAGAAGGTCTGATCCAGTACTTTCGAGCATCAGGAATGAAAAGGTTGCCTCTTATCCACATGGAGATTCGGGCGGTTAGGCTGGGCTTTTTGTCTTCAGAAAGGAAACCAGAAACAACCCTTTTCTCCTTTTTTTGTCCAATAAATCGCTTATACAGATTGTAGGGTTCCCAAATTGGAGTTCGGATCACCTCCAACCCTTCGGGAACTTCCTCCTCCAAGCTTTTGTCGGTCACCGGGTATTCGGCATTTAGAGCGGTGTAAACCACGGACTCATAACCGAAATCACGTAGGTAGCGCACAGTCTTTAGCCAGCGCTGCACACCGGAGCCCCCGCTAGGTGGCCAGTAGTAGGTGATGAGTAGGACTCTCTTCATTCTGAACCAAAATTATCAAAACGGCACAAAGGGGCAGAAGTTCTTCTCGGTTTTCTTATCCAGTTTCCATTCATCGTCTTAATTTTGTCTGGCTTGATTTACAGAAAAAACCCTCATTATCTGAAGGACTTAACCCAGTTCCGTCAAATCTACCCAATTTGAGTTGAAATTTGGCCGCATGACGGAAAAGATTAGAGTTTCGTCTGCTGATAAATGGCATAATTGTCTTTCACAGAGGGCATGCCATTTTTCAATCAATTGATTTGGTGGTTCTGGAAAATTTGGAGCCGCCTCCTAGCAGCCGAAACCTGACTAGGATCGAACCAGCTTTAAGCTGACATCATTTAACCAATACTCCGGACGGTTTTTAAGACACATCCACACAAAGGTGTAAAGAAGTCGACGCCACACTCAAGCTCAAAAGAGCATATATGGCGTCAAATGTTATTTATAGTGTCCGCCCGAAACGCCGTTTTTTCAGGCGGACACTATGTAGCGGTGTGGCGTTGGGCTCGACTGGTTCGAAGCGGCAACTCAGGCTGGCTTCTATCCAAAGCCTGAATCTGTGTTTTTTCATCCACACAAATCACCGATGAATTTTCCGGTGGGTTCATAAAGAGACCTACAATATTGAGCATTTTATTCTTCGAATTCCGGATATGGACTCTTCCTACACCAATACTTGATTTTGTGGAGCTTGAGATCAGCCACCTTGAGATTTTTACTCACCAAGCTACGTATGATCCCCGCCTACTCTCCGATCTGCTTCTGTGACCAATTGGTATAGCCGCCATCCGGCTTAGAGGTAGCCAATTCGATCACCATGGCACGTTGTTGTGCAGTTACAACCTTTTTCTTCTCAGGGCGGGGGCATTTCTAAACCCGATCATTCCCTTTTCCCGGCAACGATTACGCCATTTGTTAACCCCATTCCAGCTCATTTGAGTAGAAACCATGATCTCATCGAGCGATTTGCTATCGAGGCTCAGTATGATAACTTTCGCTCGATCCTCGTAGCGCTTTCCAAGTTTTAACGACCGGATCAGCAGCAGTTCATCACGCTCCTCATCGCTTGCCAAAATAAGGTTTTGATATCCTTGCCACGGAACAAAAATAGTAGCCTATCTATGGAATGGAGACAATAGCACCAAGATAGCCCTAACCAGGATAGCCGTTCCCCACAACAAAAAGCCATAAAGGGCCCCATAGAGACCAATTTCCAGTCGGTAACATTGAAATCGGGGATGAACTCATCCATGCGGGCTAAGAGGTCAGCCAAACGATTCCCTGTAAAGAAAATACCACTCAATTCGATCATAGTGATGACCAACACTAGCAAAGCTGACTCTTTGATACCTTTGACCGCAGCTGCACCGAGGGAGAGCGTAAGATCCCACATCGCCACTCGCACGGAACTGATAACTAATTTGTCTAATCTCTCGTGAATAAAGATGGGACGCTATTTTTTCAATCGGACCTTAAAGGACCAAGTGAAAGCAAATTCTGCAACCATATCTCCTGCTTCATCAAAGCCCACTATAGGGCAAATAATGGAAATAGGTTCTCTGCTCTCTACTGTCTGTTGGACAGCGGCTTTAATAGCTGTGCCAGACTCACAGACAAAAGTGATTTTACCGACAGCTTTTTTCATGAAACGGCCTTCCTGGTGGACCACCAAAGTTGCAATGGAAGGTTTTTGACCATGGGTATACATGGTCAAGAGTGCTCCAGAACTCATCTCAGCAGCCATCCCCAAAACCGCCCAGAAGGTAGAGCGGAAAGGGTTCTTATTGAGCCACTTGTACCTGACCATTACTTCACACCGCTCTTCAGTAAGTACTTTGATCCACATCCCCGAAAGGAAACCCATAGGGAGGATCTTGGCCAGCATCAAACGAAATTTAAACGGATTCGAGAAATGATCTTTAATAGATCTGATCCTAAATTCATCAAATTCAAATTTGGCGGAGGGGGCAGGAGGGGTAGTGATTTCCATGGGATTTTTTTATTAAAATATCGGTCTCCCTAATTTAAACGGCTAGTACCAGCCTTGACACCTGTTTTAAGGGTGCAAATGGTGGACACATGTTCGATGAGGTAGAAGTACAAACAGCGTTCCAATGTTCTTGAATCTAATACAACTATTTATTCGTTTTCTGCAAAAAACACTATTTTTTATTTGATCGCCTTCTTTCACCATTATATTTTGCCAATCGATGGATTTAATCCTAAAATCAGAATGAACTCCCGCAAAACAAATATGCTTCCTGCCACCCATCAGCTAGATGATACATTTGATTTGGATATCCGGGACAGAGAAAATTTCTGGATGTTCTGGATAGAGAATTATGACTTTCTCCACAGACAGTGCCTTCGCTGGGTCAAAGGGAATGAAGTGGAGGCACATGAGATACTCAGCAATGCTATGATGCGGGCCTTGGATTATCTTTCCGACTCAACTGGGTACATTCAGAATCCAAAGGCTTGGCTGGTTCGATTGCTGAGGAATCATTGTATTGATCGGTTTCGCAAGCAGGCTCGTTATCCTGTCCTTTCCTTCGATCTTGATTTTATGATCCAGTCACTGGACCCAGCCCTCTATGCTGAAAGTTTGTCTCCTGAAAGAGATATGGTGGACAGTGAAGATTACAACCGCCTTAAGTCAGTTGTTGAAGCGCTCCCGGACCGGCTCAAATCGGTTCTCATTCTCAGGGCTTACCAGGATATGCCCTACAATGAGATTGCGAAATGCCTTGACATTTCCCCTTCCAATGCGCGAAAGAGAGTCCAAGAAGCAAGGGAAAGGATTCGTGCCAGCTTAGATGCAAATGTAGACGATCCGGTTTTTAGACATCGTCAAGCCCATCCTAGCCACAGTGCCCCACGTTCGGAACGTAGGGCAGTTGAAGATGAAATGGTCCGTTTTTCAGAGCCATCTTTTCGAACGGAGCCAATTTCACAACCTATTGCTTCGAACCTTGACTCTCACAGGTGGGTTGAACTTCCGATCGCAACCTTTCGACGACCAATTAGGATCAACCAGAAATTAAAAGCTGCTGAACGGTATATTCTCCGCCATCCCCGTGGTTGGACCAAGAGACGGGAGAAGGCTCTTTTACTTGCTTTTCAGGGTAAGATTTACGAAGCCGGGTCAGAATTAGACGCGGTGCTAAAGAGACAACCTTACCAGATCGAAACTTTACTGCAAGCCGCACGTTGGATGCAGTGGACGGAAAGAATACCAGAAGCCGTCCATCTTCTCGAAAGAGGTCTAGCCTATGCCCCAAAAAATGCCTGGATATACATTTTGGAAGGACAGCTCTATTCTTTACAGGGACAATATCAACAATCAAACCGCTCCTTTGAACAAGCATACCTGAAATCTCCTGTACCAGTTTGTCAATTGCTAAAGGCAGAAAATCTCATGGCATTACAAGAGTGGGAAAAAGCAGCAAGCCACCTAGAAAAAAACTCTATACGCCAGGGAAGGCTTCTTTACCAAGCCTGCCTGGCTAAAATTGGGAGTCAACGAAAACGAAGGAAAATCATCGTACATACCAGAAAGTCCTACCCAAATGACCCATTCGCTTTAGCTTTACATCTGGAGATACGCCTGGAAGAAGGACTAACCCACGGAGAAGTGGGCCGCATGACCCGCAATATGCTCCATCTCCTGCAGAAATGGGTTCCCAACACCACCACCTGCTTATTTGCTAAAATTGCATGGCATACTTTCAGGAACCAGAGAGAGCGAGGGCTGGAAATTCTTTTGGAAGGTTTAAGATCTGTTCCCTTGACTTTACAACACATGATCCTAGGGGAAAAATGGTGCTCCAAGTTAGGTGCCAAGGACTATGCCCAACGGATGAGGGTGCTTCGCCAAGAGCTTTTCCCCGATCTACAGCCTTGGAAGGAATTCCTCTACTATCTACCTTGGTCTCAACTGCAGTAAATTGCCATGGTAATTTCTATTTTGGTCAAAAAGAACACTGTCGGAATGGCTGTTGTTTTTTTAGCTTGAAAAATGTGATAGGTGAATACCTACTATTTTGCTTTATCTTTTTGCATTTCATAGCCTTGGATACATAATCAACTGGATCAATTCATGGATGTAAGCGATCAGATAACTGTGTATGAAGAAATGTTTCGCAAATTTCAACCTTCCTTGGTGAGATATGCCGCTTCAATGTTGTTCTCAGTGGAAGATGCCCGGGAAATCGTTCAGGAAGTCTTTATTAGTATCTGGCAAAAAAGAGATTCACTTGAATTCGGGGAAGGGTTAAAGTCATACCTGTACCGTGCTGTTCGAAATCACACCTTAAACAAAATTCAGAGGAATAGGATTAAAACCGTATCTCTCAGTGAGAAAGTTTACGTTCTCACACAGGAAACTGACCTTGGGGACGAAGAGAAAAACCGGAGACTCGAAGAAATCTTCAAACAAATCGAAGCCCTACCCAAGAGTTGTAAGGAAATCTTTCTGATGAGTCGGTTAGAAGGTCTCAGTCACAAAGAGATCGCAAATCTCTTAGGAATATCCCGTAAGACTGTCGAAAATCAGATAGGGATTGCTTTGAAGAAGATTCGGAAAGGAGTTTTTGGGAAAGCGAGAGAATAATTCCCTCCCTTCTTAGAGGGATAACTTTCACCAAAGTGTTATCATTACGTTAGAAATATACTTTGCTCTTTTTTAAACCTGAGATCGGCCTAGGCACAAATAGAGGCTTTGGAGTTAGAACCTGGTATGTACATGCTGGATATTCTAGTGGGCAACGAACCCATCCAGGAAAAACTAAAATTGATGAAATAAATATACCCATGAATAAAGAGCAAATATTTGCTTTGATCGAACAAGAACTTCGCGGCACACTCAGTGTGATTGATGCTCGTGTGCTTACTAATTGGGTTAGGCGAGGTAGGAAAGAGAAAAATATTTATCAGGAGGTACGATCGATCCTTGAAACCACTACCGAAGGAATCTCAGAGATTGATCCTCAAACCGATTCTTCCTGGATTACTTTGCAAAACATGTTGGCCAAAGTCGGGACTTCAGTGAATGTTTTAGATGAAGAATTCGAGCAAAGCAAAGTCAAAGAAAAGGTTCTGGTCATTCCACTCAAATCTTCCCGTATTCGTATCTATGGAGTTGCAGTCGCTGTCATCCTATTGGTTATTGCTGGTCTGCTCATTGTTTTTCCAAGTGGTACCCCAGAAAGTGACAGTGGCGAAACCTTGTCTTCAGTTCACAAAGAGGTCAAACAGTTTGATCTTTCTGATGGAAGCCATGTGACCCTGAATTCAGAGTCCAAGCTGGAAATTCTAGCTGATTTTAACGACAAAGTTCGCAGAGTGAAATTAGAGGGTGAGGCCTTCTTCGACATCACTCGGAACAAAGAAAAACCATTTTTCATTGAGGTCAGAGGAGCTGAAGCCAAGGTTCTTGGCACTAGTTTCACTATCTCTGCCTACCCTGCAACCGAACAAGTACTTGTCAGTGTTGTGACCGGTCATGTGGAGTTCAGTCCTATCGGAAGTGATATCAAAATTGATCTTACCCCCAATCAAGCTGGGCGTTTTGACCTAAAAACGGGCAAACTGAGCCGAATGAAGACTTTCGCCCCCGATGATGCAGCATGGCGGCAAGGGAAGCTTGTCTTCAGAAAGGTCCCTTTTAGAATTGCACTTGAAAGATTGGAGAAACAATACGATCTTGAATTCATCGTTTCCCCGGATTTAGAAAATGAACCTCTCACCACTACCATCGATGTGAATACGACTAGTGAGGGGGACTTGCTCAGCCTACTGAAAACAACCTTTCAGGTTCAGATCAAAAGGACTGAGAGGCGTGTAGAAATCATGAAGTAGAATTTCCCCGGATCATGCAGAGAGTTTGTTGGACGTTCATCCTCCATCTACTACTTGGGTCGGCCTCCTTTTCCCAAACCATTGGCCTGGATTTTCTGGTCACTGTTTCATTTGAGAATTCCGACCCTGATATCGCTCTGCGACTTATCGAACAAGCTTCCGGACTTCCCTTTTCCTACAATAACAAGATTCTTCCGAATCAGAATGTTTCAGGCTCCTTTGAAGCGGCTCCTTTGCGAGAGGTCTTGTCACAAGTACTCGGTTCGCTTGGATTGACCTATACCTATCGAAAGGGGTTTATTATTCTCATACCTGGAAACAAACGCCCACGTATCATCCCTTCCTTTACAATCAGTGGATATGTTGAAGATAATTTCAGCGGAGAACGTCTCATAGGTGCTGCTGTATATGATGCTTCTTCCCGGTCTGGGGTCATCACAAATGAGTTTGGATTTTTCAGCCTTCAGGTTCCTAAAGACAGTGTTAAGCTCGTTATCTCTATGGTGGGATATGCCCTGTATGCTGAAATGCTGTATCCCGAACAAGATGTAAAGGGGATCGTTCGTCTGAAACCAGATCTTAGCCTGGAAACGGTTGAAATCATTGATCAGCAAAATAATACCTATTCTGAACTGGGTGGAATCAGTGCTTATCGAATTCCCATTTCGGATCTGAGAGCCCTGCCCGCTCTCATGGGTGAAACTGATGTTCTTGCAGGACTGAGCTTGCTTCCTGGCGTTAACAGCAGTAGTGACGGAGCCAGTGGACTTTATGTTCGGGGCGGTGGACCAGACCAAAACCTCATCTTGTTCGATGGTGTTCCAATATATAATTCTTCCCACCTTTTTGGTTTTTACTCCATTTTCAATTCCGATGCCATCAAAGATGTCAAACTAGTTAAAGGAGGCTTCCCAGCCAGATATGGAGGCAGACTATCTTCTGTAGTCAGCATCCGGATGAATGAGGGAAACTTGAACGAATGGAGTGGACAAGGCAATGTGGGACTTACATCGGGGCGTCTGCTTTTGCATGGTCCATTGGTCAAAGATAAGCTAAGCCTGACCATCTCAGGAAGAAGAACCCTTTTGGAGCCTTATTTGGCCATTGTGAGTAAGATCGCTCAAAGTAACAACGGGAATTCCATTGGATACAGCTTTCATGACTTCCAAGGAAAGGTCTGCTGGATAGCAAGCGAAAGAGATGGAATCTATCTTTCCGGATATACTGGAGGAGATGTATTTTCCTCTGGCTTCTACATCGACACCAATGGTGTGATTGACGCATTAGATTTTAACCTTCGCTGGGGCAATACAGCTGGGATACTTAGATGGCACCGGGACTGGAGTAAAGAACTATTCAGTGATTTTTCTGTATTCACTACTCGATACAAGTACCATTCACTGAGTAAAACGGAGGTGGATTTCCCCAATGAGCCCCTCGAACAGAACGAATTAACCAATCGATCAAGGGTAAAGGATTTCGGTATCCGTCTCAATTTCGACTATATTCCTGCGAATAAGCAGGTAGTTCGAATGGGAGCTACTGTTATCCAACATGAATTTACACCTGAAATCTTGCAACGACAGTCCTTCATTAGTGGATCCAATGACGAGATTTCGCAGGATGTCCTTCGTCCGCTTGAGGCCAATATTTATTTCGAAGATCAGGTGCAAGCCACTGAAAAGATCTCCTTCAACCTGGGATTACACACTTCTTACTACCTTCTGGATACTTTCAGTTGTACGTCCATTCAACCTCGGGCCTCTTTTCGGATAGGACCTACGGATCGCTGGGGGGTCTATGGTTCCTATTCGACAATGACCCAGTACCTGCACTTGTTGAGTAACAGTGGTACAGGCCTACCAATCGATTTGTGGGTTCCTGCGACTGAAATTGTGCAACCTGAGTTTGCCCGGCAAGTTTCGCTTGGTGTGGATAAGACCTTCCATAATCCCACTATTCAATTTAGTGTGGAGGCATATCGTAAGCAAATGGAAAATCTGATCGATTATCAGACAGGAGCCAACTTCCTTGGAAATGCGAATTGGCAGGAAAAAGTGGAAAAAGGAGGAACAGGAGAGTCCTACGGACTGGAAGTATTTCTCCGGAAACCAAAAGGAACATTTAAAGGCTGGGTTGGCTATACTTGGTCTAAGACTACCCGGCAATTTCCAACCATCAACAACAATGAACCCTATCCTTACAAATACGATAGGCGTCACGACTTCTCAGCTGTTGCGATCTGCAACCTGAATGACAAAATTCAATTTTCCGCCAATTTTGTGTTCGGTACCGGTACGGCCAATACACTTCCCGTTGCAGTAAGTCTTATTCCCAGCAACCCGGCTTTTAGTTTTTTAGAGTTGAATGAAGGTTCCAGCGGCACCAATGTTACGATCGAATACGGAAAACGCAATGCCTTTACTCTCCCACCCTATCATCGCCTGGATTTCAATGTCAGGGTTGCCAAAACTAAACCTTGGGGTGAAACCTACTGGAACTTTGGCTTGTACAACGCTTACAATCGCCGAAACCCATATTTCCTGTTCTTACGTGCTGATTACAGCAATAATATCGACAAGCCTGTGATAAAAGCACGAAAATTAAGTTTGTTACCTGTCCTGCCGAGTATCAATTGGGGTTTTAAGTTTTAAATTGTCCTTCCCCTACATCTAAATTTGCAGGAGCTTCCTTCAGTCTGGACGCAGCAATTCAGCGAGGAATAAATTCTCGACGAATTGATAAGAACATCAAAGGATTACAATACTTGTCCAAAAACAATTTTCCAGCTAGTTTAATGATCAAAGTAAAATTGTGCAGGAATAGACTTACCCTTTCGGATTCGAATTTAGTTTCTCTGAACTGAGCTTTACAGTTGTATTCTTTTCGATTTCTCAGGCTATCTTTGGCATAAACTTCGTATAAAATGGAATCTTCGATGCAATTAAATTCATTTCATTATTTGCTTCTGGTTCTGATCACGGTGTTGACCCTGGGAAGTTGTGGGGATAAAAAAACCAACGCCAACGAATCCCCGGAAGCGGTCGGCGAGGCATTTTTCAAACTGTTGGCGGAAAATAACCCTGCTGGCCTGAAGGCTTTGTTTCCGGGTGAGGACGATTGGGAGTCAATGGCAAAGATCACAAGGATTTCTCCGGACAAAATAGATGGCTTCAAAAAAGATTTTATTCATCGGATTCGGATGACCCATACCAATGAGGTTTCCCGGTTTAATATTCTCCAGGATCGCTCCCGAGATCTTAATTTGAAGGAGGCTGAATTAAGAGAGGTGGTCAAGGTTCGTGAGTGGACAAAGGAGGGCCTGGAACTGGCGAATGTTGAAATCCGGTTCTTATTAGGTAATGATCAGGATACAATACTCTTGGGGAATATTGGGAAGTTAGACCGTGGTTGGTTCATGAACCGGGTGCCGAATTGGAAGCCTGGAGAATAATTTTGTATGAATGTCCGATTTTTTGTTTTTAGGTTAACTATTGATTCATATTGTTAGCTCACTGGGAAACAAGAACTTCAGGAGGATGATCCAAAGCCTTAATAGCCCGGCCACAAATACTAATGGACCTATACGCTGGGTGTAAACCGAAAGGCTTCTTGGGTGAAGAAACTGAGAAAAAGCCTGAAAAGTTCCTTAAAGCACCCCGTTAATGACCATTTTCAAGCCAGTAACAACAAAATTTAAATTCCTCTGAAATGAAATGGGAGATTAGGGTGTGCTTTGTACAACCTCGTGATGTGTCGTACAAATGGATTTTATTTAACTTCGCTTTTTGTGTCGGGAAATATTACGTTTCTCGCTTAGTTTGAAGAGATCGAAAACGACCATGGGAATTTCGGTAAAAAATCTCACCAAAATATACGGCAAGCACCGGGCTATTGATGATGTCAGCTTCGAAATTGAGCCGGGCGAGATCGTGGGATTCCTTGGGCCAAATGGTGCCGGTAAGACAACTACCATGAAGATCATCACCTGTTTTCTTTCTCCCACGAGTGGAACTGTAGAGGTCGATGACCTCAACATTTTCGACCATTCTCTTGAAATACGCAGCAAAATTGGCTATTTACCTGAGAATAATCCCCTTTATATGGATATGTATGTCCATGAATTCCTTCGATTTACGGGGCGTTTGTACAAGCTAGACCGAAGAGACCTGCAGTCAAGAGTGGACAATGTAATTGAGATGACAGGCTTGGGACGAGAACAACACAAAAAGATCGGAGCACTTTCGAAAGGGTATCGCCAGCGAGTCGGGATCTCACAAGCATTGATACATGATCCTGAGATCCTTATTCTTGATGAACCGACTACCGGACTCGATCCCAACCAGATTGTAGAGATCCGTAACTTGATCCATGAGATCGGTAAAGAAAAGACCATTATCTTTTCAACACACATTTTACCGGAAGTGGAAGCAATTGCCGACCGAGTCATCATCATTAATCGAGGAAAGATTGTGATTGATCAGGCACGTTCAGAACTGCATCAACACAATGAAAAGCTGGTCTTACAGATTGTTTTTGAGAAACCGGGATTTAAATTTGATCCCTTTTTAGAGAGGTATCCAGGAGTCGAAATCCAAGCCCGGAGCAACCGAGAATTTATCCTGACCTTACCCGCTGGGGTAGACCTGCGACCCGGGATCATGAAAGCTAGTATCACTGCCAACAATCCTATTGACCTTCTGCAAAAAGGCCAACTGACCCTCGAAGAAATATTCCGCAATATGACCAGTGGAGTTGATGGATATACACCTGCCGCCGCCCATTCCTTTCGATCATAGTGGGTAACGTTATCACCATATTTCGCAAAGAAGTCGCTGCGTTTTTCAGTTCGTTGGTCGGCTACATTGTTCTCAGTGCCTTTGTGGTTCTCACGGGTTTCTTCTTCTGGGTATTTGATGGGGGAGTACTTACTTCGGGACTTGCCAATATGGACATGCTCTTTGGTTCAGCGCCCTACCTCTTTCTCTTTCTGATCCCAGCAATAACGATGGGGTCATTTTCAGAGGAAAATGCCAATGGCACCATTGAGATCCTGATGACCAAGCCCTTGACTGACTGGCAGGTCATTCTTGGAAAATACTTAAGTGCTTCTTTTGTGATCCTGGTGGCTCTACTTCCAACCCTCATTTATTATATGACTCTGGCAGACTTGGCCGAAGACCCCAGTACCCTGGCTCGGGTCCAACCCCAGGGGAACTTCCTGAAGGATGCCACGAGTCCGACCTACACCACTCGCCTTGATCGTGGCCCTATCATCGGTGCCTATATCGGCACCTTCTGCCTGGGTTTGATATTTTCCGCTGTCGGTATTCTCGCAAGTGCGCTCAGCCGTAACCAAGTAGTCGCATTTGTCATTGCCTCTTTAGGAAGTTTCATTCTCTTTGATGGACTGACCTTCTTTTCTGAAGTAAATGCCATCCAGAGGTTTGGCGTGACCATTGCCCGTCTTGGCATCTCATCTCATTTCGAGTCCATCAGCAAGGGGCTAGTCGACACCCGGGACATCATCTATTTCCTGAGTATGGTTTCAATCCTCCTGATCTTAACTCGCCTAGTTCTTACCCTCAAACGCCATTAAGCCGTGAAACGCAAAAAGAAAACAAATATCGTTTTGCAACTCATCTTGGTATTAGGGATAATCATTGTGGTGAACCTGCTCGGAGGTAGTTTTTTCACCCGGATTGACCTTACCGATGACAAACGGCATACCATTTCTGACCCCACCCGGGAATTGCTTGCCAACCTGAAGCATGAAGTTGTGGTAAGCATTTTTTTTGGGGGCAGCCTTCCTCCCTACTATGAGGAATACGAGGAGTCTATGAAAAATATGCTAGAGGAAATGCGCCTCAGTTCCAACGGTCTTTTTGACTATCAGTTCATTGATCCTGCCGAAGACCCTGAAATTTTCGAACGATTTGCACGCAATGGTTTTCCTCCAGTACCCCTCTCGGTACAGACATCTTTCACATCTCAGGAAAAGGTGATGGTCCTTCCATACGCTGAGTTCAGTTACCAAAAGCGTAACTCTATGCTTAACTTGATCAGAAATGCCTATAGCAGCCAACAAGATGGAATCCAGATCTACGTTGATGAAGCCATGCGCCGCTTTGAGTACACTATTATCTCGGAAGTCTTCAACCTTACCCGTGACCAGTACCGCACCGTCGGTCTGCTCAAAGGACATGGCGAGTACCAGATAGATGACTTGGGAGACCTGTACCGGGACACTGATCGCTATTACAACTTCATTCAGGTAGACCTCCGGAATGGAAGAGCGATTGGACCCTCTATCCTAGACCTGCTGATCATAGCCCAGCCCGATACAGCACTTTCCGACCGCGAGGTTTACGAAATTGACCAATATCTGATGCGTGGAGGCCAGGTTCTCTTCCTGGTAGACTTCCAACGAGTAGACTTTACCATAGGCGAGCAAAGAAGCGCCATGACCTTCTTGCGCAATACCAATTTGGATCAGTTGTTCATGGGTCACGGGATAAAACTCAACTATAACCTGATCAATGACCTCTCCCATGGCAAGCTTGCGGTGGGGTCTATGTCGGCAGCTTTTGGTAATGAGAATGTTCAGGTAAACTGGCCTTATTTTCCGATGATCCGGGACCTGTCCAGCCACCCAACTACCCTTTATGTCGGAAAGGTTCTGATGCGTTATGCTTCTTCGATCGATACGTTCCCAACAGAAGAAAGTGTCACCAAGATTGTTTTGATGCGAAGCAGCAGCCCCACCCGTCTCAGGGAAGGTGCACAATTCATCGAATTGACCGATGAGGTAGCTAGGCTTAAAAGTGGGGCAGCCAACCAGTTTTACAATCAACCGGGGCAGATCACTGGCATCCTTGTAGAGGGACAATTTCTGTCAATCTGGCAAAACCGCCGCCCGCCTACCGACAGTTCAGCTCCTTCGCCTCCTTCAGAACCCTATTTAAAAAGCAGTTATGAAGGGAAGACACCCCGACTTGTCCTCATTGCTGATGGAGAATTTGCAAAGGGAACCCGGGGGCCGGACGGACGCATGTATCTTCCGGTTGAGAATAAAATAATGATGCAAAATCTGATTGACTACATGACTGGTCAGGACTTGCTTACTCGCCTCCGGCCCAGAGCATTTAACGAGCGTAAAGTTGATGCCCAGAAAGTAGAAGGCAACCGGTTTAAAATCCAACTGTTGAACATTGGATTGCCTTTGGCTCTGGTAATGGTCTTTGGCCTTGTTCGCGGATACTTACGCCGTCGCAAGAATTTCAAGAGATCTGCCCATTAACCGTTCTATGGAACACATGTCTAAGAATTATGAAACGTACTACCATTGCACTGAGTATAATTCTACTCATCCTCGTTGCTACCTATTTCTTCTTTCAAACCAGTGGAAGAGAGCCGGACAATATCTTTCACCTTGAAGATCCAAGCTTGGTGACGGAGATTGAGATGGAGAAAGTTATTCGAGGCCAACCAGTGGGAAAAATAGTATTGACCAAAAATGATACAGGACCTTGGATGGTCAATGGTAAGCACCCAGCCATCCCTGCTAAGGTAGAGAGTCTGCTAAAAACGATGACCCAGATCCGGGTCAGGTCCAGCATAGAGAAGGCCGGTCAGAGGAGTGGCCTTCAACTGCTGAAAAAGAACCATACCCGGGTGAAGATCAATGGAGAAGATGGCAAAATCAAAGAATACTTGATCGGGGTAACCGACAGCAAGCACAACGCCAATCTGATGATGATTGATGGCGCTGAAAAAATCTACCTGGTTGGAAAGCCTGGATTTACTGGCTACATTTCGGTGTTTTACAGCACCCAGATACTCGAGTGGCGGGAACGTACCCTTTTTGACCTTACTCCACAGAATATCAAGCAGATCAAAATTGCCTATCCAACGACTCCGGAAGAGCCTGGCTTCGAATTGCGCCGCGAAGGTGACCTTTGGAGACTTGGTGAAGACGTTTTAGCTACGACAGACCAGACCTCTACTTATATAGGTCTTTTTGATGGTAAGATCTCTGCCGAGAGCTTCGCCAATGATGAATTTCCAGAAATTCGTGATTCACTTCCCTACCGGGATCCTGACGTCATCTTCGACTATGAAACCTTACATGGTGAAAAGGGTAGCTTGAAGTTGTTTACTCGCCCGGAAAACCTCAACAATTACTTCGGCTATCTGGAAGGAAAACCAGAATTATACACTATCCAACGGTTTGTCATGGATAAATTCTTAAAGACCCGCTCGTTTTTTGCTGGAGATGTGGTAAGTAAACAGCAATTCAGCGAGCAATAAATTCTTGACGAATTGATGTGAACATCAGAGGATTACCATACTTGTCCAAAAACAATTTTCCAGCTAACTTATGATCAAAGACTCCAATGGTTTATCGCGTCGATCATTAATACCTCAAGTTTATTCACTCCAAGGTATCTTCTATTGAACTTGTAGCAAAATTCGTCGAGGTAGCCTTGGGTGTATTTTTCACTGATTCCGTAAAATATTCCCAGCAATGTCCTCTTGGTTTTGCTGATCGCGGTGTGGACCCAGGGCAAAAGTACCCTTTTCTGCTCCCCGCTGGCTTCAACCGTTTCATGGTGGGCAAACTGATCTTTCAGTCGGCAGTAGGCACTGAAATTGGCGGTCAGAATGCTTGCAAGGGTGCTGATGGCTCCTTGGGCCTCTGTGGTGATGGTTTCGGCCTTAGCATCTGAGATCACCTTCATCCCAAACCGCCCACAACGTCTCCCCTTGGCCCATGATCATCCGAAGTTTGTGGAGCATCGCCCAGATAGGTTCATGGCGCTTGTGGCCTATTTGCCGCTGGAATTCGAGGGCGGAGAATCCTTTCTTCGTCGAAGTTAAAAGGTGTATTGCCATATACCAGTACCGAAAGAGGAGCTTGGAGTTCTCCATGACCGTTCCGCTACGGAGGGAGGTCCGAAAACGGCATTTCTTGCATTGGAACATTGATTTGGATGCTAATCAATAGTGTTCTTCGGATTGGCAACGTTTACAGACCAACCCTTTTTACTCCCGCAATTGCCGAAAATGATGACGACAAGTGGCCTCATCGGGAAATCTGGAAAGAAAATTGAATAAATTCATCTGATATTCATGCTTTTGCTCGAATATCAGACCCAGTATTGACGTATCATGTCAATAGTCGTGGTAAAGTTGCGGACAGGCATATAAATTTATATGCTCAACTTGGGGGAAGAGGGGAGAGAAAATCTGATCTCTAGAATGGATTTTCCAGATAACCCTATCTCCAATAACCTAAGACCGATTCCAAATGCTCCCTGGTATTACTAAGACGAGGAACCTTATTCTGTCCACCGAGTTTTCTACGGGTCTTCATCCAGTCATAGAAGGTGCCGACTGGCATCACTCGCACCACTGGCGGCTGTAAAACCATGCTTTCATAACGTTTGGCTTCATAGTCAGAGTTTAAGCGCTTCAGTTCCAGATCAAGTACCTCATTGAAACGCGCTTGGTCGGAAGGGGGCTTTGAGAATTCAAGGGCCCATTCGTGGGCACCCTGGCCATCGTTGTAAAAAATAGGAGCAGCAGTATAGTTTTCCAGAATAGCCCCGGTTTGGGCACAAGCTTCGGCTAGTGCAGCAGAAGCATTGCCGACCATCAATTCTTCACCGAATGCATTGATAAAGTGTTTGGTGCGCCCTGCAATCTTGATCTTATAAGGAGATATACTTGTAAAACGAACCGTATCCCCGATCAAGTAACGCCACAATCCACCGTTGGTAGAAATGACAAGCGCATACGTGACATCTTTTTCAATCTCCCCGATAGTAAGGGCCCTGGGATGATCTTTACATAATTCGTCAAGAGGGATGAATTCATAAAAGATGCCATAATCGAGCATCAGAAGAAGGTCATCCGTCTTCTGGTCATTTTGCATTGCAAAGAACCCCTCTGATGCATTGTAAATCTCAAAATAGGTCATATCCGGTGAGGAAATTAGCATTTCGAATTGGCCCAGGTAAGGTTTGAAATTGATTCCACCGTGAAAATAGACTTCAAGGTTGGGCCAAAGTTCAAGGAGGCTCTGGCCCTTAATCCCGGCAAGTTCCATGACATGCTTGAGCAAAACCAGGGTCCATGTGGGTACACCAGCTATGGTAGTTATATTCATATTGACCAGTTGCTTGGCCATGACCTTGATCTTAGATTCCCATTCTCCCAGTAATGCTACTTTCTTGTCGATAGCACGAAATCGGTTGAATATAAGAGGTGTATTCTCGATTAAGACAGCACTCAGATCACCGTATTTGGAGTGCTCATTCAACTGATTGATCTCATGGCTACCTGCAACAGGTAACCCTTTACCAGTAAAAATCTTACTGTTGGGATTGTCATTAAGAAAAATGGCGAGCATGTCCTTTCCTCCCTTGAAATGGGTATCTTCAAGAGATTCAGGAGAGACCGGGATAAATTTACTCTTGTCGTTGGTGGTGCCAGAGGACTTGGAAAACCATTCTATATCACCAGGCCAGAGGACAGAAGGCTCACCTTTCAGGCAACGATTAATATAGGGATAAAGTTGTTCGTAAGTGTGTATTGGAATGCGCTCCTGAAAATGACTGATGGACTTGATACTCCTGAAATTGTAGTCGAGACCAAAAGCTGTCCCCTCTGCCATTTGTATAAGGTTGCTAAGGACTTCCATCTGAGTTTCCTCAGGGTGCTTCATAAACATCTCGATCTGATAAATCCGTTTTTTCAAAAACCAAGATGCAAGAGCATTGTAAAGACTCATCTTTTACGGTTCAGGGTGAAACTGTCCCCCAGATAAACTTTCCGGACAAGGGGGTCATCGGCGAGATCAATAGCAGTACCAGACCGGAAAATCTGGCCTTCCACGAGTAAATATGCTCGATCTACAATTTCCAGAGTTTCATTTACATTGTGGTCGGTGATAAGAACGCCAATATTTTTTTCCTGAAGACTCCGGACAATCCCTTGGATTTCTTCTACGGCGATCGGATCAACTCCTGCAAAAGGTTCATCAAGTAGAATAAACTTCGGATCAGTAGCCAATGCCCGGGCAATTTCGGTGCGGCGGCGCTCCCCGCCAGAGAGGAGGTTACCCATATTTTGCCGAACGTGCATCAGTGAAAATTCCGCCAGCAATTGATCTGTTTTGTATTTACGCTCTTTCTTGCTCAATCCTCCCCGCATCTCCAGCACCGCCAGGATATTGTCTTCGACGGATAGCTTACGGAATACAGAAGCTTCTTGAGCCAGATAACCAACCCCCATCTGCCCACGCTTGTACATAGGTTGCTTGGTGATATTTCGGTCATTAAGCCACACATTGCCACTGTTGGGGCGGATCAGTCCCACTACCATGTAAAAGGTTGTAGTTTTTCCAGCACCATTAGGCCCCAACAGACCTACGATCTCACCTTGCCTGACTTCCAGACTGATTTCATTCACTACATATCGGTCCTTGTACTTTTTGACGAGGTTTTCTGCACGGAGCACCAATTGAGCGGATTCCATTAAACCAAAGATACAACATTCATGAAATTCCCCGACAGGGTCGGATAAATGACTATCGGCATCGTCTCCCAGGAATACAGCAACTGAGATTAAGGTTATTGATATGCAAAAATAATTCTGTGGAAAGACAGTCCAAACGGCTTATCCCACATGTACACCTAATGTTACAGGTAGCCCAAAATATAAAATGAAAAAATACAATCTTATGGGTCTGCCTGAAGAGCTGGTACTTCTAACTGCACCAATGACCTTAACTGATTTCCCCGGACAGCCTGTAATGGCCCAGATTTTCTCCCTTATTCCCCGTGTTTTGGTTAGCAATATTGCCTCTGAGGGCAATTACAAAGCACATAAAACATTGTCTATCAATATTTTGTAAATTCTGTGAATCCGTAGAAAAACAATGCTCTGGACTATTTAGGCAGCTCTTAAATCGAATTCCAATAAGTCTTAATAATTGGGGTGATTCAATACAAATTCGGGGTTGATATCTAACTTTGCAATAATTCGATTCACCCAAAAGCGGTTGAACAGCGCGGTTTTGAAATTGGCTATGGAGATTGGTCCAGATTGGTTGGGTTTGCGTTTTCTGAGGAGATGGATTTTGGCAATGAAGTCGACC
>JBFGVE010000045.1:0-21135 GCA_041565275.1 Bacteroidia bacterium
AACGATAATAGGTGAAGTTAAAGAGGTTATTACAGATTTAGCACGCGAGGAATGCACTTCTAGCAGTTTTAATCTTTGTAGTGATGGACATGAACAGCCTTACAGGCTGTACCCTTTGTTTGTAAAATTACATGGAGAAGTTTTTTTATCTTCCTATGATACTGTTTTTATGTTCCCTCCAGACACTATTCTTAAGGATATTAGGAGTAAAGGAATAGAATCTACAGATTCTTGGAAAATGGATTTAATGTTTAATGGTAGTATGAGCAATAATGTCGTTGATTACAGCAACGATGATTTTTGTGAAAAAGTAAAGACTTATTACAGTAAAAATAAAATATCAAAAGATGCTAATTGCAGCTTTAGATACCAACAGTACAACATAAAGATGAAAGTAGTATCAGGAGGTAAAAGGCAAATTATTTTACCAAACTTTGACCAAGGAAATAAATCTATTATCAAAGATCATACCTCAGAAGTATATTACATAACTTCTGTAGAATGGATAAAGCCTATTGAGTAAATTATCCTCCCTTATACATAAATTGAACTGCCCCCTATTGATAGGACAGCAATTGGGTCCAATGTAATGAGATGTTCTTGATTTCATCCCTGATTGGATACCCACGTAGCTGTAAACTGTCTTAGCTCCCTATAAACTGGACTATTTTGTTCAAGTAGTTTCGTTCATCCCGCCCTTCGGCTTTATCACCGCCTCAGTGGATGTCATAACCCCCGAACATTTTTATAAGATTGCATATTCTCGAACAAAGAAAATCAGAAGGTACAAAAGGTAAGAACCCCTTCGATCTAAGACCAAAGGGGTTCTTCCTCATTTTATTCATTCGTGTGCCTGAATTCAGGCTAACACTTTATTCTATCTAAAAGAACGCTACTGAGATTGATTCCTCGAGTACACTACAAATATGAGACTGGTTGATAAATATTCCAACCTCAATTGAGTTCATTATAATAAAAATATTTTCGGATTATAGTACTATTAATGATATTATGATTGAATAAAAGGTTTTTATGTGATTCATTATTATAAAAACGCCTGCCATCTGAATTACCTATCATCTGAACTACTTACTATCTGAATTGCAATGGGTATAAACTATTAGCACTGTGGCATATATGGCAATCCCCTGACTACCGCGTTTTTCACCTATTTTCCTAAAAATCGCTGATTCAGCGAAATCAGGGTTGATTTCCGGACACCTTTGGGTGTCCCAGCCTATATTTGTAACATGTTTGTCCGGAAAAAGCCTAATCCCTCGGGGATTGTCAGTGTTCAAGTCATCGATAAAAGCCTGGGTAAATATCGTGTCGTAAAAACCGTTGGCAGCAGTTCGGATCCGGAAGAAATTGAGCAATTAGTTACTCGGGGTAAGTCAATGATTGCCCCGATGCATGGCCAACAGCTCATGGATTTCAAACTGGGTGATAAAGATTACAAAACTAGCTGGGAAAAGGCCTACTTACAAAAAGCCACTTCAACAACAGAGGGTACAATATAATTCTGGTAATGGAAGGGGAGGTTAAAATTACTATCGATCAGAAGAAAATCGAAGTGGCCAAAAGGTGGGACGGGCTGAAGGGTTCCCATACAATGCTGCTCGAAAGGGAAGAGGTACAAAAGGCAAGAACCCCTTCGGTCTAAGACCAAAGGGGTTCTTCCTCATTTTATTCATTCGTGTGCCTGAATTCAGGCCAACACTTTATTCTACCTAAAAGAACGCTACTGAGATTGATCCCTCGAGTACACTACAAATATGAGGCTGGCTGATAGACATTTCAACCTCAATTGAGTTCATTGTAATAAAAATATTTTCGGATTATAGTACTATTAATGATAGTATGTTTGAATAGAGGGTTTTTATGTGATCCATTATTATAAAAATACCCACTATCTGAGTTGCCTATTATCTGAATTGCAATGGGTATAAACTATTAGCACTGTGGCATATACGGTAATCCTGTTTTTTCAAACAGTCCATGACCATCCAACTGCCGGTTGATCTCCTGAACAAGGGCATCCCAGCTCCCAGCCTGGGTCATCATAGTTCGGAAACGGCTAAATCCCAAGTACTCTCATTCATTGATCAATGAATGAGAGTAAAGCGGTGTTTGACAGTTTTGCTGCCAAACGCATTGAAGTGCCACCACTCTGTGCGGATATTGAAGAAGCCTGCCCCCTCCATGGCTTTCCGCAATATGAGACGATTCTCATACTGTTCCTGACTCAGTTCTCCAGATTCAAGCATCCTTTTTTCCAACTTGGGCTGTGCCAGGGGACCGAAAAAATCGAATTCGGTGCCCATATCCAATGGATTTCCATCCCGATCAGCTACTGTAAGGTCTACTGCACAGCCATAATTGTGTACAGAACCCTTGTCAGGTGGAGACAAATAATTGAGTTTATTGGGTGTGTCCAGAGCTTCCCACATTTCATATTGAACCCTGTGAGGACGTGCCCCGTCATAGACCAGAAGCGTTAAGTCAGGATGATCAAGTTGTAATAATTCCAGTGCCCTTTTCAATTTGGCAGCTGCCTCCCGCCTCAAATAACATTTTTCAAGGGTGCCATAAATATCGTAGTTCAGAAAGTTGTCTGTGGTAGAATACTTCAATTCGACCAGAATACCAGGAATGAACTCCTCGATGTCTAGCAGGCCAGAATCTAGAAAAGTTTGTTCGTAATGAGATATAGAGGGAGGAGTAACGGGTTTAAACCCAGTTGTACCTTTTCGGTAATTACTTCCCTTCGCAGGGTCCTCAATTTCCCCCGACAGTCCCTCTACCCCATCAAGATCAGTTTCGATGAGTTTTTCAGCGGTGTTTAATTTTCGATCTGAACCAATGTCCGGCATGGTACAGGTACCAAAGAGAAGAATCAGCCCTGCCAGGCACACAATCTTGGAGAAAATAGTAAGTATACTTTGCCGGTTCATGGAAGGAAGTTAATAAACTACAACCATCTTACTGAGAAAAATGTAGCCAATTAGGACTGTTTTTGCCTCTCCAAGAGTCCTTGTTAATATTTGGTTTTCGTTTGATTTCCTTTGCCCTTGATGAGAAATGTAAAAACCCCATCTTGCGCCTGATTATCTTCATGGGAAGATCAAATTCTTAGTTATCACATCAATACCCGCATTTAGTTTGAGTAGTATTCAAAATTCATTTTACGAGGAGAATGGGAAGGTACACCTTGAGAATCCCCTTCAATCCAGAATACTTTAATTCCAACGTGACTTCCCGGTCGACAGAGTCTGTTAAAGACGTCTTAAAAGCAATCATTATAAAATCTGAATTGGACAATTAGCTGATCATTTTGATATTGAGAAAATTATCGTTGTAGTAATCTATATTGAATCATCATGAGCAAAGATCAGAGTATCATTTTTTCCATGTCCAGGGTAAGTAAAGTTTACCCACCCAACAAACAAGTATTGCGCGACATTTCTCTTGGGTTTTTCCTAGGTGCCAAGATTGGTGTTATAGGCATGAATGGACAGGGTAAGTCGACCCTTTTGCGGATCATTGGGGGACTTGACACAGAGTACAATGGAGAAGTTGTATTTTCACCCGGCTATACAGCCGGATACCTGGAGCAGCACCCGGAACTGGACCCTGAAAAGACAGTCAAAGAAATCGTTGAAGAAGGAGCCGCTGATATGGTAGCTCTGCTCAAGGAATATGAAGATATCTCGATGAAGTTCATGGAGGAGATGAGTTCCGAGGATATGGAAAAGCTGATCAATCATCAAGGGGAGGTCCAGGACAAAATCGAAGCCGGTGATGGCTGGAACCTGGACACCCGCTTAGAGATTGCAATGGATGCGCTTCGGACACCTCCCGGTGACCAAAAGATTGAAAAGCTTTCCGGTGGAGAGAAACGCCGTGTGGCCCTGTGCCGCCTACTGGTAAAGGCACCTGATGTCTTGTTGCTGGACGAGCCGACCAACCACCTGGATGCAGAATCTGTCCAGTGGCTGGAGCATCATCTACAGGAGTACCCCGGCACCGTGATCGCAATAACGCACGATCGGTATTTTCTCGACAATGTTGCAGGCTGGATACTTGAGTTGGATCGCGGTCACGGTATCCCTTGGAAAGGGAATTATTCTTCCTGGCTGGAACAGAAACAAAAGCGGTTAGAGCAAGAGCAAAAGCGTGAAAGCAAGCGCTCAAGGACACTGAAGCGAGAGCTGGAGTGGATCAAAATGACGCCCAAAGCGAAGAGTGGCAAGAGTAAAGCACGCCTGAGTGCTTATGACAAGCTGGCGTCGGAAGATGGGATTAAGCGGGAGCAGGAATTGGAGATATTCATTCCGGCAGGACCTCGATTAGGCAATGTCGTTTTGAATGCAGAGAATGTTTCCAAAGCCTTTGGTGATCGCCTTCTCTTCGAAGGAATGAATTTCAAGCTTCCTCCCGGAGCTATTATGGGCGTGATCGGACCCAATGGTGCGGGTAAAACCACCCTTTTCAGAATGATCACTGGACAGGAAACACCAGACAGTGGTACTTTCACCGTAGGATCTACCGTAAAACTGGCTTACGTAGATCAGGAGCACGAAACCCTGAATTTGGAAGATTCAGTTTACGATGCTATCACCGACGGCTATGAGAATATCCAATTGGGAAATATCAGTATCAATGGTCGGGCTTATGTCAGCCGCTTCAACTTCAACGGGAGCGATCAGAGCAAACCTGTGAGTACACTCTCAGGTGGAGAACGGAATCGCCTCCATTTGGCGAGGATGCTCCGTTCAGGCGCCAACGTACTGTTGTTAGATGAACCTACCAACGACCTTGATGTTGACACCTTGAGAGCACTGGAGGAAGGTCTCGAAAATTTTGCCGGATCAGCAATTGTTATTTCTCACGACCGTTGGTTTCTGGATAGGGTGTGCAGCCACATTTTAGCTTACGAAGGGAACTCATCAGTCTATTTTTTCGAAGGCACCTACACGGAATACGAAGAGAACAAGAAGCAGCGCCTCGGGGATACAGGTCCTACACGCATCAGGTATAAGAAGTTGACCCGATAACACAAAAACGCTGTAGACAGGGTTGATGCATGGGGCTTAAGCAAGCTTTAACTCCCTCTGGGCCTGCGTCCTGTAACATACTTATTTACCCAATAGCCCTTATCCAGACGATCATATCGCACTCCCTGGGAGGTCGTTGCATGAATAAAGGTAACTTCTCCATCGACAACTTCGGTGACCATTCCCACGTGGTTGATTTTACCATTTCCTTTCGAATCGAAGAATACAAGGTCTCCCGGGGCAAGGCTATTGCGATTGACTTTGATCCCGAATTCACTTTGGGCTTTTGAGCTTCGGGGAAGAGGTATGTCAATTGTCTGATAGGCATTGGCGATCAGTCCGGAACAATCGATCCCGTTTCGATTGATTCCTCCATAGCGATAAGGAACACCCAAATAGGTTTTGGCTTCTTTAAGTACTCTGTCAAGTTTGGTAAATTCGGTCGCTCTCGATTCCGTCCTGCGGCGGTCCATGTCACTTTCATCATCGACCCGAACATCCTTAGAGCTGTATTTTCTGGCTTTGGGGGCCTTGGAAGGAGCTGTGGTACGGCTGCTCCCGTCTTTCAAGAGATATTCGTATTTCCTCGCAGTGGCCTCAGGGGTCTTGCAACCAGCTATCAAAATACTCAGAGCCATAGCGAGAACAGGACTAAATCTGATCATACCGACTAGGATTTTACGAGGATCTAAAATTATAAAATTACGGTTGCCCAAGCATAACCTACTTCATTTTATGTGCGAATACCCGCTTGAACTTCTCTACCTTAGGCCGGACGACAAACTGGCAATACGCCTGGTTGGGATTATTTATAAAGTAGTTCTGATGCGAAACCTCCGCCGGATAATAGTTGATCAGGGGGCTGATCTCAGTTACAATGGGATCGGAGAATGCACCTGATCCGTTCAATTGCTTTTTGTAAGCTTCCGCGATCTTTCGCTGCTCCTCGTTGTGGTAGAAGATCACAGACCGGTACTGGGTACCACGGTCATTGCCTTGCCGGTTAAGGGTCGTGGGGTCATGGACATTCCAAAAAACTTCCAAAACATCCTCAAAAGTGGACAATTCAGGATCAAAGACAATTCTGACAACCTCTGCATGCCCGGTCGTTCCACCACAAATTTCCCTGTAGCTAGGGTCCTTGACTTTCCCTCCAGAATATCCGGATTCTACTGAAACAACTCCTTCCATATTCTGGAACACAGCCTCAACGCACCAGAAACAGCCCCCTCCAAGTGTTGTTTCCTGATAATTATTTTTCATCCTTCGTTTGGTCTTTGGGGATAAAATTGAGGGATGCGGAGTTCATACAATACCTCAACCCGGTTGGAGCAGGGCCATCATCAAAGACATGTCCTAAGTGGGCGTCACAACGTGCACAGACTGCTTCTGTTCTGACCATCCCATGCGTCTTATCCACCTTTTCCTGTACGCGTCTGGGATCTACAGGCTGGTAAAAACTTGGCCAACCTGTTCCGGATTTGTACTTGGTTTCAGAATCAAACAGGGGTGCATTACAAGAGCTGCAGGTATACAAACCCTCCTCCTTGTTATCCCAATACTCGCCTGTAAAGGCGCGTTCTGTACCCCCCTCGCGGCCTACATAGTACTGCATCTCAGTCAATTGGGCTCTCCACTCTTCGTCAGTCTTGGTGACTTTTTCGTAAGAGTTGTCAATGATGTTGTTCATAGTGTTTTCTTTGGAACTTGTGGTCACCGGGTTCTGTGCGCACGACACAGCTACCAGGCTCATTGAAAATATTGATAGTACCAGTGTGAGTCTCATTCTTTTTTCGTTCTGTTACTCTTCCTCAGTGTTCATACACCCGCGAGGGTTTACACGAAAAGGATTGCAAAACATTGCATAGTTATAATAACTGTATTTGCGGAAATTTAGTTTATCCAACCATGAGTTCAAATCAAAACTGGGTCTACTTATTCCCTTTTTAATATTGAAGATGATTCCCAATTGGTGTATTTCGTGAATAAAGTTGAAGGCTCGCGTTAATATTACAAGTGAAATTGCATGCAAACCATTTTTCAGTATCTTCCCTCATGGCTCAATATGAGATTGATCCGGACATCACTGCCGCCCGGACCCTTCCCGGGAGTTTTTACAAAGATGTAGAGGTAAATGAACGGTTGAAAGAAACTGTATTTACCCGCTCCTGGCAATGGTTTGCGGTGCGGGAAGCTGCCCCGAAAGCTGGCAATATTTACCCTTTTACCTTGCTGGAAAACTGGCTGGACGAACCTCTTGTATTGAGCCGCGACCTCAATGGGAATCTGCGCTGCCTTTCCAATGTTTGTACCCACAGGGGCAATCTGGTCGCGCTTGCAAGAGGTAAAGATTCTGCCCTTCACTGCAGGTTCCATGGCCGTCGGTTCGCACTTGACGGGACCTGCGAGTATGCTCCGGGATTTAACGAAACTACTGATTTCCCCGGCAAAAAAGACCATCTGCCACAACTCCCGCTCGGTTTGCTGGGAAGACTACTGTTTACCAGTATTGCCCCATCCGTAGAGTTTGAGGAATGGATCGAAGGACTCACCGATAGGATTAGCTTCATGCCCCTGGAAAGTTTCCAACTGGATTCGGGACGTTCAAAGTCTTATGTGATCGATGCCAACTGGGCCCTTTATGTTAATCATTACCTGGAGGGACTTCACATCCCATTTGTCAATCCTGCTCTGGATCAGGCGATCAACTTTCAGGATTATAAAACTCTGCTACTCCCTCATGGAAGCGTTCAAATTGCTCAAGCTGCGGAAGGCCAACCCTGCTTCGATCTGCCTGAAGGCCACCCCGATTACGGCAAACGAATTGCAGCTTTCTACTTCTGGCTCTTTCCCAATCTGATGCTCAATTTTTACCCTTGGGGATTGTCGCTGAATATAGTTGAGCCTCAGGGCCTTTCAAAAACCAGAATTCGTTACCTGGCCTATGTCTGGCAGCCCCAGCTACTGGGCCTCGGTGCCGGAGGAGATCTCAACAGGATAGAAATGGAGGATGAAGAAGTGGTTTTGAATGTGCAATGTGGAATGAAAGCCAGGTTGTTCAACTCCGGCCGCTACTCGCCTAAATATGAAACCGGGGTCCATCAGTTCCATCGAATGTTGGTCGATTCTCTGGTCTGGAAAGGATAATCATATTTTAGAGTTTTTTCCTAATTTTGATACATGCATAAAAAATTATTCCTCATTGTAACGCTAGCCCTGGTTGGTCTGTCTTGGAATAGTTGTACGGAGGAAGGCCCAGGGGGCACGGCCCGGATTGAAGGTGTAACCGCCCACCATGAAGACCTCATTCCCAATGCAAATCTTTACATCCAGTACGGAAGCCTAGAGTCACCGGGTATTGATCCCAGCCTCTATGATGACAGCACAACCTCAAATGCAAATGCTGAATTTGTATTCTCTGGTCTTGAAAAAGGGGATTATTATGTCTTCGGGATCGGATTTGACAGTGCCATCGGGCAGACAGTTCGTGCCGGTATTCCCGTCACTCTGAAAAGTGGAGAAACTGTCGAGGTTACCGTACCAGTTACAGAGTAATGAAGGGATTTCCGCATCGCTTGCTCCTGTTGCTGCTTCTTCCGGCAGCATTCAGTGCTTGCGAACGGAACGCAATCCTTCAATCGGGAAGCTATCCCCAAGAAGTCGGAAATATTCTGATCACTACTTGTGCCCTTCAAGGCTGCCATGACCAGAACAGCTATGAACGGGAAGGGAGATTGTCACTGGCGACCTGGCAGGATATGTTCAAAGGGAGCAGGGCTGGAGCTGCGGTTATTCCCTTCCGGACTGACCAGAGTTACTTGGTCAACTTCATCAATACTTACCCCAGTTTAGGAATTGTCCAGACCCCGACCATGCCTCTGAACGGAGCCCCCTTAGACCGGTCCGATGTGATTTCCATCATAGACTGGATCGACAGGGGTGCACCCAGCGAAAGCGGAGATATTATGTTCGCTGACAACCCGGACCGGGAAAAAGTTTACATCGTCAATCAGGGTTGCGACCAGGTATGCACGATGAATCCTGAAACCCGGGTTGTCATGAAGTACATAGACATCGGCGTTGACCCCAATATCATTGAGTCTCCCCATTATATCAAACTCTCACCCGACAAAAGATTTTGGTACGTTATATTCCTGGCAGCTAATCCTTTTATCGAAAAATATGATTCCCGCACTGACCAACTGGTCGGCCGCGTGGAGATCGGAAACGGAAGCTGGAATACATTTGCCCTCACCCCGGACGGTCGGTATGCCTTTGCGGTTGACGTGGCTGGAGGAGTAGTTAAGGTCGCTGATGTGGAAAATATGACGCCTGGCATTTCCATCAGTACCGGAATAGGTACAAGCCCACATGGAATTGCATTCAACCCCTCTTTTGACGGAATTTATTTGACCGAGCAGGAAGGTAACCAGCTCTACAAGGTCATTTTTGAAACAGATCCCACTCAACCTGAAGGGATCGATTTTGTTGATTTGGTTCAGGGAAATACCAATACTGGCCCACGTGGTGTCCTTGGTCCGCATGAAGTTCTCTTTACCCCTGATGGCAGCAAGTATGCGGTTACCTGCCAGTATGCCGGCCAGGTACGGTTCTACGATGCCGGCACAGACAATCTCCTCTCTACTGTCCAGGTAGGTGACTATCCTTCAGAGCTGGACTTCCACGAACCGGGTGGCCTCCTGTTTGTCACTTGTACGGAAGATACTGCTCTCAATTCAGGTGATCCCTCCAAACGAGGTTCGGTCGCCATCATTGACTACAATACCATGACCCTCGTCAAGGAACTTTATACTGGCTACCAGCCTCATGGTGTTGAAGTAGACAACACCCGGGACCTCGTCTATGTCGCCAACCGGAATGCCAATACCAACGGCCCGGCACCACACCATACCACCTCTTGCGGTGGCCGGAATGGATATATCACTGCCATTGATATCTCCACCCTGGAATTGGTTTCAGGGTTCAGGCATGAGTTGTCGGTAGACCCTTACGCATTGGCCTACAAAGAGTAGTTGTGGCATACTATTTATTATGGGATAATTAAGAATCCTTCTCCCCTCACCAAATTTCCAGATCCTATGCGTGTCAGTAATTTATTTGCCATCTTATTGCTACAGGTCATAGCCCCTGTGCTTGGCCAGGCCCAGGCCGGTTACAAGTGGCTTGCCGATGGTGGTGGTCCCGATTATGGTGAATTTGCCATTGATGTCGATGCCGATGCCGAAGGAAATATCTATTTGGGGGGCGAATTTGCCGATGCCACTTTTTTATGGGATAGCACCTACTCGAGCAATGGGAACAACGATATGTTCCTGGCTAAATTCAATCCTTTTGGAGATGTGATCTGGGTGCAAACCTTAGGTGGTCCTCAACTGGATCGCATTTATGGGATCGATGCAGGTCCGGATGGTTCGGTTTTCATTACCGGCTATGGAAAGATCGAAATTAACCAGCCGCCTCCTAAAAGTACGATGCATTCCCGAGACATCATTGTGGCGCGTTTTGATGCTCAGGGAAATCAAATCTGGGGACTTTCTTTGGATGGAGACATCTCCAGCGAAGGAACAGACATCCTTGGAAATGGTCTTGGGGAGTGCTACATGAGCAGTCGCATGGAAACTTCAACCTACTTTAACAACGATACCCTTGTCGGAAACGGAGGGAAGGATGGAATGGTCGTTAAATTTGGAACTTCAGGGAGCCACCTCTGGTCAGTGTCCATGGGAGGGATTCTTGACGACGAATACTATGCCATTGGTATGGATGGAAATGAAAACCTAGTCGCCGGAGGATATTTTCAAGGTACTGCTACCAGCGGCGGACATACTCTGACCGGGGTCAATGGAGAAGAGGCCTGTCTGGTCAAGATGGATTCCAGCGGAGCCGTCCTCTGGGCTGTCGGATTTACCGGGCCTGGAAATGAAAAAATAACCGGCGTACGCTGTGCTAAAGATGGAAGTATCTATTTCTGTGGTGTTTTTGACGGAAGTATCAATGTTGGTGGCATCAACCTGACCGCTACCAACTCCCAGGATATTTTCTATGGCAAAGCCAATCCAAATGGCAGTGTGGTCTGGGCGAAAAGAGCGGGAGGCTCCTCCCTTGATTTTGTGGAAGATCTGGAAATCGATGCCAATGAGAATGTCTACATTGGTGGTTTTTACTTTGGTACCTTTGAGATAGGCAACAACAGTGTCACCAGTGGAGGTTACGACGACTTATACTTCGCCAAAATTGACAGCACCGGCGTCCTGCAATTGTTCGAAACTTCACATTACTTTGATACCCGGGATATTTTCGGAATCGGAGTAGACAAACAGGAAAATATACTTGTCTGCGGCGCTTATATCGGTCAATTGGAATTTGGAACTGATACTGTACAATCGGTACAAGGCACCCGGGACCTTTTTGTGGGCAAATACGCAAGCCTTGATCCAGCAGTCATCCTCGATTCAGTGACTGGCCTGGGTGGCCCTTGTGTTGATTCCGCCCTGAATTTTCATTATCACTTGGAAGGTTATTTTGAAGCAAACAATTCCTTTACGGCCGAGCTGTCTTCTTCAACGGGAAGTTTCACCAACCCTTATGACATAGCGAATGCCAATACCGGCATAGGCGGCACCCTCAGCGGCACTGTTCCTTTGTCGGCTCCCAATGGGAATGCCTACCAAGCACGCATTACCGGAACTTCACCTGTGACAACCAGCAATAATCTCGGCCCCCTCACCATCAACGGTCAACTCACTCCACCTTTGACCATCAGTGATGACACAGTCATTTGCAATGGTTCGAGTGTGACCCCAGCCATCTCCGAGAGTTATGTATCTCAAATCTGGTCTACGGGGGATACTTCTTCTTTTACCTCTATTGCTACCCCTGGCCCATATTGGGTCAAGCCGACCGACAGCAGCGGATGTACCCAAACCTTTTCTTTCAATGTGACCGAATGTGTGTCCAACAATCCGGGTCGGATCGGCTCTATCCTCCTCTATCCTAACCCCGGGACCGGAAATTTCAGTTTAAAAATCATGACTCCGGTAACGGGAACTTGGAACGTATCTGTCATTGACATGACCGGGAAGCCAATCTTCCAAACACAAATAGAATCTTTTGGCGCTGATTGGCAGGAAAACATAGACCTTTCCGCTTTTCCAAATGGGATTTATTTTCTCCGGGTGGAAGTAGATACCTACCGATGGACCCGGAAGCTGGTACTGCGAAAATGATCGACGAAGGTTACATTAAATTTGATATTCAATGGGAGAAAACCCCTCCTCTGCCCCACGATCTGAAGCAAATCACCTCAGTACGAAACCGATTGCATCAGCAAGGCTTGCTCGGATACAATGAGTTGCACAAGGTCGGGTATGGGAATATCAGTATCTTATCCCCTTCTCCTCCTAAATTTATTATTTCCGGGACCCAGACCGGCCACCTACCCGTATTGAATGAGGAGCACTTTTGTATCGTGGATTCGTGGAACCTGGATAACAATTCACTCAGATGCATTGGCCCCGTCAAGGCATCTTCTGAATCTTTAACCCATGCTGCAGTTTATGCCTGTTCTCCAGACATCGGAGCAGTGATCCATGTCCACCACCTTGGACTTTGGGAGTGGATGCTTCGCTGTTACCCGAGTACTGACCCTTCTGTTGCCTACGGAACCCCCGAAATAGCCCATGAAGTTTCCCGGCTTTTCCATACCACTCAGCTACCTGAATGTGCAGCATTTGCCATGGCAGGGCATGAAGAGGGTATATTCACCTTCGCCCGAGATCTGAATACCGCCTACACGATCCTGGACAATATATACCGAGAATGGCAGCAGACCCAAGGCTTAGGTTAGGGATTTATAGAGTTCAGATCAGGATACTGCCAGTTACTGTTCGAGCTTTTATTCCATCTTTCCTCATCTGCGCTACTCCATTTTCGGAGTATGAAAGAAGCATTTCTACATTATGTCTGGGAGACGAACAGCTATTTTTCGGATGATTGGCAAACCAGAGAAGGGCAGACTGTCCGAGTAATTGATCCCGGAAAACGAAACCATGACCAAGGGCCGGATTTCCTCTATGCCAAGGTAGAAATTGACGGGATGAGGCAATATGGCCACGTCGAAATACATATTGAAAGTCAGGATTGGTACAACCATGGTCATCAGCATAATCCGGACTACAATGCAGTTGTATTGCATCTTGTATTGACACATGGTGCAGGAAAAAAAGGGCTCATTACAAGAAAAGACGGGACTGTTATCCCCGAGGTTTCCCTCAACGGACGTATCCATGCAGGGTTGATGCAACAGTCAACCCGCTTGGATACCACAGGAAATCACCCCAGTTGTGGTCCGTTGTTAAAAGGAATGCCAGTTGCAATCCATACCTCATGGCTAAATCGGGTCGCTTCTGAACGGCTTGAGCGAAAGCTTGAGCTTGCACAAGCGAAGCTGGGAGCATTCCAAGGAGATTGGGAACAAACCATCTGGTATGATCTCGCGGGATTCATGGCTGGTCCTGTGAATAAAGAAGCCTTCCAGACCCTGGCCACACACCTATCGATTAAAATCCTTCGCCGGCATCAGCATAATCCTCTTTCAAGAGAAGCTTTGCTGTTCGGAATGGCCTGCGTTCTGGTCGGTGAACCCAAAGACCTGTATATGGAATCCTTGCAATTAGAGTGGAAATACCAATCAGCCCTCCATCAGCTCCTACCCGCCCCGGTCATGTTGAAGATGCACAGGATGCGGCCTGCAAATTTCCCCACCGTTCGACTTGCCCAACTTGGGGTTCTGATCAATCATCAGTCAAGACTAACTGAACTCCTTTACCCGGACCGGCTGGCAGCCTTCTGCGATAAATTATTTCAAACCCCCGATTATTGGCAAAAGCACCTCCTCTTCGGGAAGACCAGCAAAGCAGCCCCTAAGAAGATCGGATATTCTACCCTCCGAACTATTCTGCTCAACTGTCTGCGCCCCCTCTCCATTCTCTATGCCCGCGCCCACGGAGACCGGAACTGGGAAGCACTCAGCCGGAATGTGACCACTACGATCGAACCCGAGGAAAACAGGTTTATCCGTGCATTTAAGAAAAGGGGCTTCACTCCCCTGCATGCGGAAGATGGGCAAGCTATGATCAGACTGCACCAAGAATATTGCCAGCCACTAAGGTGTTTGGAATGTGGGATTGGGAAGTGGATTTTGGATCAATCAACTGTATAGGCTTAGCTCCTCTCAGGGAAAATTGGTCTATATTTGCTTGCATGAGCAAATCGAACATTGTATTGGTTGGTTCCGATGCCACTTCCCGGATCGCTTTGGATGTCTTCGCTGCCCTTGACCAAATAGTCCTCGGCATCCTGGAGACTGATCCCAAAAGAAATATCACTGAACTAAATGACGTCAGTGTATTTGCCCAGATGGAAAGTGATGATGCCAAAACGGTCTTGTCAGGTGAGACGGTAGAATTTTTTGTTGCTGTAGGAGATAATGCTGAACGGAGGCGTGCATATGAATACATGGCTGGCATCGCTAAGAAACCTGCCGCTGTCGCTATCCATCCCACATCCGCGGTATCAGCCTACGCCAAGCTTGGCTTTGGCAACCTTGTCAATGCAGGCGCAGTGATCAGTGCCAATGCGGTGATAGGTGATCAGAATATTATCCATGCCCATGTGTCCATCGAAACGGATGCGCGCATCGGCAACTATTGCCACCTAAGCTCAGGGGTTCGGGTTGGAGGGAATGCGATCCTTGAAGATGATGTTTTCGTAGGAACAGGCGCTATTATTTATCCGGGGATCACAGTAGGTAAAGGCGCCTTAATTGGAGCCGGTTCTGTGGTTCTGAGGGAGGTGCATCCCGGGCAGGTTGTTCACGGCAATCCAGCTTCGCCTGTCAAAATCCAGAAGTAAAATAAAATTGGCATAAATTTGTAGCGTTTAAGGTGAGTCAACCCAAATGAAAAAGCTGCATATTCTGTTAACCGCTTTTGCCCTGCTGACAGCAGGCTTTCAGCCTGTTTTTGCCCAAGATGAAGAGAAATCCGTAGACCAATTCCGGGTGAAAAGCGATTTTCGACTTCCGGTCTTGGCAGTACCTATGGCAAGTGATTCAGACTCTGCCATGCTTGGTGAGCCTGAGGCTGTGATATCTGCTGACTCCTTCGGTGTGCATTATATAGCACCTGCAAGTGTTTTCAAGCTAATCCAATTACACCGGGATTTTAATAGTAAGATTGAAAAAACCAAAGGTTACCGCATCCAGATCTATGCCGGTAGCAGCCTGGACATAGCCAATGATGCTAAAGCTGATTTTTTGATGTCTTATGACGATGAAGAATATCCGGTCTACCAAATATGGAATCCTCCGCATTTTCGGGTTCGGGTAGGTGACTTCACGTCCCGTAGTGAGGCGATGGCCCAGGTCTCAAACATTCGCAAGATCTTCCCCGATGCGTTTATTGTCTCTGACGAAGTGAAGGTTCTCAAATTCAAGGACAGGAAGGTACGAGGAGAAGCAGTGCCAGAAGTCGGAATAGATGGTTCAGAAAGCCCCGAATAAAAAAGATCATCTGCACTCCTATATTTTTCAGTGAAAAACCTCTCCGAATCATTCCTTACCGACTTCATCAATCCATAAATTCCCAGGCACTGGCATACCCTTCAATTTCATCGATATAATCCAGAAATGACCGGTAGAAGTTGTGATTGCCAAGGGTTGCACTGTCACCCACCACGACCAGTTTTTTACGTGCCCTGGTGAGAGCGACATTCATCCGTCGCGTATCCCCAAGGAAGCCAATTTCACCTTTCTCATTGCTGCGTACCAGGCTGATGTAGACAATGTCCCGCTCTTGTCCCTGGAACCCATCGATCGAGTCGATGGAAATCCGTTTGAGCCAGGGCCAGAGGGCTTTTATCTCAACGGATTCCCGGCGGAGTAACCGGACTTGGTCCTTATAGGGAGAAATGATCCCAATGCTGGGTGAAGGTTCCAGGTCTTCCTTGTCAGGTTTGAGCAAACCTGACAGCAGAGCTATCAGGTGATGGAACAAGACCTCTGCTTCGCCGGAATTTGACCGACTCAGCGATTCAGGATTAAGCACTTCTTCATATCCACAGCCGGCAGTATCGACGAATTGCATCGGATGATACAAAAGTGGTTTGTCCGGGTCGTCTGACAACCGGTGTTCTGCAACCGAGTCATCTGCGTGGAGATTGTTTGCATAGAATTGCTGGCTGGAGAACCCCATGATCTGACGGTTCATACGATACTGGATGCGAAGCATCACAGACACTCCCGGAAATCGGTGCATGCACCGCTCAAACAGGCTTTCGATGAGTCCTTCCCGACCTGCTTTCTGCGACTTGACGGTAGGGGGTAATTGGCAATGGTCTCCGGCAAAGATGATTCTGTCGGATCTCAAGATAGGAATCAAGGTCTCCGGCAGCATGGATTGGGCAGCCTCGTCGATAAAAACAGTACTGAATCTGCGGCCATCCATAATGCTGTTATTGGCACTACTGATGGTACAAGCGATTACTCGGGCATTATTCAAAACACTGTTCAGTATAGCCAGTTCTTGTCGTTTAGCTTCTTTTTGTAACTCCCGAGCTTCCCATTTCAGTTGCTTTCGCTCTTCTCGCTCTTGCCTCCCGAAGAACCGCTTGAATTTAAAGGCTTTTTTTCGCGTCTTGTCCGCCTCCTTGCGAAGTTCCTTGATCGTACGACTCTCTGGATGGACGGCACACTGCACATCAAGACTTCGCTGCATGACTACGTCTGAAATCCGGGCCGGATGCCCAATCCGTACTACGTTGACTCCGGCAAGGGCCAACTTCTCCACTAAAAGGTCAACCGCCAGATTGGAAGGAGCTGTCACCAGCACCTGGTTTTCCTCTTTCAGACTTTCCACAATAGCATGAATAAGGGTATGCGTCTTTCCAGTTCCGGGAGGACCATGAATAATCCCGATATCCCTCGCCAATTGCACCGTTTTCAAGGCATCATTCTGAGAGGGATTCAAGCCCGGTAAAGTATAGGTGTTCCCACCGTATCCAAGGTAAGGCTTATTTTCCCCAAACAGGATCTCTCTCAACTCAGCTACCCGGTTCCCTTTGGCTTCACGCATTGCCTTGAGCGCCTTTTGCATTTCGTTGAAGGTTCGCTCATCGTAATACAGGTCCAATCCTAGTTTGCCATCACCAGCCCAATCCGGCAATTCATCCTTGTCAAGGGATACCACAATATCTTGGGCCCTCGATTTGGTGATGACACCGGTAACGAATGGCTTTTTCTTACTTTCGATATTTGACCAGAGAGAAACAACCCTGCCGACTTGGAATACCGGAGATGCTTCTTCTGACTCAGGCTTGCCCAGTTCCAGCAAAAGCCGGTCCCCCAGTCCCACCTTTACTTCCTCTATGGTAACAGGATACAAGGTGAGGCCTTTCGCTTTGCGTACCTCCAAAGGAGTTTCTAAAAATCGCTGGCGAAATTGCTCTCGCTCCTCTTGCCGTTCTATTTCGACCAGTTCAGCGTAGTGGTCAAGGATTTCAGTGGGAGTGCTCATGGTTTTTTCAGTTGTATGGGAACAGCTATAGTTATCACCTGAACTCCTTAAAGATCAACCGGAAATGATCCATTCCAGGCTTTTAGTGTACAATCCGAAATAAGCCAGGATCAGGATTCCTACCGGAACATAAGAAAAGATGAAGGCACCTATCCAGCAGACAATTGCTTTGGGGAGAGGCGATTGCAATGTGTAAGCCATAGATCTCCAGCGAGTCCAGAGGGCAAAGAGGAAGAAGCTGCCCCCCAGGACCAGCGGGATCCAGCCGATTGTAGAGGTTCCGATGATATATCTCTCCACTGGATCAGGGCGAAGGATATAACAAGCCAAATAAGCCACCCAGAAGACGGCATAGGCCAGTCCAAATACATATCCGCTCCATGCGATTGCGGTACGCATCTGACTTTTATCAGAAACCGTACACAGCATTTTCCCAAACCACGCAGCAAGTGCCGTAAAGATATACCCCGTTAATAAGCCCACGAAGGGACCAGCCGCCAGCAGAACGATCATTACTTCAATAGGATGCGATCCCTTGGCCAACCAATCGGGCAACCGGGTCGCCAGGGCGAACATGGTACCGGCGAAAATGAAATTCCTATGAACCCCGAATTCCGGTTGCCACCTGAAGATGAACTCCAGGATATCCAGAGGACGGGTGATCATTCCCAGCCAGCGGTTTGGTGGAATCGGAATTCCTGTCTCGCTAGGGGTTTCGTCGAATTGTTCGTTACCATCCATCATATTATGCAACTATCGGGAGGTTAAATATTCCCCGGAGAAGAAAAATTGCCATTCCTAACCCTGATATGAGTGAAACCAAGGCAAAGATGGGCCATCCTTTTCTTCCTTTTTCCAGCTTTCGGCTATAGAAGAACCACAGTACCAGTGTCGCCAGGATCAGCAAAGTTTTAACAACCAGGAAGAAGTCCCACTTTGCACTAAAAGGGTTCTCGCCAAAGAAGGTGAGTTCAAAGAGTTGAACAAACCCAAACCAAAGAAGAGGCCGGAAGGCAAAGGTGAGAAATACATACGCCATCTTATAATTGAAACTGACCTTTTCAGGTCCATGGGAAATTATCCTGCCATAATAATAGGTCAGAGCAGCTACCCAGGGGAAAATAAGGGCCAGAAGAGGTCCAAACAACAATGATGCTGACCAGATACGCCCGCCTCCGTAAACTTCTCCAAGGTTAAACAACTGGGCCCAGTATTGAACGACCACAATCCCGGTCACCAATATTAAGCCCAGGCGTTGATGGCTCAGATCAGGATTATTCAGGTACTTCCAAGACATTCGGAGGCAAGTTAAGCAGTAAAGTCTCAATCTTATCTGTATTATACTCCTTCGGATGGGGGAAAGAAGCAATTCCAGATGCGGATACGCATCGAGTGACCTCCGATTGGTTTCCTCTACCGAAGGATGTGGTTGGAAGTGCACTGGAGGTGTATCCCTATCCCTAATTCAGAGATGAATACGGCTCTATATATTAGTGACCAGCTCCCCAATTTCTGCTTTTCGTTCCAGAGCCAAATTGATCAACTCCGTGATCAGGTCGCTGTACTTGATCCCGGCTGCCTGGCAAAGACTGGGGTACATGCTGATACTGGTAAACCCCGGCAGTGTATTCACCTCGTTGATATACAATTCACCTTTATCAGTGAGGAAAAAGTCTACCCGGGCGCAGCCTTCACATTCTAGTACTTTAAAGGTACGGACTGCGAGTTCTTTCACCCTTTGGACAAGGGATTCACTCAAGTTGGGTGCCGGGATCAACAATGCAGCTCCATTCGGGTCAATGTACTTTGCTTCATAGTCATAAAAGCCATTCACAGGAACAATTTCACCTATGGGTGAGCCAGTTGGATTTTCATTCCCCAACACTGCACATTCAATTTCCCTGCCATTAATCCCTTGTTCGATGAGGATTTTGCGGTCAAATCGGAATGCCAGATCAATAGCTTCCTCAAATTCGGCTTCCCGGGTTACCCTGCTAATTCCGACCGAAGAGCCCATGCAAGCCGGTTTGATGAAAAGTGGGAGTTGCAGATGTCTTGTGACTTCTCGAAAGTTGATCCGTTCCCTTTCATAACTTCTGAAAGTGAGGAAGGGACTGTTGGGAATTCCCGCTTGATCAAGGAGTCGCTTGGCAACGTCCTTATCCATTGATATCGCTGAGCCGAGTACATTCGGACCGACAAAAGCCCAGTTGAGATGGTGGAGCAAACCCTGCATAGTCCCATCTTCTCCATTGGGGCCATGCAGAATGGCAAAGACTGCTTCCGGTTCAGGGAGTGGAGAATAGTCGGTCAGGTCAATGAGGTGAGGAGCTGATTCGCCGGGAACAACCGCCAAAGGCCGGTCATGATCTGTGAGGGCAACCTTTTTGGGATCGGGTTCTTGATCCAAAAATTTCTGCTCATCCTGGAGGAACCACCTCCCTTTCCGATCAATTCCAATGACCATTGGTTGAAATAAGTCCCTGTCCAGGGCGCGGAGGATATTCATGGCTGAGATAAGGGAAATCTCATGTTCGGCAGATTTACCACCACATAGGATCGCTATGGTTTTCATTTGTATTTCGGTTCAGGTAATTTCTACATCAATAATTACTTTACCTTCAGCATCACCAGATCATTGAAAGCAGCTTTTCCATTGCGAAACCCGGCAATCCTCGTACGAAGAGTATCAGCTCCCCTCCAATAAGATATCTTCCAGGGAAAATCATGCATTGGGTTTTCAAAGTCAACTCTATTTGGTTCATTTTTGGTCATGGCAAATCCTACTGGCCCGTCGTTTTCCGGAACTGTGGCATAGTAGACTGCATTGTTGTTTTCGATCTTGATTTCGAGGGTTTCTTTCCAGATCGTATCACCCATTTGCATGGTCCAGGAAGTTCCTGCATACCGGTCTTTGGTCACCATTTCCCAGGTTTCATAACTGATCCGGGTTTGGGATTCTTCTTGTTTCCAGGTTCCAATCATCCATTCCAATCCGTCCAACGCAGTCACCTCCAGAGGAGGCTTAGCTATCTCTAAAGGACTGGTGGGGCGTACTTGGGGAGATGACTTTTTGGCCTCTGGACTCTTAGAAGTATTTTCGGAGCCTTGAGGTGTGCCAGATGTACAGCTCCCCAAAGTGGCCATAAGTAAAAAGAGAAAAAGCAAATATTTCATGGTTTTCTTAAATGATTTGCGAACGGATCAAAAGTGCAAAAAGCCAGTGGCAAAGCAGAGCGGCTGAAATGACCAGAGCTATCCAGGCAAAAATCTTGTTCTCATCCTTTTCAGCGATCCCAATAATGGCTACCAGCAAAGGCAGCAGACAGAACAAGGCGTAGAAAAGGGTGTGGAAGTAGGGAAATACCTCAAAGACATGAAGCAGACTTATCAAGCCGTTGAACAGCAGTACGATGAGGGCATTTATTCCGTACCATGCTTTGCGCATAAAGGCAAAGATAATCAGTGGGTCCGGGATATTTATG